>JAQTSI010000449.1 GCA_028711365.1 Methylococcaceae bacterium
GACCGCTTCCTATACTCCCTTGAACGAGGCTGATCGGAGCCGGTCCGGGAAGGACACGATTGCCGCCAGGAGCAGTGAGGTTTCCCTACCCCGGCGGCACCGGGAGTTCATCGTCGCCATCGACGCCGGTCATGGCGGCAAGGATGTCGGCGCCATAGGCCCTAACGGAACCCTGGAGAAAGATGTCGTCTACGCCATCGCCCGCAGGCTCGCAGACATGGTCCGCGCGGAGCCGGGCATGAGGCCGTTGATGGTGCGCAAGGGCGATCATTTCGTGGGGCTGCACCGACGCGCCGAAATCGCCCGGAATGGGGGCGCCGATCTGTTCATTTCGCTGCATGCCGACGCCGATGACAACGAGGCGGCGAAAGGTTCGTCGGTCTTTACCCTGTCGCCCCATGGCGGGGAATCCGTCAAGGCCAGCGATCGGGCGGCGAGCAAGGTTCTCAAGGAGATGCGCAAGAAACAGCCCGTGCACCACCGCGAGGTGCAGAAAGCCCGGTTTGCGGTGTTGAAATCGCCGGACGTTCCTTCCATGCTGATCGAGACCGGCTTCGTATCCAACCCGGGCGAGGAAAAAAATCTCGCCAGTCGCGCTTATCAGGATCGTGTGGCCCGTTCCATCTTCAGAGGCATCCAAGCCTATTTCGCGCGCCAGAACCCCGCTCCTTCGAGGCTCGCCGAGAGCAAGCCGGTGGTTCTCGCTTCCCGGCAATGAACCGCAGTGCCGGCTTTTTGGGTTGACCTAAATCATCCAAAGCTCGACCTGAGTCGCCCAATCGTTTGCGCAAGCTGCGTCGCCATTCGAGCCAGCGCCTCAAACGGCGACGTCAACTGGGTAAAGCTTGATGCGGTTTGCTCAATCGTTGATCTAAGCTGCCCCATCGTTTGAGCAAACGACTCAAACAGCGATGTCAACTGCGCAAAGCGCGAGGCGGCTTGTTCATCATTTATCCAAGCTGCCTCATCGTTTGAGCAACTTGCTCAAACGATGAGGCAGCTTGCCCAAAGCTCGACGCGGTTTGCTCCACCGTTTGTATGATCTGCGTCATCGTTCGAGAAAGTCGATCAAATGGTGAGGTAAACTGCGCAAAGCTCGACGCAGTTTGCTCAAACGATGGCCTGGCTTTCATCCGATCCATTGGCGAGAGGGTGTCAGGCATTTGCGGGAATTGCGCCGATCCTGCGACGATCGGTTAGAATAGTCGCTTGTTTGCCGCCGTACCGTTTATGCCCATCCGCATTCTCCCCCCCCAATTGATCAATCAGATCGCCGCCGGCGAAGTGGTGGAACGACCCGCTTCGGTGGTGAAGGAACTGGTGGAAAATTCCTTCGACGCTCAGGCCCGATCGGTCGAGGTGGATATCGAAATGGGCGGCCTGCGCCTGATCCGCATCCGCGACGATGGTTGCGGCATCGAGCGGGATGAGTTGCCGCTGGCCCTTTCCCGTCACGCCACCAGCAAGATCGCCAGCCTGGATGAACTGGAGCGGGTTTCCAGCATGGGCTTTCGCGGCGAGGCCCTGCCCAGCATCAGTTCGGTTTCGCGGATGACGCTGATCTCCATGACCCGGGGAGCGGCCACTGCCTGGCGCATCCTGGCGGACGGCTCGGAAAGCGGCTACCAGGTCGAGCCGGCGGCACACCCGATCGGAACCGCCATCGAGGTTCGCGACCTGTTCTACAACACCCCCGCAAGGCGCAAGTTTCTGCGGTCGGAGAAGACCGAGTTCTCCCATATCGAAACCTTGATCCAGCGCATGGCCTTGAGCCGCTTCGAGACCGCCTTCCTGCTGCGTCACAACCAGCGGGAAATCCTCAATCTCAGGCCGGCCATGAACCTGGAGCAAAGGGAGGGAAGGGTGGGGCTGATGTGCGGCGAATCCTTCCTGGAGAATGCCCTGAGGGTCGAATTCGAATCTTCGGGGATGCGGTTGTCGGGCTGGCTGGGCTTGCCCACTTTCTCGCGCAGCCAGTCCGACATGCAATTTTTCTACGTCAACGGCAGGCTGGTGCGGGACAAGCTGGTGACCCACGCGGTTCGCCAGGCTTACCAGGACGTGCTCTATCACGGACGGCAGCCGGTTTACGTGCTGTATCTGGAACTCGATCCAGGGCTGGTGGATGTCAACGCCCATCCGGCCAAGCTCGAAGTGCGTTTCCGCGACAGCCGACTGGTGCATGATTTCCTGTTTCGCGCCCTGCACCGCGCCATTGCCGATGATCGACCGGGAAGCACGGTGGCTGTGGCGGAAACCATCGAGATGAAATCGACCTCACCGACGGCGCAAACGCCCTCTGCGCCCAGCCTGCGGAGTTTCTCCACGCCGCCCCGGCAGATCTCGCTACCGTTGCCGGTGAGAGAGTCCCTGCGCGCGCTGAATGATCTCTACTCGCCGAGCGACGCCGCAGTAGAACCGGAAGCCAACGCCACGCCTCATCCACCCTTGGGCCAGGCCATCGCCCATCTGCACAATATCTATATCCTGGCCGAGACTTCGAAGGGCTTGGTCATGGTGGACGCCCATGCCGCCCATGAACGGGTGACCTACAAGAAGCTGAAACGGCAATACCACGAAGGGGCCATCGCCAGTCAG
>JAQTSI010000450.1 GCA_028711365.1 Methylococcaceae bacterium
CCGTTCCCTGCAAAAAAGCCGCTTCTCGCCCGGTGAAAACGGCGGCATTTATCACTTGAGCTGCGGCGGGCAGGCCTCCTGGTGCGAATTTGCACGATCCATCCGGGAAAAAGCGTTAGAGGAAGGGATGCTGACCGAAACCTGCGCCCGCATCGAGCCGATTGCCAGCGTCGAATATCCCACCCCGGCGAAACGGCCGGCCTATTCGGTATTGTCCAACGACAAACTGGCCGAGAATTTCGGCATGAGGCTTCCCGACTGGCGTGAGGCTCTGTCTCTTTGCCTGGAGGAATCCAGACATTAGTTCCCGTTCTGGAAATCCCCCGAACTCGCCGGGTTTTCACTTCATGTCCGCTCTGTTTGACGGTTTTTCTGCTTTTACAATTGCTTAACTCGATGACTTCGCGTTTTATCCACCTTCGCCTCCACACCGAATACTCCCTGATTGACGGCCTGGTGCGCGTCAAGCCGCTGGTCAAGCGGGTCGCCCAATTGGGCATGCCCGCCGTGGCGGTGACCGATCAGTCCAACCTGTTCTCCCTGGTCAAGTTTTACAAAGCGGCCATGGCGGCGGGGGTCAAGCCCGTCGCCGGGGCCGATGTGTGGATCTACAACGAATCCGAACCTGCCGCGCCCTACCGAATGACCCTGTTGGTGCAAAATCCCACAGGCTACCGTACCCTCACCGAGCTGGTCTCCCGGGGATACCAGGAAAACCAGCGCCAGGGGGTGCCCATGCTCATGGCGGACTGGCTGGAAACCCGCCATGAAGGACTCATCGCTCTGTCGGGCGCCAGGGAGGGAAGCATAGGACGCGCCCTGCTGGCGGGCAATGGCGATGAAGCCAGACGCGAATTGGAGCGCTGGCTAAAAATCTTCGGCAATCGCTTCTACCTGGAACTACAACGCACCGGCAGGGCGGGTGAGGAAGAATATCTGGCCGCCGTATTGGAATTGGCGGAGGAGTTCGGCGTTCCGCCGGTAGCCACCAATGACGTGCGTTTCCTCGAGCCTTCCGAGTTCGATGCCCATGAAGCCCGTGTCTGTATCCACCAGGGCAGGGTGCTGGACGATCCCCGCCGTCCCCGAGATTACAGCGAGCGACAATATCTGCGCAGTGCGCAGGAGATGGCCGAACTGTTCGCAGACATCCCCGAAGCCCTGGAAAACACCGTCGAGATCGCCAAGCGCTGCAACATCGTGCTCGAACTGGGCAAGAATTATCTGCCCGATTTCCCGGTTCCCGAGGGCATGAGCGTGGAGGAATTCTTCGCGCGGCAATCGCGCCAGGGCCTGCGGCAGCGGCTGGATTTGCTCATGCCCGGCGCCGGTGAGGAAAAACAAAAGCCCTATTGGGATCGGCTGGAGGTGGAGATTGGCGTCATCAACCAGATGCGTTTTCCCGGCTACTTCCTGATCGTCGCCGACTTCATCCAGTGGGCCAAGAACAATGGCGTCCCGGTGGGGCCGGGACGCGGCTCCGGCGCCGGCTCCCTGGTGGCTTTTGCGCTGAAGATCACCGACTTGGACCCCATCGAATTCGAGTTGCTGTTCGAGCGCTTCCTCAATCCCGAGCGCGTCTCCATGCCCGACTTCGATGTGGATTTCTGCATGGAGCGCCGGGATGAGGTGATCGACTATGTCGCCCGCCATTACGGCCGCGACCGGGTCTCCCAGATCATCACCTATGGCTCCATGGCCGCCAAGGCCGTGGTGCGCGACGTGGGCCGGGTATTGGGGCACCCCTACGGTTTCGTCGACCGCATCGCCAAGCTGATTCCCTTCGAGCTGGGAATCACCCTGGACAAGGCGCTGAAGGACAGCGAGGACCTGCGCAAACTGTACGAGACCGACGAGGAAGTCAAATCCCTCATCGATCTGGGTCAATCGCTGGAAGGCATCACCCGCAACGCCGGCAAGCATGCTGGCGGGGTGGTCATCGCCCCTTCCAGGCTGATCGATTTCAGCCCGCTCTATTGCGAACAGGGTGGCGACAACCTGGTCACCCAATTCGACAAGGATGACGTCGAAGCGGTGGGGCTGGTCAAATTCGACTTCCTGGGGCTGCGCACCCTGACCATCATAGCCTGGGCGATGGAGACCATCAACCGGCAGAGAGCCGAGAAAGGCGAACCGGCGCTGGACATCAATCTGATTCCCCGCAACGACGCGGCTACCTATAGTCTGCTCAAGCGTAAAGCCACCACGGCGGTGTTCCAGCTCGAATCGCGCGGCATGAAGGAATTGATTGGCCGGCTGTTACCCGACTGCTTCGAGGACATCATCGCCTTGGTGGCCTTGTTCAGGCCCGGACCCTTGCAATCGGGGATGGTGGACGACTTCGTCAACCGCAAGCATGGCAAAGCCAAGGTGGATTATCCCCACCCTGATCTGGAAGGCATTCTCAAGCCCACCTATGGCGTCATCGTCTATCAGGAACAGGTGATGCAGATCGCCCAGGTACTGGCCGGCTATACCCTCGGCGGTGCGGATCTGCTACGTCGCGCCATGGGCAAGAAAAAACCGGAGGAAATGGCCAAGCAGCGAGAAATCTTCGTCCAGGGCGCCACCGAACGCGGCGTGACACAAGA
>JAQTSI010000451.1 GCA_028711365.1 Methylococcaceae bacterium
GATCCTGTTTGCCCACGATGCCCCGCGCCTTCCCAACACCGTTCAATTCGGCCTTCCTGGCATCGATGGCGAAACTTTGGTCATGGCCTTGGACCGCAAGGGCTTCGCCGTTTCCAGCGGCTCCGCCTGCGCCAGTGGAGCCGGCGAACCCAGTCCGATATTATTGGCCATGGGAGTGAAGCCCGAAAGCGCCAAGAGCGCCATCCGCGTCAGCTTGGGCAAGGACAACGGCGAAACCGACATCGACGACTTCCTGGCTGCACTGAAAGCCATCGCAACGCGGTGAAACCCTTCACCGAAGCGCAGGAAGTCGACTCTCGGCCGGACGGTGCCGAACCCCAATCCTCCTCGTTTCCCGTAACGGCGCTACGATAAGCGGTCAGTACGATTTTTTTAGCAAACCTCTGCCAGATAGAACCATGAGCATCACTCTCACCGATCGAGCGGCACAACAGGTCGCCAAACAACTGAAAAAACGCGGCAAGGGCTTGGGGCTGCGCTTGGGCGTCAAACGAGCCGGCTGTTCCGGCTTCGCCTATGTGGTCGATTTCGCCGATGAACTGGGAGAAAACGACCGGATTTTCGAGGCAGGAGGCGTCAAAGTCATCGTCAAGGCAGGCGATCTGCCGCTGCTGGAAGGCTTGGAAATCGACTATACCCGCGAAGGCATCAGCGAAGCCTACCGCTTCAGCAACCCCAAGGCCAAGGGAACTTGCGGCTGCGGCGAGAGCTTCTCGGTCTAAATGCGCACTTTCCATACCACCGGCGGCAAAATTCCAGTAAAATTAACGTGTTTATCACCGCTCATTTAAGAACCGGTGATAATGCCTTCCTGATATTCAACTCTCCCACCACCACATTAGGAGATCCAATGGCGGTCGAACGCACCATTTCCATCATCAAGCCCGACGCGGTAGCCAAGAACGTGATCGGCGAAATCTACAGCCGCTTCGAAAAAGCCGGCCTGAAAATCGTCGCCGCCAAGATGGCGCAACTTTCCCGCGAACAGGCCGAGGGCTTCTATGCCGTCCATAAGGAGCGTCCTTTCTTCAAGGATCTGGTCGGCTTCATGATCTCGGGCCCGGTGATGATCCAGGTTCTCGAAGGCGAAGACGCCATCGCCAAGAACCGCGAATTGATGGGCGCCACCAACCCGGCCCAAGCCGCTGCCGGCACCATTCGCGCCGATTTCGCCGTCAGCATCGACGAGAATGCCGTGCATGGCTCCGATGGTCCCGAAACCGCCGCCTGGGAAATCGCTTACTTCTTCAAGGCCGATGAAATCTGTCCCCGCACCCGATAATTCGGGCGAAAAAACCAATCTTCTGGGGCTGGACCGCCAGGCCATGGAGGATTATTTCCGCTCGATCGGCGACAAGCCGTTTCGGGCGGTTCAGCTTCTGCAGTGGATACACCAGCGCGGTATCGCCGATTTCGATCGGATGAGCAACCTGAGCAAATCCTTGCGCGCCTATCTGAGCGAGCATTGCGAGATTCGTCCGCCGTCGGTCATTCTCGCCCAACAGGCCGGCGACGGGGTGCGCAAATGGGTGTTGCAGGTCGATGCGAACAACCGCATCGAAACCGTTTTCATCCCCGAGGAAGGACGCGGCACTCTGTGCATTTCCTCCCAGGTGGGCTGCGCCTTGGACTGCTCCTTCTGCTCCACCGCCCGGCAAGGCTTCAATCGCAACCTGAGCGCGGACGAAATCATCGGCCAACTCTGGGTCGCCCAACGGGAATTGAGTGAGGAGCGACGCATCACCAATGTGGTGCTGATGGGCATGGGCGAGCCCTTGCTCAACTTCGCCAATGTGGTTGCCGCCACCCAATTGATGATGGACGACTTTGCTTATGGCCTGTCCAAACGGCGGGTGACCCTGAGCACTTCCGGCATCGTTCCCGCCTTGGACCGGCTGGCCGAGGTGAGCGACGTCAGCCTGGCGGTATCACTGCATGCGCCGGACGATGCTCTGCGCAACGAACTGGTGCCGATCAACCAGAAGTATCCCATCAAGGAATTGTTGGCCGCCTGCAAGCGCTACATCGGCAAGGAAGGACGCCGCAAAGTCACCATCGAATATGTATTGCTGGAAGGAGTCAACGATAGCCCGGCCCAGGCTCGGGCTCTGGCCAAACTGCTGGCCAATGTGCCCTCCAAGGTCAATCTGATTCCGTTCAATCCCTTCCCGGTCTCCCGCTACCGTCGTTCCAGCCCGGAGTCCATCGCCCGCTTCAGCGAAATACTCCAGTCGGCCGGTTTGATCACGACTACGCGCAAAACCCGCGGCGTGGGCATCGACGCGGCCTGCGGCCAATTGGTCGGACGGGTCAACGATAAGAGCAGACGTCATATCAGACTGCAAGCGCAACTATGAGATCCCGTAGAATCCTGATGATTGCTCTGGCCGCAATGGGCTTGGCGGCTTGTTCCAACAATCCGGCAAAAGACCCCAATGAGCGTAGCGCTGCCGAGTTGTACCGGATGAAAGGCATCCAGTACATGGAAAACGGCCAGTTGAACGTCGCCCTGCAGGATCTGAAACACTCGGTCGAACTGGACGACAGCAGCAGCGAAGGGCATAACGCCC
>JAQTSI010000183.1 GCA_028711365.1 Methylococcaceae bacterium
CAGGCGGATATTGCGGGGAACGATGGTGCGCAGGACCTTGTCGGCGAAATGGGCGGTCAATTGGTCGGAAACCTCGTTGGTCAGACGACTGCGCGGATCGAACATGGTGCGCAGCAATCCCTCGATGGCCAGACCGGGGTTCACCGTGTCGCGAATGTTACGGATGGTGTCCATGAGGTCGGACAAGCCTTCCAGCGCATAGTACTCGCACTGCATGGGGATCAACACGCTGTCGGCGGCCACCAGGGCATTGAGGGTCAGCATGTTCAGGGAAGGCGGACAATCGATGACGATATACTGGTAATCCTCCCGGCATTCGGCCAAAGCCGAGGCCAGCGCCCGTTCCCGGCCTTCCATGTTCAACAACTCCACTTGAGCGGCAGTCAAATCGCCATTGCCGGGCAGCAGATGGAATCCGAGATCCTGCAACAGGACGATGGCATCCCGCGCCGTCGATTGCCGGGTCAGAACGTCATAGGAGGATAGCCGCAGATTTTTCTTATCCACACCGCAACCCATGGTAGCGTTGCCCTGTGGGTCGAGATCCACCAATAGCGCCCGGTGCCGAGTGGCGGCCAGGGAAGCGGTCAGGTTGACGCTGGTGGTGGTCTTGCCGACGCCGCCTTTCTGGTTGGCGACTGCGATTATTTTTCCCATTGATTTGTTCAGTCCAGGAGCTTGATTGCTATCAGATGTCTCTCGGCGTCGATTCCAGGAACCGCCAAGGGAATGATATTAATGAGCAAGTCGTTCAATTGTCTAATTTCTGGTTCGGGCAATCTGCCCTTCTGTGCCAGGATGACACCGCCCGGATTCAACAGCCTGGCGGTTTGCCTCACGATGTCGGCCAAACCGGAAAAAGCCCGAGACAGTATCGTATCGAAGCCAATTGGCGGCACAAACCGCTCGACGCGGGTCTGCTCCACCGTGACATTGCCCAACCCCAGTTCGATGGCGGCTTGTTGCACGAAACGGGTTTTCTTGGCATTGCTATCCAGCAGGGTAAATTCCCGCTCTGGCGCCAACAGGGCCAGGGGGATTCCCGGCAGACCCGCTCCGGTGCCCACATCCAACACTCGCCCGCCATGCAGATGAGGCAGGATCGCCAGACTATCCAGCAGGTGCAGGCGCACCATGTCTTCGGGCCGGTCGATGGCGGTGAGATTATAGACCCGATTCCATTTCAGCAGTAAGTTCAGAAAATCCAGCAGTTTACCGCGCTGCTTCGGGGTGGAGGGTAAATCCATGGCCACCAGGCCAGCGGCCAATAATCGTTCGAGTGAGTCCACTTAGGCGCTTTTTTTCTTCAAATGGACCAGCAACAGGGAAATGGCCGCGGGGGTGACGCCCGGGATTCGCGCCGCTTGTCCCAGGGTTTCCGGTTGCTGCCGACTGAGCTTTTCCCGCACTTCGTTGGATAGCCCGACCACATTGACATAATCGAATCGTTCCGGCAGACGCCAGTGATCGTAACGGCGGGTACGCTCGATTTCCGCCTGTTGGCGGTCGATATAGCCGGCATATTTGGCCTGAATCTCCACCTGCTCCAATACCTGCTCGCTGGATTCTCGGGCAATCGGTTCCGACCATGGAGCCAATTGACCTATGCTCAATTCGGGACGGCGCAGCAGCTCGGCCAGGCTGGTTTCTTTTTGCAGCGGAGTGGCCAATAATTCGCCGATTTGCCCGGCCTGTGGCGAGTTCGGCCTCAACCAAGTTTCGGCCATGTCAGCCTGGATACCGGTAATGGCCTCCCGCTTGAACTCGAAAGCTCGCCAGCGTTCATCGTCCACCAAGCCCAACTCGCGCCCCTTCCCGGTCAAACGCAAATCGGCATTGTCTTCCCGCAACAGCAGACGGTATTCGGCACGGCTGGTGAACATGCGGTAGGGTTCGGCAGTGCCGCAGGTGATGAGGTCGTCGATCATCACCCCCATATAGGCCTCATCCCGGGTGGGCGACCAGGCCTCCAAACCCCGCGCTTTGCGCGCGGCGTTCAATCCGGCGATGAGACCCTGCGCTGCCGCTTCCTCGTAACCGGTGGTGCCATTGATCTGTCCCGCGAAAAACAGGTTTTCCAGATGCTTGGTCTCCAATGAGGACTTCAAATCGCGAGGATTGAAGAAGTCATATTCGATGGCGTAGCCGGGTCGGGTGATATGGGCATTTTCAAACCCCTTCATCGAGCGTACCAGTTCCAGTTGCACGTCGAAAGGCAGACTGGTGGAGATGCCGTTGGGATAGAGCTCGCGGCAATCCAGTCCTTCCGGTTCGACGAAGATCTGGTGGGAATCCTTGTCGGCAAAGCGTACCACCTTGTCCTCGATGGAAGGACAATAGCGGGGCCCCACGCCTTCGATGACGCCCGCATAGAGGGGTGAGCGGTCCAGTCCAGCGCGGATGATTTGGTGGGTGCGCGCATTGGTGCGGGTGATATGGCAGCCAATCTGCCGGGGATGTTCCTCGCGTTTGCCGAGGAAGGAGAACACCGGGGTCGGCGCATCACCCGGCTGTTCCTCCATCACGCCAAAATCCACCGAGCGGCTATCGATGCGCGGCGGGGTGCCGGTCTTCAAGCGGCTGACGCTGAAAGGCAATTCGCGCAGCCGCGCCGCCAAGGCATTGGCGGGCGGATCGCCGGCGCGACCGCCTTCGTAATTTTCCAGGCCGATATGGATGCGGCCCGCCAGGAAAGTGCCCACGGTCAACACCACGCAATGGGCGTGGAAACTCAGCCCCATCTGGGTGCGCACGCCGGCGGTGATGCCGTTTTCCACGATCAGGTCGGAAACGGTCTGTTGGAACAGCCAAAGACCGGGTTGGGTTTCCAAAGCCCGACGCATGAACTGTTTGTACAACTGGCGGTCGGCCTGGGCGCGGGTGGCGCGCACCGCCGGGCCTTTGCTGGCGTTGAGAATGCGGAACTGGATACCGGCGCGATCGGTCACTCGCGCCATCAAGCCGCCGAGCGCGTCGATTTCCTTCACCAGGTGGCCCTTGCCGATGCCGCCGATGGCTGGATTACAGCTCATCTGCCCCAAGGTTTCGATGTTTTGGGTCAATAGCAGGGTTTTCGCGCCCGTGCGGGAGGCGGCCATGGCCGCTTCCGTGCCGGCGTGACCGCCGCCGACCACAATGACGTCGAACTGGGAGGGAAATTGCATGGAAATGAACCGGTAAATCTGGAAGCGTCGCCGCAAGCGACGATATTACCTCATTCGGCGGCTCAGGAGAATGACGGCGGTTCGACGGGGTGTGATAAAGTGATGACTATCGAATGCCATGGGGAGAGCGAGTGTCTTGAAAGACACATCATGAATACCTCCTTTCCTATAAGCTCGAGGGTGGCCTCCCTGCCATCAATGGGCTCGCAATCTCCTCGCCCTCCCCGCATTCATCCCTTTGAATCGCACCCGGTTCAACGTCCGTGCTTTGGGCAATCCGCTCGAGCTAACGCGGGTTCCGTTAGCCCCAAGCTCGCCGCGGCATGAATGACCTAAGTCAACCATGCCCTTGCATTCGTAAGCTTCATGGCCGAGTCTGGCTAATGCCTGGTCATGATTTTCAGGTATTCGGGCTCGGCATCGGGTTGCAGTTCGAACGACGATTCGAACGAACGAATTTCGCCTGCCTCGAGAATTTCCTGGGCGGGAACGCCGCTTTTTCCGCTTCCGACTTTTGCCGAAGCCACCTGGTAACCGATGCGATTAAAAAACAGCAATTCCAAATCGACATGAATGTCGGTCTTGGTATTGTTTTGCAAGATCAGTTTATATTCGAAAACCCTTTTATCTTTCTTTCCCGTCAAGGTGAAACTGAATTTTTTTACGATGCCTTCATTGATCTCCATGACCTCATCCAGTGTGAGCGGAATCAAATCGGGTAAACGGGATTTGACCAGTGCCTGGATTTCCTTGCGCATTTTCTCGGAATCGGCCTGTAATTTGCCGATTGCTTCCTTATCGCTTTCAGATTCATTGGCATAGTTTTCATTCTGCTCGGCCAGATGGGAATTTTCCTTTTCCTGGATTCCCATCCAAGTAATCATGATGATGAGAATGATGGTTTCCACGCCAATGATGAACCACTGGATAAGCATCCATTTCCTTCTTGACGAAGGATGCCGGCGCTTGTATCCGTCATTGCCCATCGAACCATATTTATCATGCCCGTCATATTGATGTATATGGCTGGCTTGTTTTTTATCTGCCTTCATTCGACTACCTTTCAATCGAGTTGTTTTTCAAAAGCTTTGCATATCTCATCGAACACCCTGATGCGCCCATAATATTTATCGTTGGCCTCGATCAGTCTCCAGGGTGCGTACTCGGTGCTGGTTCGGGTAATCATTTCATTCACCGCCTGTTCGTAAAGATCCCATTTATCCCTATTGCGATAATCCTCGTCGGTGATTTTATAGCGCTTATAGCTAGTATTTTCCCGTTCCTTGAAACGTTTCAACTGTTCTTCCTTGTCGATATGCATCCAAAATTTGAGCAGAATGACGCCATGGTCGGTGAGTTCCTCCTCGAAATCGTTGATTTCCGAGTAAGCCCTCATCCATTCCGCTGGCATGGCCAACTTCTCCACCCGTTCCACCAATACCCGACCGTACCAACTCCTATCGTAAAGGGTCACACTGCCGTCATGGGGTAATTGCCGCCAGAAACGCCAAAGATAGTGATGGGCCTTTTCTTCATCGGTCGGCGCCGTGATGGGAATCACCCGATAATTGCGAGCATCCATGGCCTGGGTGATGCGGCGGATGACACCTCCCTTGCCGGCCGCATCCCAACCCTCGAAAACCAGGATGGTCGATCTTTTTTGTTGTCTAGCCTTGCGGGCATAGCGACTGATTTGGCCTTGGCTCAAAGCCAATTGTTCCTGATAATCCCGCTTGTCCAATTTTTTTCCCCCATCCAGGGAACTCAATAGGCTCACGGCGGATACCACTTGCGCCACCCGATCGCCATTCTCTCCATGATGGTTCCTGGATCGTTCGGCGAAACGGGCGGATATCTTTTCCACGATGTCCCTGGCCACGGTCAAACGGCGGTAATGCGGATCGTAGGCGTTGAGGATCAACCAGGGCGCCAGCGGCGTGCTGGTTTGTCTCAGCACTCGCGCGACGATGTCGACGAATTTGCCGTAGAGCTTGAGATGTTTTTTATCCGCCTCGGAGATCCGCCAACTCGTTTCTGGATTCTCCTCCAATTTTTGGACCCGCTTCTCCTGCTGTTTTTTGCTCAGATGCAGCCAGTACTTGAGAATCAGGGCGCCATCCTCGACCAATTCCTTCTCGAGTTTGTTGATGTGGCTCAATTCCGCCTCCATCTTGGCGTTGCCGAGATGGCCGTTGAGACGGTCCGACAGCAGTTGACCGTACCACCCCATCGCATAAACACCGATGTGGCCGCGAGGTGGCAATCTCATCCAATAATGCCAATGCAAGGGTCTTTCCCGTTCCTCGTCGGAAAGATCCCCGAACGCGTGGGTGGTCATGTAACGGGGATCGAACCATTCATTCAGCTTCCCGATCATGTCTCCCTTCCCCGCGCTATCGACGCCGGCGATCACGATCAGAACCGGTATCGACGCTGACTCCAGCAATTGTTGTGCCTCTAGCAGTTGTTCCCGCAACACATCCACTTCCTTATCGTATTCTTCCTTGGAGACCCTGTTCTTCAATTCAGCGACTTCAAACATGAGCAATCCTCATGGGTTGAGGGGTGATACCCCCGGATATGACATAAGGACCTCGGGATTCCAAGGACGGTGGAGAGGCCTGTCTCTGAAACCCGTCATATGCCGTGCTCTCAGCAATCGCTCCCGCAAAACATCACTTCCCTCTCAAATTCTTTCTTGGAGACCTGGTTCTTCAAGCCGGCAGATTCAAACTGGGTGGTCCCTATGGGCCCGGAAGGGTGGCAAGACGAATTTCGGGCTTCTGGAGCCTGTGGAAAACTTGTCGCTGGGATCCATCAAATGCGCAGGCAACCAGTTATCCACAATTCATCCCAGAGAACAGGATCTTGCTTGCACACCCTTGCTGCATTATAAATAATTGTTTTCATTGCCGAAAAATAGTAATCCACAAGAGAGGGGGAGCTAATTGTAAATAAAAGCATCTTTTTTTAAATCATTTTTTAAAATTGGCGATGTGTATAACGCGCTTTTTTGCTTTTTGACTGTCGCCTACCGAGCTATGCTTGATCTGAATTTCAACTTTCGGAGAACGACAACATGGGTACTTTCTTCCTATTCCTTTTTGGTTTATCCGTCATCCTGGTGGTGCTCAGCGTCAAGACCGTGCCGCAGGGCGCGCAATACACCGTGCAGCGTTTCGGCAAATACACCAACACTCTGACACCTGGCCTCAATATCATCTTCCCCGTCATCGATCAGATCGGCGCCAAGGTGAATATGATGGAGCAGGTGCTGGATGTGCCTTCTCAGGAAATCATCACCAAGGACAATGCCATGGTTCGAGTCGATGGGGTGATTTTTTACCAGGTCATCGATGCCGCCAAGGCATCCTATGAGGTCAGCAATCTGAACCAGGCCATCATTCAATTGACCATGACCAACATCCGTACGGTGATGGGCTCAATGGATCTGGATGAACTGTTATCCAAGCGCGATGAAATCAACACCCGGCTGCTCACTGTGGTGGACGATGCCACGACGCCTTGGGGAGTGAAAGTGACGCGCATCGAAATCAAGGATATTTCGCCACCAAAGGATTTGGTGGATTCGATGGGACGGCAGATGAAGGCTGAACGGGAAAAGCGCGCCGTCATCCTGGAAGCGGAAGGCCTGCGGCAAGCGGAAATTCTCAAGGCCGAGGGCCAGAAACAGGCCAGGGTGCTGGAAGCCGAGGGACGGAAGGAAGCTTCCTTCCGCGACGCCGAGGCCCGTGAACGCTTAGCCCAAGCCGAGGCCCGCGCGACCTTGATGGTGTCCGAAGCCATCGCCAAGGGCGATGTCCAGGCAATCAACTATTTCGTTGCACAAAAATATGTGGAAGCCCTGCAACATATCGCCTCCGCGCCGAACCACAAGATCGTGCTCATGCCACTGGAGGCCTCCAGTCTCATCGGGGCTTTGGGAGGCATCGGCGAATTGACCAAACAGGTGTTTGACAAGAAAAAATCGGAAGCGTGAAACCATGGAATTTTCCTTTTGGCATTGGCTGGCTTTCGGCGTGTTTTTGTTAATCGTCGAATTGCTGGCTCCGGGCATGTTTTTCCTGTGGATGGCTCAGGCTGCCGCGATCACAGGAGTTTTGCTGTTCATTTTCCCGGGCATGGGTTGGGAGTTTCAGTTGACGATCTTTTCCGTGCTTTCGGTGGTGAGCATCGCCGTCGCCCGGCGCTTTTTCAAAAGCCACCCGATCGAAAGCGACCAGCCCCTATTGAATCAACGCACGGCCCAATACATCGGTCGGGTGTTCACCCTGGACAAGCCCATCGTCAACGGGCAGGGGAAAATCAGAGTGGATGATTCCACCTGGAAAATCCGAGGAGAGGATTGCGCGGCAGGCACCCAGGTGAAGGTCATCGCCGCAGATAGCGTGGTGCTGATCGTCAAAAAAGCGTGACGATGCTTGCGTAATCAAAATAAGTTTGAAAAATAAAGACATTATTTGCTATTAGTCGGCGCATTTCTTTGCGTATCTCTTTTTTTATGGGAGTTTTCAACTGCTTATGATATTCAAGGCATGTGGATAACCGAGGGGTTCGATTGGCTGTCCTGTGGATAACGGCTGGTCAAAGTCGGTTGGCCGATTTCGCGACAAGTTTTCCACAGGTCTGTGGCCAGCTTTATCCACCCTTTCCGAAGGCGGTTTTCTGTCTCAAACCGAGAATTATCCGGTCCCAGGGTTTGGCATAATGTCTAGGAAAGACCTTGACCAGTCGGTTCAGGGTTTTCAAATCTTCCGTGCCATGACTGCGCTCGTAGCGTAGCCGGATATAGAGCCGGGTGATGTGATCTGCGGATTGCGCCAATGCAGGCGTCGAGTGCCGGATGCGTTCAGCGAAAGTCGAAGCGCCTTCACCGGTTTGCCTGGTCAGTCCCCAGGTTTGGGTTTTACTCAAGAAACGCTCATAGAGGCGTTGGGCAGGGTCTGCCTTTAAGTTGCGTCGGGGCAGGATGAACCAGGCTGTGATCATCAGGATCAGGCCCAGCAAGGCGCTCAGCCAGCCGGCCAGCAGTTTCCAATCCAGCAGGCCCAGCCATTCGAGGAAACGGATCTGGTTTTCCGGCCCATAGGCCAATACCCAGCGGTCCCAGGCATGATCCATGGTGGACCAAACCATTCGGGCTCTTCGCCAGAGTTGTTCGGTTTTCCAGCCGCTACCCTGTATTGCCCACTCGCCTAGGTTGAAACGGATCTCGCCTGCAGCGATCTGGGTGTCCACGTCCAGGCCACGTTCTATCCGCTCGGGGGCCACCGCCGCGGTGGGATCGACCCGTATCCAGCCTTCGTTTGGCAGCCAGACCTCCGCCCAGGCATGGGCATCGGCTTGTTTGACCTCCAGGAAGCGGCCTATGTTGTTCCATTGCCCACCCTGGTAACCGGTGATCACCCGGGCGGGAATGCCGGCCACGCGCATGAGAATCACGAAAGCGGTGGCGTAGTGTTCGCAAAAGCCCTGGCGAGTCTCGAACAGGAAGCTGTCCGTCACGTCACCCTGGGTCAGTGGCGGGTTGAGGGTATAGAAGAATTTCTCTTCGTGGAAAAAACGCAGGGATCTTTCCATCAATTCCCTGGGGGTTCGGGTTTCTTCCCGCCAGCGATTCACCAGGGCGGAAATGCGCGCCGAGGTCGGATTCGGCAGTTGCAACCCTCGGGTTTTCTCCTGTTCCGAGATCGGCCCCGTGCTGTAGGAGACGGCAGAGGAGAGATGAAACTGTCTGCGCTCCTCGATGTTTTTGGCGGCCAACAACAGATAATCGGTGGTTTCGGTGAGTTCGGCGGGAACCCACTGCGGCAATTCGAGTGCGAAAACCCAGCGCTGATTAGTCGGTTCCAGGGTGAGGCTATAGCGATAAACTTCGTTGCCGAAATTGGGCATATTATTGGGCGAGAGCCTGGATTCCTGCGGAGATAGAGTCCATTGCAGGCCATCGGTATGCCAAAACACCGGCCCTCGCCAATAACGTTGCCGGGGAGGTGGAGGATTTCCCTCGAAATCGACGCGGAAAGCGGTTGCCTGGGAAAGTCCCAGTTGACTGATGGATCCTGGCGCCAAGGTGTCGCTGACACCGGTCTTCGCGCTACGCCTATCGTCAGGCAGATGCCAAAGAGGGCCCGGAATGCGGGGGAAGAAAATGAACATCAGCACCATGAGCGGCAATGCTTGAGCCACCATGAACCCCGCCATTTTCATGCGCGCCTTGAATGGGAAAGCCTCGTTGCTATTGAGGCCGATCATGGCGCCCACCAGCAGGACGACGATGGCCAGGGTATAAGCCGCCATGGCGATGCTTTGCGTGAACAGATATTGGGTGAGCGCGACGAAGAAGGCGAGAAAGAGGGTCAGGTAAGCATCGCGGTCGGTTTTCAACTCCATCAGCTTCAGCCCCAGTCCGACCAGGAACAAACTGGAGCCGGCTTCCTGGCCCCAGAAGCGATGATATTGGGCGAACACGATGCCGGCTCCGGCCAGGGTGAGCAGGAATAACAGAAAACCCTTGGGCGGGCTTCGCTTGGAGTAGAGCGCAACGGCCCGCCACAGCGCCAGCAAGCCGAAGTAGGCCATGGTGCTCGCTGCCAGATTGGCCAGATGCGGGGCGGCCACCAGGATGACGGCGCCCAGCAAGGGCCCCAGTTTTTGTCTGTCGTTGACGATGGAAACAGCCGCTGGAGTCTGCGGGCGCGGGATGAGAAACTTGATCCTGTTGTTCATAGGGCTAACATATTTCCCAGGTATAAGGTTCAAACTACCCCGGATTATTCATATTGGATAAAGCATACAAGTCTTTGATACATGGGGTTCGGATTTCCAGATGGCTCATCATAGATTTACCCGA
>JAQTSI010000002.1 GCA_028711365.1 Methylococcaceae bacterium
CGAAGCCGCGCAGGATCATCACGATCAACACGCAGGAGTAGTGGGTGCCTGCCCAGACGGTGCCGGTGAACAGGTTGAACACCGCCCCACAAGCCCGACAACGGTAGTCCACCACCGGCGCGCGCGTACGCCGGTGCGGCGCCTGCGACGTGGGAAGGCAGTGCCCCAAGGGGCAGCAAAGCCTTTGAGGATGCAGAATGTCCAGCAAATAGCGGTAACAGATTGCCTCATCGAGCAGCCCGGTCAGTGGAAAACGTATCATGGGAACCTCCGCGTTTTCAGACCATTTTGGCAGAACGTCACAGGAACGGCTTCACCAATTTCACGACATGAGCCAACCGCCATAGCTTGCCCCCTTCGGGTTCGCCAGGAGGTAAAGTCCTCGCTCATTGGCGAGCTTATAGGGCTTGGGTTTCGGCTTGGCATTGCGGATCTGGATATTGTTCAGCATGGGGTCACCCCTCCTTGGGCGCTGGTTGACGGTATCGGGTTGACGGTGCCGCCACATACCGTCAAAGGTACCGTCAAAATTGACGGTATGTGGCGGTACCCTATGGCACCTCTTGGGACAGTAAAACGCACGAAAAAACCCGCCAAGCCATATAACTCGCGGGTTTCCATGTGTCCATTCGGGTGTTTCTCCGTTGAATTGGTACCGAGAGCCGGAATCGAACCGGCACGGTGTCACCACCGCCAGATTTTGAGTCTTACCCCAAACATTACCGTCTTGATTTCTTCAGATTACGGAAAATCACGGAAGCTTTACGGTTCAAGAGGTATAGCCTATCATTTGATTCATCGGGCCACGCTTTCAAACCGTTTCGATTTCTCTCCAGCGTGGCCCCGGTGTGGCCCCATATTTTTTTGTGGCCCCGAACAAGTCTGATGTAATGAGGCTATGGCAACCCAAAACACCCTTCAACAATCCTCCCTTGAAGCCCTTCGGTTAGAGGCCATTGAAGCCATCCGGGCCGGAGATCTGGGCCACGTCACCGAGTTAACCGAGCGCATGAAGGAAGCCGAGGCGATCTTGGCCAAACAGGCCAGGCCGAAGCGAGACCCACAAAAGGCCATCAATTTCACGAAAGGCGCGCTTGATGCGATCCCGATCCCCGCTCCTGGAAAACGCGAAACCTATCACGACACCAAGACGCCAGGCTTACAACTGCGGGTCACGGATACCGGAAGCAAAACATTCGTGGTGCGGCGGCGGGTGAGAAGCGGCAATGCCGAGCGTGTGACCTTGGGAACCTATCCGGCCATGACGCCGGAACAGGCGCGTAGAAGAGCTACCGAGGTTAATGCAGAAATTGCCCAAGGGATAAGTCCAACCACCGAGAAAAAGCGCATCAAACTGGCGGCCAGGACCTTGAGCGAGGTATTGGAAGAGTACATTCAGGTGCGCGGCAACCTGAAGGCTTCGACCGTGCGTGACATGCACCAGGCGTTGAAGGAGGTTTGCGGCGAATGGCTCAACAAGCCCTTGAACAAGATCACGCCGGCCATGCTGGAGGCCCGCCACCGCGAACACGCCACCCGATCCATGGCGCGCGCCAATGTCGCCATGCGTTACCTGCGGGCGCTGTTCAACTTCGCCATGGTGCGTTACCTGGATAGTGACGGCAATCCTTTGATCCTAGTCAATCCAGTATTGCGGTTATCGCGGCTGAAGCTTTGGCATCGTGTCGAAGGCAAGCAGACCTTGATTAAGCCTTACGAACTGGCTGCGTGGTGGGCCGGGGTCGAAGGATTACCCGATACCGCCATGCGAGATTATTTCAAGCTGCTGGTATTGACCGGGCTTCGGCGCAATGAAGCCTTGTTCCTGCTATGGGAAAACGTCGATTTAATGTCGAGATCGATCACCATCAAGAACCCCAAGAACCACCGCGACTTGAACTTGCCGTTGAGTGACTATCTATTTGAGCTATTGAATCGGCGCAAGGCCAGCGCCGTATCGGGCTATGTGTTTGCCTCGATTGACGGCAAACTGGTCGTGGACACCCGATGGAATCAGAAAGCGATTACTCGGGCGTCTGGCGTGTCCTTCAGTCCGCATGATTGCCGCCGCACCTTCGCCACGATTGCCGAAAGCCTGGATATTCCAGCCTATGCGCTTAAGCGGCTGCTTAATCACGCCAGCGGCGATGACGTGACGGCTGGGTATATCGTCGCAAGCGTGGAACGGCTGCGGGAGCCCATGCAGAAAATCACCAATTACGTCTTGAAGGCAGCGGGAGTGAGAGAAACCGCCAGCATCCTGCGATTGAAACAGGGATGAGGTGGAAGCATGGCGACGCGCAAGAAAATATCGTTGTTAGATCTGGCATCTAGTAATTATTCTATATTCAGCGAGCCTATTGAATTTTCTAAGGAAGATGTTGCTGCTCTGGAAGGCTTTGGCGCGAATCAAGCGTTCATTGCCCGCTTGGCCCGTATAGCAGAATTTTTATGTGATGAAAATTTTCCGAAACCGCTTGGAATAGGCGAAAGAAATGACGCGCTGAAGCAGTTTTGCAGTGATTGCTCCAATCTGGCGACAATATTATTTAACATACCGATAGAATTGAGGCATGCACTATTTCAGTGGCAACTTAGGGGCGGCGACTTCGAGGAATTGGCGTGTCAACTTCAAGATATGGCTGATGAGATTTCAGCAGTATTGGAATATGAGCCTCCCGATCCTAAGGAAGCTGGTGTCAAACTCCATAATGCTTCATGGGAGTGTGTGGCCGCCAAGCAAGTGTGCAAGCTGCTTCAAGAGCATGGTTTCCGTGTCGGTTATTCCGAAGGCGTCAACGCCAAAACCCCCTCCCTCGCGCAAATCGCGCTTTCAATCGTCTTCCATTATGGCGGAAGAAACATCAACCCCATTCGATATATCAAAATGTTTTTGAAAGAAGAAATTTAACTGACAGGACCGCCCAAAAAATAGGGTGGGGTTGTCAGTACCGCCCGAAAAATAGGGTGGGGTGTCAGTTATTTTTTATCCGAAGGAATGGGTAAATTACTCCCGAACACTTTGTTTAACCAACAAACTTCCGGAGTTACCCATGAACCATCCCACCGCGCCTAGTGCGATTCTCCAAGCGCAATCCACAGTACAAACCCCTTCCCAACAAATCGAATCCGCCATGGTTTCCGACATGGAAGCCGCGCGGATTCTTGGTCAAGCCCGGCGTACTCTCGCGGTTTGGCGGTGTACGGGCCGGTACAACCTGCCGTATGTCCGCATTGGCAGGAAAATTTTCTACCGGGTATCTGACCTGGAAGCCTTCATAAAACGCCGTGTCCATCATGGCCATCCAGATGCGGCCGGGGTGCAGGCATGAAGAAGCCCGTTCCTGATGGCGTCAAACCCAGCCGGACCCATCGGCGCAGGAAGCGGACCTGGCAGCGGAGGCGCTCATGATCCGGTTGACAAACACAACCCGTCCAGGGAATACTTTAAACGCCCCGGACGCATCCGGGACTGGGCGTGAGAACCCGGTTAAGTTAAGGCGCACAAGCGCCAAACAGTGGGCGCTTTTTTTGTGCCCGCTGCTTCATCATGGCGGCTTGGGCGGGGCAGGTTCGCGCCTGGCCGGTTCCTTAACGCCGGTTTCTCACCCCCGTTCAAGCCGTCACCCATTCGCTGTGAGAAGCGACCGTGACGGCTCCATTCACCTGTTAAGGAGCCATCCATGAACACCCAAGCCACGGGCGTAAACCGCCCAAAATCTGCCCTTTCCTTCGACCAGGCCGGCAAGATCGATCGCGGCATCCATCGCATCGCGATCGACATCGCTGAGCTGCTGACCTTCATCCACGATCTATCCGCCGATCATCCCGACCTTAACCGCGTGGCGCGGCGGTTATCGAGCGCATCCAAGCACCTGGAAGCCGCCAAGGACCCGGCGCGCCAGTTGTGGATCGACCGGAATGGCACCGCCGTCAAGGGAGGCCGGTCATGATTAAAGAAATCAAGGCATTGGAACGCAAGGTCGAATGGATGCAAAACATCGCCTCTGCATTGTCGGCTGCCAACCTGGAGTTCGGCGAAATGCCAGACGGCGTGATTCGCTGTGATGAGTACACCATCCGAGCCATCTTCGACGGATTTCGCGAAGAACTCTCAGGCATCTCCGCAGGGCTTTACCGTTTGTCGTTGGACGTAGCGGATAAGGCCAGGCCCGATGCCGCCGTCAAAGGAGGCCGGTCATGAGGCTGTACGGAATCTCACTGATAGACGATGACGGTTCCCGCATCACCCGTTTGATGTTCGTGGTGGACGGGAAGGTGCTGAAAATACCCCTGGCCGATGTTCGGGCATCTGGGATGCTGGGGACACTGCCCGCTGATGATTTGGCTTTGGCCTATGTATGGCTGGCGAGGATGGACGTATGACCCAGACAGTCTCCAATCTGAAATTGGGGGGTGAACATGACACCCCATAGAAACGCGAAACCCCCGATGGCTGGCGGGCCGTCAGGGGCGGATGATTTCGAGAGACAGGCTAATTCTATCAGCAAAAGGCCGTTGGCTCCCTATTCACGACGGCTGGATCCCGAGGCCCATAACAGCATCGCCGTCCTAACTGGCGATATGGCATGGGAGCGGGCGGTATCGCCTTCATGCTGGTTTCAGGGCGCGCGGCTATTGTTGCCGTTCGGCGAGAACCCCTCCCGATACACCTGGCCAGTATCGGGCCGGGATTGCATTTTATTCAGTTTCGGAAAAGAGGAGCTTCATGAAACCTTGGTTCGCTTGAGTATGGAGCTGGTACAAGCCGGCGCCCTGTTCGTTATTTGGAACTTCGGACCCAAGCCGGCGCTGGTATTCAGGGGGCAACAATGGATGCCAGTTTGATTGCCACGGGTGTCAATGAATTCCTCGTCAAACCGAAAGACAGTAGTGTCGCGAGCGCAAAATCCAAGGCCACCAAGCCGGATGAAGGCATTGGCGCGGAACCTTGGGGCGATCCGGTCTTGTTTGGTACCGTGGCGGTTACTCCCGAAATCCAGTGCCACCTGCTTCCCGGGGTCTTTGGTGAGTACGCGGAGTGCCTGTCGCAGAACTTACAGACTCCTTCCGCGCTAGCAGTCATGACCGTGACGTCGATTCTTTCAACGGCCTTGGCGCGGAAAGTCACCATTGGGCCTTGGCCGGATGATGGTTACTCTGAGCCGGTCAACGTGTGGACGCTAGCTGTCGCTGAGAGCGGTGAACGCAAGTCGCAAATTCTCGGGCGGTGTATGCGTCCGTTGGTTTTTTGGGAAAAGGAGCGAAGCCGGATGGAAAAGGCCGAGATTGAGGAAAACGCATCTAAGCGCAAAGTCGCGGAACGTAGGGCTGACAAGCTTGAGGGTGAGGCCGCCAAAGAAGACGAAGATGAGCGCCGCGAGACGTTGACCAAGGAAGCGGCAAAGCTTCGGGCCGATCTGCCGGATGAACGGTTTCCGGTACAGATTTTCACCGGGGACGCGACGCCGGAGGCCGGGCAGGAATTGCTGGTGAAGGCGGGCGGAAGGATGGCTTTCATTAGTGATGAGCCTGGCTTGTTGCTAGTCATGGCGGGCGTCTATTCGGGCGGCGAGGCGATTCTTGACGTGTTCCTACAGGGTTACAGCGGGAATGACGTGCGAGGGAACCGCCGTTGCCGTTCGGCGATCATCGAACGGCCTGCCGTTACCTTAGGTCTGTCGATCCAGCCTGGCATCCTGTCGGACTTCCCGCAAGCGGCGAAGCGCAAGTTCCGAGCCTCCGGCCTGTTTGCCCGCTTCTTCCCCGTGTTCCCAAGGTCGAATATTGGACGGCGCGACGTGCGGCGGCGGGTGTTGATTCCCGATGATCTGCAACGGGCGTATGACCGGGCTGTCATGGATTTGCTGGACTTTGAGCCGGACGGCGGCGAGGCGGTACGCTTGGCCCTGGACGATGAGGCGCGGGAAGTCTGGCTTGATTTTGCCGACCAGATGGAGCGCGGACAGGCGGAAGGTGGCGATTACCAGGATATTCGCGATTGGATTGCCAAGCTACCGGGCGGTGTGTTGCGGCTGGCAGGATTGTTCCATATGGCTGAATTCGGCAAGGATGGCGCAGGCAAACAGGTGAATGGGGAAACCATGGCTAGCGCGATTTTGTTGGCGCTTAACCTGATCGAACATGCGCGGGCGGTCTTCGGGTTGGTTGGGGCGGACAAGTCCATTGATGATGCCAAGTCGGTTTGGGCGTGGATCGAGCAAAGAAAGCTTCCCGGATTCTTGCGTTCTGAGGCCCATCGGAAATTCCATTCTCGGTTCGGCAAGGTGGAAGACCTGATTGCAGCGCTGGAAGTCTTGAAAGGGCGAGAGTTGATACGCGGGCCGTACAAGTCGAAAGGTGAGAAGGGAGGCAGGCCCAGCGAAGGCTACCGGGTGAACCCCATAGCCTTGGGCCTAGGCGATGGTAACTCCCTTTAATTGGCTGAATTGCTAAGAAGATATTTTTTAATACTATCTATCTATATGAAATAAAAGTCGTTGTTGTCTTCTGGCTGCTTCCTACGGGAAAAAAGGGAAAAAAGGGAAAAAACCCTGAACGAGGCAAATCATGCGCCAGCTTTCACGGGTTCGAAATTGGCGACCATGGGTTGAGGCTGATGTGTCCCATGGAGTCCGGGGAGTTTTTTACCTTTTTTCCCTAAATTCCCGTAGGTGTAGAGTTCTGGATCATGGGGAAGATGGGGTTTTTTCCTTTTTTTCCCTTTTTTACCGTAGATAAAGCGGTGCAAGCTTTTGGCTGGCTACTTTTCCAGGGTCCTTCCTTGGACCAATCAAAAGCGGGACGGAGGCTCGCGGTTTTTGCCTAGTTTGAATGATTTCAATTGGTTGCATGATAGGTTGCTGGTTGCATCCCCTTAACACGAGACATGTACATGAGAAAACTACCCGCTCCTTTTGGCATCTGCCCGGAATGCGCCCTCGATGAGCGCCAAACTTTTCCCGTTCCTGGCCTTCCTGGAACACTTCAATCGTACTGCCCGCACCACCAGGCCGGCGCTATGCTGAACCTATACGCCCCCCGTCCTCTGTGGACGATTTACACGCCGCTGAGCGCAGATGAATGGCAAGACCTGGTTGCCGACTCCTCAGTGACCCTGAGTCGTGCCTTGCAGCAAGGCGAGGTGAAGTACTGATGCAATCCCTGCTATTTAGACCGCAACCCAAACAGCGCAAGGCCCCGCCCGATCTTGCCGAGCTGGTCCTGGCGCTACGGGAGGGGCGACCGGTTCAGCAAGAGGCGCGGATACGGTTGTTGTTCGGCCTGGAAGACTGGATGCAATCCCCCGAGTTGTCGCTGGATACTGCCCTGGGGCTCAAGGGCACGCGTCAGCCGCGCGCCATTCGCGACGAAGCCCTGCGCCAGATGGCCAACTTGATCCCCGGGTCAACGGATGCGAAGTGCCAGTGCATTCTGGGCGTCGTCGAACAAGCTCAACTGGCTGAGCCGCTTGGAGATGAGCCGCAGATTATGCGCCTGGCGAGGATGGCCTTGGCGAGTGGGTTGCGCATACCCGGAACTGTCCGTCGATTGCGCGACATCCTGGACGGCGCGAAGTAAATTTCTTCAGTTTTTCAGTTCAAAATCATGGGGTAATCTGTTCCTGAATCCATTTCAGGGGCAGCCCATGACTCAAATTTCCTACCGCTTTGCCTTGCTGGGAAAGCCCGATACGGCAGCCCGCACCGTGGAAGCCAGCCTGGCATCCGAAGCCCCCACGTTGATCGACGGCTGGAACGAAATCCTTGACCTATCAACCGGCTCAGTAGACCTCACCCGGGCCCGTGACGGCTTGCCGTTGCTGTTTTGCCATAAGCCCGATCAACCCATCGGCATTGTTGAGAACGTCCGCCTCGAGAACCGCAAGCTACGGGGAACGCTGCGCTTTGGCACCAGCCCGAAGGCTGAAGAAATATGGGCCGATGTTGAAGCCGGCATCCTTCGAAATGTTTCCATTGGCTACCGCGTCCTGGCGACCAAGCCGGAGGGCAAGGGCGCTGTCCGCGTCACCCAGTTCGAATTGATGGAAGCTTCCATCGTGTCCCTGCCAGCCGATCCCAGTGTCGGGGTTGGCCGATCTTTTAATATGACCCATGAGAATTCAACTATGACTTCCAATACCGCAACCGATCCCGTCACTACTGAGCGTGAACGCTGTGCCGAGATTACCGGCATGTGCCAGGTTCATCGGGTCCCCGATGAAACCCGAGATGACATGATCCGAAACGGAACTCCCGTCGAAGAGGCCCGCGCCATCACCCTGGGCATCATGCAGCGCAGATACACGATTGAATCCGCTGCCGTCCACACGTTCACGCCCACCAGCGAAGGCATCGGCTTGAGCGAGCGCGAGGCCCGTCATTTCTCCATTGTCCGCGCGATCAATGCCGCCTGTTCGGGTGACTGGCGCGGGGCCGTCTTTGAGCGCGAATGCAGCGATCTGGTTTCCAAGCGCATCGGCCGCACCAGCCCGAACGGTTTCTTTGTACCCGTGGAGGCGCTATCGGTTCGGGCACCCTACAGCACCGGCGCCAGCGCCACCGGCGGCGCTTTGGTGGCCACCGAGTTGCGGGCGGAAGCCTTTGTTGACGTGCTGCGCAATCGCACCCAAGTCTTGAACATGGGCGCAACCTTGTTGCCAGGGCTGGTGGGCAATATCGACATCCCGCGCCGAACCGCACCGACGCCGGCCTATTGGGTGACCGGCAACAATGACAACATCACCGAGGGCGAAGGCACCTTCGACAAGATCAGCCTGTCACCGAAAACCATTGGCGCTTTGAGCCAGTACAGCCGTAACATGCTGTTGCAGTCCACGCCCGCCATTGAATCCCTAGTGCGCAATGACTTGGCGATGGTATTGGCCCTGGGTGTGGATCTGGCCGCGATTGCCGGCACCGGAACGGCGAACCAGCCGCTGGGCATCCTCAACACGCCGGGCATCGGTAGCGTGGTGGGTGGCACCAACGGCGCGGCGCTCACCCTGGATCATCTGATCGCCCTGGCCAGTGCGGTCGAGCAGGCCAATGCCAACGGTCCTTCCAGCGGCTTCCTGTTGAACGCGGCATCTATCGCGGCCTTGAGCCGGCTCAAGAGTACGACGGGCCAATATCTGTGGGAGCGCGGCACCGACTCGCCGAGCTTTGGGCCCATCGCCGGCAAACCGGACACCGCGGGGATGTTGAGCATCCTGGGATACCGTGCCGCAGTCACCAACCAGCTTCCGGCCAACCTGACCAAGGGCACCGGAACGGGTCTATCCGCCCTGATCTTCGGCAACTGGGCCGATCTGATCATCGGCGAATGGGGCGTGCTGGAAATCATCGCCAATCCTTATGGCAGCGGGTTCGCATCGGGCAGCGTCCAGATTCGCGCCATGCAATCCCTGGATATTGGCGTGCGACATGCGGCTTCCTTCGCCGTCATGTCCGATGCGATCACCGTGTAACGATTTGCTTCCTGCGGGAAAACCGCCTATCGGGCGTGGCGGATAAATAACCACCGGCGTGTTCTCTCGGGAACACAACACGGCCCTTCCCTTTGGTTCCTGGGGAAGGGCTTTTTTATTGCCTTCTATTTCTCTCCAGCGTGGCCCCGGTGTGGCCCGAAAATTTCGGGCAAAATAAAAAGGGCTTGCCAATAACAGGCAAGCCCTTGTTTTTTCTTGGTACCGAGAGCCGGAATCGAACCGGCACGGTGTCACCACCGCCAGATTTTGAGTCTGGTGCGTCTACCAGTTTCGCCATCTCGGCCTTTCAGATGACAATATGATAACGAATATTTGACACAAACGCTAGATGTCCCGGTATGATTTTCTCCCGGTCGACTGACTACCCATCCATCATGACTCGAGAGGCGCCATCCTTGTCGCATTGCCATGCTCATCACCACCAACCCAAGGCAGGAAGGACGGGTTTGCGTCTAGCCGTCGCGGGTTTGATCACCCTGGGCTTTGTGGTTTTCGAAGCCGTTGCCGGGCTCTACGCCAATAGCCTGGCTCTACTCACCGACGCTGCCCACAATTTGACCGATACCCTGGCTTTGGGTCTGAGCTGGTACGCCCATCGGCTGGCGAGCCGTCCTGCCCATGCCGGCAAGACCTTTGGTTACCACCGGGCCGGGATTCTGGTGGCTCTACTCAATTCCTCCACCCTGGTCCTGATCGCTGTTGCGATCTTCCACGAGGCCTGGGGGCGGTTTTCAGCACCGCCGGCGGTGGCTTCCGATATGTTGATGACCGTGGGGGGGGCAGCTTTCACGATCAATTTGCTCACCGCCTGGCTAGTGCACCATGGCAGCGAGCAGGATCTGAATCTGCATAGCGCTTTCTTGCACCTGATGGGCGATGTGTTTTCCACCTTGGGCGCCATCGCGGCGGGCTTGGGAATATGGCTGACCGGCAAGCAATGGTTGGATCCGGCTGCCAGCGTGCTCATCGGTTTGCTGATCTTATGGAATGCCTGGACCATCCTGCGCGAGACCTTGACCATCTTACTGGAGGCTACACCGGTCGATATCGACATGAGCCGGATGGTGCTGGATTTCCTTCAAGTGGAAGGCGTACGCGGGGTGCATGACCTGCATGTCTGGAGCATTTCCCGCAGTATCCGCCTGCTTTCCGCCCATATCGTCACCGACGACATCTCCATCGCCGAGGGAGCGAACATCCAGCGCAGCCTGGGTATGCTCATGCGCGAAAAATACGGCATCGACCACTCGACCCTGCAATTGGAATGCGAGGGCTGCGAACCCGATCTATTGTATTGCGACATCAGCAAACGCCATTCACCCGGGCTAGACGGCTCGGTAAAACAGTCGCACCGCGGAGAGGATGGCAAGCCCGGCCAGTACCATTCCGCCGAACAGGGTTCCTGACTGGATGGCGTTGATTCCCCATGGGATGGACAGGGTGTAAAGCCCGATCATCGCCAGCATGGCGAGGTTTTCGAATAGATTCTGTATAGCCACGGCGTGGCCGGCGCCCACGGTTTCATGGCCTCTCTCCTGCAACAAGGCGTTGAGGGGCACCACGAACAGGCCGCCACACAAGCCGATCACCGCCAACAGTAGCGCGGCTTCCATCAATCCGGTTGCCCTCATCAGTGCAATGATCACGGGTCCCAGCAACAGGCCGGGAAGCAGCACCCGGTTCACCGTGTCCAAGCGGATCCACATCGAAGCCAGCGCCGCACCTAAGGCGATGCCTACGGCCACCGCGGCATTGAGGTTGGCCGGGGTGCTGGTATCGTTCAGTTCCAATGCCAGGGGAGTCCAGGCCACCAGCAATAGACGCAGGGTCGCACCGGTTCCCCAGAATAGGCTGGTGCAAGCCAGGGAAAAGCGGACATCGCGATCTTTGATCAGGGCCCAACTCGCCTGAACGAAATCCACGATCAGCGCGCGGGGATCGAGCCCCTCTCCGGGATGGACCGCCGGCAGCTTCGGAATCGCCAAATTCGCCAGCATGGCGACGGTATAACAACCGAGCACGCTCCACAGGGCCAGATCGATGGATCGGTCCGCCAGCCAGCCGCCGGAACCGACACCGAGCAGGATGGCGACGATGGTGGAGCCTTCCATCATGCTGTTGACTTTGACCAGTCGGTCGGGCCCTACCAACTCGGACAGGATGCCGTATTTAGCTGGGGAATAGGCTGCCGCTCCAATTCCTACCAGCCCATAGGCGAGCAACGGATGAGCTCCCGCCAGCATCGCCCCTGCGCCGAAGAATTTCAGTCCGTTGGATAGCAGCATGACGCGACCTTTAGGCAGGGCGTCGGCGAAAGGTCCGGCGAATGGCGCCAATACCACAAAAGCCAACACGAAGAATTCCTGCAACAACGGAACCCATTCCTCGGGACGATGCTGCGATCGCACCAGGGCGATGGCCGCGAACAGCAATGCGTTATCGGCCAGGGCAGAGAGGAATTGGGCGATCAGAACGGCGGCCAATGCGCGTCCAGGAGGAGTAGGGGATGAGATGTGAATGTCCGGCATAAATTATGACTAGGGTTCGAGCGTGAGATCGGTTTTTTCGATCCCCAGTTTTCGACCGCCATCCAGTTTGTTCTGAATGCAAAATATTATATGGTCGCCGAGCGCTTTCTGGGCGGTGGGTTCGGAGGGATAGGGCCCCATCGTGCCTTCTCTCGCATCGAAATACCATTCCATCACGCCGGTATTCGGGTTGCGTTGGGAAAAAACGCGCTGTAATTGAAACATCGTGAGAACTCACCGCTTAAAGTAAGCCGCAGAGGATGACGTGATCGTGAAATCGGAAGGAATTCATTGGGCCATCAAAGGAAATAATAGCATCATTTTGAGCCACTCCCGATGATGGCCTGAGTTCGTCAGTCATGGTGATTTGGACCGAAGCCATGCAAAACGCCTTGACATTACCCGCCAAGAGGTGAAGCCATGATCGGACGCTCGCCCTTTCATCAATCACTTGTGCGGCTTCAATTATCCCCTATGGTTGAGGGCAGATCACCGCAAAGGTGGCAAGTAGGTAAGCATAAAAAATTTGGTAGCCCTGATATGATCGTCAGCCATGTCCTTTATTTCGACCGCCATCGACCATCGTTCATGCGAACGCGGACCGGCTTGCGAGGCGGGGTTTCGGGCGGGAGGCCCACCGAAACCAGCAGTTGATCCCGTTCGGCGGGCGTCAATTCGTAATGATTCCTCGCCTTGAGCCCAGCCGGCAAGACGATGCTGCCGAACCGAATGCGGATCAGCCGGCTTACCGCGACATTCTGCGACTCCCACAAGCGGCGTACGATGCGGTTGCGGCCTTCCTTGAGGGTGACGTGGAACCAGCGGTTGGCGCCTTCGCCGCCGGCTTCCTCGATGGTCTCGAAATGGGCCGGGCCGTCATCCAGTTCGACGCCTTTTTTCAGCCGTTCGATCATCTCCTCGCCGATCTGTCCTAGGACGCGCACGGCATATTCGCGCTCGATCTGCTGGGAGGGGTGCATGAGTTTGTTGGCCAACTCGCCGTTGTTGGTGATCAGCACCAAGCCCTGGGTATTGATGTCAAGCCGACCGATGCTGATCCAGCGGCCGATTTCCAGCCGAGGTAACTGGGTGAAGATCAGCGGCCGGCCTTCGGGGTCGCGGCGGGTGACCACTTCCCCAGTGGGTTTGTGATAGATCAGCACTCGGGTGGCCTGGTTGAAACGTTTCTCCACGTTCACCGGGCGGCCCCGCACCGTCAACCGGTCGCCTTCCTTCCAGCGATCGCCCAATTTAGCGGGATTGCCGTTGAGCAGGACTTCGCCGTTTTTGATCCATTCCTCGATCTCCCGGCGGGAAGCCAGGCCGGCATGGGCCAGCACCTTCTGTATGCGTTCACCGTCGCCTGATGCCGCCGTGGAATCAGGGTTCGGTGGGTCGCTGTTCTGGTCTTTCGGATGTTTCGGATGGGTCATTTTCGCTTAAGGCTGTTTCCGGTAAGGGTAAATCGGCTTCGACAACAGGGGCGAGCCGGTCGATGAAGGTTTGCAGAGGCGGCAATTCGTCCAGGCTCTTGAGATTGAAATAATCGAGGAATTCCCGGTTGGTGGCGAACAACGCGGGTCGGCCCGGCACCTCCTTGTGGCCTACGACCTGAATCCAATCCCGCTCCTGCAGGGAACGGATGATCTGGGTGGACACGGCGACGCCGCGGATGTCCTCGATTTCGCCGCGGGTGACCGGCTGGCGGTAGGCGATGATGGCCAGTGTTTCCAGGAAAGCCTTGGAATAGCGCCCCGGCCTTTCCTCGAACAATCTCGAAATCCAGGGCGATAGCCCTTCACGCACCTGGAAACGGAAGCCCGAAGCCACTTCTTTGAGTTCGATGGGGCGGGATCGGTACTCCTCCGTCAATTCGTCCAGGGCGATGCGGATGGCGCTGGCCTGCGGTTCCTCGCCGGCGGGGAACAAGGCTTGGAGTTCGGCGATGCCCAAAGGTTTTTGCGCCACGAACAGGGCCGCCTCGACGATGGCCTTCAACTCCATCTCAGCCTTGCACGGCGGCCATGGGACGAACCTGCAATTCGCCCAAGGGGTCTTCCTGGATGATTTCGATCAGCCGCTCCTTGCACAATTCCAAAATAGCCAGCAAAGAGACCACCGCCCCTTGTCTTCCTTCACGGCGATGGAACAATTCGGTGAAGGCGATCAGCGGAGTCTCCTTGAGCCGGCTCAACACGCTGGCCATGCGCTCGCGTACCGACAGGGGTTCACGCAGGATGCGGTGATGAGTGGAGCGGTCGGCTCGCCGCAAGACTTGCTCGAAAGCCAGCAGCACCTCCTGTAGATCCACCATCGGATAGACCTTGCGCACCGTCACCGTGCTGCAATCCACCCCACCCGGTTCGAACAGGTCGCGCTCGCAACGCGGCAACTTGTCCAGATCTTCCGCCGCCGCCTTGAAGCGCTCGTATTCCTGCAGGCGGCGGACCAGTTCGGCGCGGGGGTCTTCCTCCTCCGCCTCCGCGCTCTCGGGCCGGGGCAATAACAGACGGGACTTGATCTCGGCCAGGATGGCCGCCATCAGCAGATATTCCGCCGCCAGTTCCATGCGCAATTGAGTCATCATGTCGATGTAGGCGATGTATTGCCGGGTGATGGCGGCGATGGGAATATCCAGGATATCCAGGTTTTGTCGGCGAATCAGATACAGCAGCAGGTCCAGTGGGCCCTGAAAAGTTTCCAGGAAGACTTCCAAAGCATCCGGTGGGATATACAAATCCTCGGGCAGATCGGTGAAGGGAGCGCCGTTGATCACGGCGATGGGCGTCACCGCCGTTTCACTGTTTTCGCTCATGCCAAAGGCTTACAGCCCTGCGATGGCATGCATCAGTCCCAGCAGGATGGAAAGCGGCAAGCCCAGGATATAGGACAGCACATGGGTCACCATCAACAACAATAGGATATAGAAGCCGTAAGGCTCGATCATGGAAAATTTATAGCCCAACCGGGGTGGCAACAGGCCGACCGCGATTCGTCCGCCATCCAAAGGAGGCAAGGGCAATAGATTCAGCAGCATCAACAGCAGGTTCATGAAAATGCCGGCCTCGCCCATGAGTCCCAATGGTTGGGTCAAAAAATCGGAGTGGAGATACACGGCCAGCCGCACCATCAGCGCCCAAAATATCGCCATCAGCAGGTTGGCGGCGGGGCCGGCCACGGCCACCAGGGCCATGTCACGCCGGGGATTGTGCAGTTTGCCGAAATCCACCGGCACGGGCTTGGCCCAGCCGAAGATGAACCCGCCCATGGCCAGCAGGATGCCGGGGACCAGCAGGGTGCCGATGGGGTCGATATGATGCAGGGGGTTCAAGGAGAGCCGGCCCATGCGTTCGGCCGTCCGATCACCCAGTTTCATGGCCACCCAGCCATGGGCCACCTCATGCAAGGTGATGGCGAACAGCACGGGCAAGGCCCAAACCGATATTTTCTGAACCAGGTTCAATTCTTCCATTGGGGGAATGTATCCGAATTATTTGAGGGATTTCGCAACGGCCTTGCCCTGGCGAATGATTTCCGGCGCATCTTCCGTGAATCCGATGATGGTGGTGGGCTCGTAGGGCACGAGTTCGGCGTCGATGATCAAATCCACCTCTCTTTCCAGCCTTTCGCGGATCTCGTAAGGCTCGGACAGGGCCTCTCTCTCTCCCGGCATGATCAAGGTGGAGCTGAACAAGGGCTCGCCCAACTCCTTGATCAACGCTTGCGCAATCGGGCTGTCGGGGATACGGATGCCGATGGTCTTGCGCTTGGGATGCTGAAGCCTTCGCGGCACATCCTTGGTGGCCTTGAGGATGAAGGTGAAAGCGCCGGGGGTCAGCGATTTGATCAGGCGAAAGGCTTCGTTGCCGATCTTGGCGAAAGCCGAAATCTGGGAAAGATCGCGGCAAACCAAGGCGAAGCGATGTTCCTCTCCCAGTTGACGGATGCGCCGTATGCGCTCCAGGGCGTCCTTGTTGTCCATCTGGCAGGCGAGGGCATAGGAAGAATCCGTCGGATAGACGATGACTCCCCCCGCGCGGATGATCTCGACGGCTCGCCGAATGAGCCGATCCTGCGGGTTCTGCGGATGGATTTGAATATATTGCGCCATGGCGTGCTAGTTTACTACAGAAGTGAAGGCGAAAGCGCCCCGATGGCCGCAGGGTGTGCGATTCAAAGTGATGCCCATCGAAGCCCGCGGGAAGGGCGTCGCTTTGAATCCACCCGGTCGCAGGAATGCTGGGAGATAGCAGCCGTCATGGACGGTTCGCCATCGGCTTGCCTTTTAAGCTGGGTTTAAGGCTGCAAGCCGAAACTGGCATCCTTGCTGCTTAACATCGGCAATGTGATCCCACGATAAGGCTCATCCTCATGCACAAGGCAAATCATCATTCTTCGGCGTTTATGGAACTGCAAATCTTGTATGACCGCCTGGAAAAGCCCTACGCGCCAGGCGACATCGTCAGACTGAACTTGGTTTATCAGCGGATTTACGGCAGTTTGACCGACGAAGAAAAGCGCCTGGCCGAATACTATGTCGACCAGCTCATCGAAAGCCCCAAGAAAAGGATCTTGCCGCCCGACAGGGTCGGAGCCCATTGAGGCTTTCTCGCTTCGGGCTTCACTAATCACCGCCAAAACGGTTAAAGTAGGCGCTTCAGGTCCGATCCGTCTGCCGTGACCGGGCAAATCCGAACCGATTTTGGAGCGAAACATGACCGACTGCCTGTTCTGCAAGATGGTCGCCGGCGACATCAAGCCGGCCGTGGTATACGAAAATGATCATATCCTGGCGTTCCGCGACATCCATCCGCAAGCACCCACTCATGTGCTGATCATCCCGAAAATCCATGTCCCCACCCTGGATGAATTGGAGGATCCTCGGTTGGCGGGAGAATTGTTGATCGCGGCGCGCCAGGTGGCTGCCCAGGAAGGCCTGGCCCTCGATGGCTACCGGACCGTCATCAATTGCCGCGCCAATGGCGGACAGGAAGTCTATCACCTGCACATACACCTGCTCGGGGGGCGCCGCCTGACTTGGCCACCGGGTTAACGCCATACTTTGCCGCCGGGTTTTAATGATTTAGAATGCCTGCGCCGCCAATCGGGTCACAGTGCAAACTCTTCACGACAAAGCGCCAAGGTAATCTCATCCATGCGACTGCTTGCCACCTTACTCACCCTTCTCATGGTCTTCTCTTCGTCCTTGATGGCGGCAGAAGCCCACAAAGCCCATAAGGCGCCCAAAAAAATGACCGAACACAGCATCCAGGTAAAATTCGAAACCACTCTCGGCAATTTCGTCGTCCAGTTGGACAAGGCCAAAGCCCCTGCCAGCGTGGAAAACTTCCTCTCCTACGTGAAGGAAGGTTTCTATGACGGCACCGTTTTCCATCGCGTCATACCCGGCTTCATGGCCCAGGGCGGTGGGTTCACCACCGATTACCAGCAAAAACCCACCCACGCCCCGATCAAGAACGAGGCGGACAATGGCCTGCTCAACAAGCGCGGCTCGATCGCCATGGCTCGCACCAGCGATCCTCACTCGGCCACCGCGCAGTTTTTCATCAATTTCATCGACAACGCTTTCCTGAATCACAAGAATCCTAGCCCGCAAGGCTGGGGATATGCGGTATTCGGCGAAGTGGTGGAAGGCATGGACGTCGTGGATGCCATGGGCAAGACGCCGACCGGCGCCGGCGGTCCATTTCCGACCGATGTGCCGAAGACGCCCATCGTGGTCAACAAGGCCTCGGTGCTGAGCGAATAATCCCGCAAGCGGAGAATCATGGCGAGTTCATTCCCCGGCGATCGCGGCATGCTCCGCGGCTTGTGCAATCGGTGATGGCCGAAGCCCTCTTCATCTCCGATCTCCACCTCTGCGCCGCCCGTCCCGAGAACAGCCGCCGTTTCCTGAACTTCCTCGAGGCGCGCGCGTGGGGCATACAGCGGCTTTATATCCTAGGTGACTTGTTTGATGCCTATATCGGTGACGACGATCGCTCATCTCCTCATCGTGAGATCAAAATCGCCTTGAGGCGGCTCAGCGATGGCGGAACGGCGGTTTTCTTCCAACACGGCAACCGCGATTTCCTGGTGGGCGAAAGGTTCTGTCGCGAGACCGGCGTGAGTCTATTGGACGATTACGCCATCATCGATCTTTACGGCGAGCCGGTCCTGATCACCCATGGCGACCTGCTGTGCACCGACGATCTGCTTTACCAGGCCGCCAGGCGCCGCGTCCGCAGCGAGGAATGGAAACGCAAGGCCTTGTCCAAGCCCCTGTTCATTCGCCAACTCTACGCCCGTTGGTACCGGTTCAAGAGCGGCGTCGACAAGCGCCATAAACCCACCGAGATCATGGATGCCAACCCGGATGCGGTCATCGAGGCCCTGCGCCGATTCGAAGTCAGCACGCTGATTCACGGGCACACCCACAGGCCGGCGGTGCATGAACTGGAAGTCGATGGAAAACCGGCCCGGCGGCTGGTATTGGCGGAATGGGATTGCCACGGCTCGGTGCTGGCTTGGAAAGCCGAATCAGGATGGCATAGGGAACGAATCGAATGACGCTTTTTGCAGCGGGAACCAATGGTTAGAGAGTAATGATCCAGCAGACTTTGATATTCGACCCTGAATTGATCGGCCGCCACGACCGTCAGGGACCGCGCTACACCTCGTATCCGACCGCGGTGCAGTTCGTGGAAAGCTTTGGTGTTCAGGACTATGTGGAGCATGCGAGGCGCACCAACGACGCGGCCCATCCTGCGCCGCTCTCCCTGTATTTTCATATCCCGTTTTGCGCGACGGTCTGTTATTACTGCGCCTGCAACAAGGTGGTGACGAAGAACCAGGCCCACACGGTCCGTTACCTGCAATGCCTGCACCGGGAAATCGAAACCCAGGCCAGCCTGTTCGACAACTGTCGGCCGGTCGAGCAATTGCATTGGGGCGGCGGCACGCCCACCTTTCTCGATCAGGCGCAGATGCAGGCACTGATGGAGCAAACCCGCCGGTATTTTTCCTTGCGGACGGACGACGAGGGTGAATATTCCATCGAAATCGACCCCCGCACCGTCGATGCCGAAAAAATTCGCTTCCTGCGTGGGTTGGGATTCAACCGCCTCAGCTTGGGCGTGCAGGATTTCGACCCCACCGTGCAGCGCGCCGTCAACCGCATCCAGTCGCAGGAACAGACCCTAGGCATCATCGATGCTGCCCGCGCCACTGGATTCAAGTCCATCAGCGTGGATCTCATCTACGGCCTGCCTCACCAGAGCGTCGACAGCTTCGATCGCACCGTCGATCGCGTCATCGAGTCCGGCCCGGATCGCGTTTCGGTGTTCAATTACGCCCACCTGCCGCATATGTTCAAGACCCAGCGGCAGATCGACGAAACCGCCCTGCCGCCTGCCAAGGAAAAGTTGCAGATCCTCCAGCACGCCATCGAGCATCTGACCGGGGCCGGTTATGTTTACATCGGCATGGACCATTTCGCCAAGCCCGATGATGAACTGGCACTAGCCCAACGAGAAGGCCACCTGTCGCGCAATTTCCAGGGTTACGCCACCCACGGTCATTGCGACATCGTGGGGTTGGGGGTCAGCGCCATCGGCCGTGTCGGCAGCAGTTACAATCAAAACGAGCGCGACTTGGAGCGTTACCAGGAACGCATCGAAAATGAGGGGCTGGCGGTGTTTCGTGGCGTCGAACTGAGTCCGGATGACGAATTGCGCCGCGCCATCATCAACCAGCTCATTTGCCACTTTCAATTGCGTTTCGCCGAATTCGAAGCCCGCTATGGCATCGACTTCGGCGCCTATTTCGGCCCCGAACTGGAGAAGTTGGCCGATCTGGAAGGTGATGGCTTGCTGGCTTTGGACGCCGGCGGCATCGCCGTCAAACCCGCCGGGCGGCTGTTGATCCGCAACCTCTGCATGGTCTTCGATCGTTACCTGCGCGATGGCGGCAGCGCCCGTTTCTCCAAGGTGATCTAGCAGCGGGAAAGGCGTTCTGAGGATATGGCTGAAAACGACTTCCCTGATCGATCGAAACTTTCGTTCAAAGTACCGTCATGCCGGCAGGGAAGGGCCGTTGGAGTGGGAACGAACCCCTGCGGATTGGGCTGATGGTGCTTTAGTCGGGGCAGGATTCATGAATGTATCCCATGCCGCAAGGACGAAGAGCCTTCCATGAAGTGGAGGGTTCCCCCCAACATTTTTCGTCCTCCCCAAATGTTTTGGGGGACGCACAAAAACATTTCCCCCGCTCCCAGGAACTTTTAAGGGACTCCCTAAAACTTTTTCCCTGCTCCCCAAAACTTTTAGGGGGCTCCCCGAGACATTTTCCCCATTCCCAAAAACTTTTAGGGGACTCCCCAAGACTTTTTCCGCTCTCCCCGAAGGCTTTGGGGAACGCCCTAATGTTTTTTCCGCCTTCCCTGGAATTTTCGGGGATTGCCCAAGCGAGAACCGCGGCTACGGAAACTTAGAAATCGCCGGTATTTTGGAGGGCGCAGAGAATTTCTCTTTCCGCTTCTACCCAATCCTCTTCTTCGAAACCGGGCTCGAAACCTCTCTTTTGGGCTCGGTAATAGGCGGCTTCGGCGATTCTGCGCTGCAGGATCGCTTTCTCGACTTCGATCAAAGTCGCGGCGCTATCCGTGCCATTGGTTTTTATCGTAGTCATGGAAATTCACCTCGAAAAGCAATGTTGTAGCCGGCAAAATCATTACGTTTGATCAAGTGATTTGGCAGCCGATTGATCCCTGCGATCGACAGTCTTCGAAACCCGGTGCTTGGCGCTGAGATTACCCATGTTTAACTTCAGTGTAAACCCTGCCGCCACTTTCAGCGACGAGTACACACATTCCATCTAGACCACGATCAACATGTTATCCAAGGCCAATTTAGCCTCCCGCGCCACCTCCTCGGGTACCTTGATGCGGTTCACCACATGGCCTGCCGTCAGGTTTTCCAATACCCAAGCCAGATGTTGGGGGTCGGTGCGGAACATGGTGGAACACATACACAAAGTAGGCGACATGAAATGCACATTCTTGCCCTGGTGTTTCACTTCCTCGTGCAGGCGATTGACCAGGTTCAACTCGGTCGCCACCAGCCAACGGGTATTGGGCGCGCCCTCGCGGACGATTTTCAGGATGGATTCGGTAGAGCCGATGTAGTCGGATTTCTCGCACACCTCGAAACAGGCCTCCGGGTGAGAGACGACTAGAGTTTCCGGATATTGTTCCTTGAAGCGGTCGATGTGTTCGGGCTGGAACATCTGGTGCACCGAACAGAAACCTTTCCACAGGATGATCTTTGCCCGCTCGATCTGCTGCGGGGTCAGACCGCCCAAGGGCTGGGTGAAGTCCCACAGCACCATTTCCTCCAGGGGGATACCCATCCGGTAGCCGGTGTTCCGCCCCAGATGCTGGTCGGGGAAGAACAGTACTTTTTCCTTGCGGGCGAAACTCCATTCCAGGATTTTGCCGGCGTTGCTGGAAGTGCAGACGATGCCCTCATGGCGGCCGCAGAAGGCTTTGAGATCGGCAGCAGAGTTGATATAGGTGAGCGGGGTGATGGTGGTTTCCGGGTCCAGAATCTGGGCCAGCTCCTTCCAGCAACGCTCGACATTGATCAGATTGGCCATATCCGCCATGGAGCAGCCGGCGGCCAGATCGGGCAGGATGGCGATTTGATTCGGGCGGGAGAGAATATCCGCCACTTCGGCCATGAAATGCACGCCGCAGAAGACGATGTATTCGGCTTGCGATTGTGCCGCCAGCCGGGACAGCTTGAGGGAGTCGCCGGTGAAATCGGCGTGGCGGAATACCTCGTCACGCTGGTAATGGTGGCCTAAGACCACGCAACGGCCGCCGAGCTTTTCCTTGGCGGCACCGATGCGCGCATCGCACTCGGCGTCGTCCAGCAGGGCGAATTGCTCGAAGGGTAGGGGATTAGCACTCATGGGGAAAACCGAAAGGATAGGAAGCTGAAAAGAATAACATATCATCGCATTGCCAATGACCGCCAGTGAATTGCTCCGAAATGGATGCTAACGCGGGGAGAAAACCAAGTATCCCCCCAATCCCACCATGACCAATCCGCTGATCAGTTTCAGCCAGCGTCCTTCCTTCTCCTGCAACCGTCTCTGGCTGAGGGTGATGACGCCGATGCCGAGGATGACGATGTCGTCGAGCATATAAGCCAGGTTGTACAGTAGCAGATAACCGTAATAGCCGAACAGGCTGGGCTCATGAAGGGTGAGGATGCGGGTATAGAGGGCGGGGAATCCGGAAGTGCAGAGAAACTCCACGATCTGTACCAGCACGGCCAATATCACCGCGCCGACGATCGCTCCGGCGAGATGCTTCGCCTGCAGGATGTTACGAATCCGCGCGTAGATCCCCGGCTTGGCGGATTTCGGTATGGACAGCGAAACGCCGAAACCGAAGGCCCAGAAATCCTTGAGATTGATCGTCCCGGCCAGGATGGCGATGGCGGCGATGACCAACTCGGAGGTACGCGACAGACCGATGAACAGGAACAGATTGAGCCAGGCCGCCATGAACACGAAATAGGCGATGCCCTCCACGGCGACGAAAGTCCCGGCTATCGCCAGCATCCGGCCCCGGTCGTTCATCGGCGCCAGCAGGGAAATCATCAGGATCAAGACCCACATGGAGCAGGGGTTGAAACCGTCCAGTAGCCCCATGGCCAGGGTGAAGGCGGGCAGGCCAATCTCATCCAGCGACAGCTTATGGCCCAAAAAGTCGATGGCAAAACTTTCCGGTTGGCTCTCGGCGCTGGGCGCGGACGGTTCCGGCTTGCAACTCAGGCTCTCCTCCGCCTCGCAGCTACCCGAGGCATCCGCCGACGGTGCGGCTTGTCTTCGCGGATGGCTCAGGGCATCGTGAATGAGCCTGCCGGTGGTGAGTTCGTCGGAATAGCCCAGGATCAATTGTCCACCGACGGCGAAGGCCGGCACCCTGGCCGATGGGATCTTGAGGCGTTCGGCGATTCGCTTCAATCGGTCCAAAGTGTCAGGATCCTGGCTCACATCATGGATCACGATATGCAGTTGAGGGCGTTCCTGTTTTAATTGGTCGAGGAATTCCTCGGCTTTGGCGCAATGGGGGCAACCCTCGCGCACGAAAACCTCGATATCGGGCATAGTCTCGGCGACTTCGGCGTTTCGCCCCATTGCCGTTTCGGCCAGGGTAGGGCAGGTCACGATCAGCCCTATACAGCACAGGCAGGTCGCCAGGAATTTGAGTCTTGTCATGGTTTATCAGATCTTGCTCGGACGATGAAAAAGCGATGGATACGGTGACCGATATTCTATCGTTCAATGGTGACTGGATGTCATCAACAAGTCATTTCATCTTCCCGGCTATCGTGTACACTTCGGCCCAGCGGACCTTGGTTTATGGTAGCCGTTCCTTATCACTTATTTAGCGGAGAAAATGTCCATGGCGGAATTAGCCGAATATGTCGAGGGTCTTCCCAATATCTGCGGCCAGGAGGCCGAATTAGAGGCGGTTCTCAAACAGCGGCCGGATACGGTTTATGCTCACGAACGGCGCATTCCCTTCGGTCAGATCAAGAGCGCCTGCGCCATCGCTTTACACATGCATCAGCCCTTGATCCCGGCCGGGGGAGGCGATCTGCATACGGCGGGGATCATCAGCAATCTCCAATACATGATGGAACATCAGGGCATCGGCGACAACCACAATGCCCCGGTATTCCACTGGTGTTACAAGCGTATCGGCGAATTCGTCCCGCAATTGATCCATGAAGGCAAACAGCCCAGGGTCATGCTGGAATACTCGGGAACCCTGTTCCATGGGCTGCGGAAGATGGGCCTCAACGATGTGTTCGATAGCCTGAAAACCATCACCTGCAACCCCGATTACCGCCATGCCATGGAATGGCTGGGGGCGCCTTGGGGCCATGCCGTCGCCCCTTCCACCCCGGCGCAGGATTTCAGGCTGCATGTGAAAGCCTGGCAGCATCATTTCGCCGCCATTTTCGGCAAGGAAGCTTTGGCCCGGGTCAGAGGATTCTCGCCCTCGGAAATGGCCCTGCCCAATCACCCGGATGTGGCCTATGAATACATCAAGACCCTGCGCGATTGCGGTTTCACCTGGCTGTTGGTGCAGGAACATTCCGTCGAGCGGCCGGAAAATGGCCAGGGCCCTGAGCGCAAACATTTGCCCCATCGCCTGGTTTGCCAAAACTCCAAGGGCGAGAGCATAGACATCATCGCCATCATCAAGACCCAGGGCAGCGACACCAAACTGGTGGCGCAAATGCAGCCTTATTACGAAGCCAAGAGCCTGTCGCGCTGGGAGTTGGCCGGCAAGAGCGTGCCTCCTCTGGTCACGCAGATCGCCGATGGCGAGAACGGCGGGGTGATGATGAACGAGTTCCCGCCCAAATTCATGGAAGTGGCGCGCGAATCCACCGGGTCCGATTCGCCGATGATGAATGTCACCGAATACCTGGAATACCTGTTTGCGATGGGAATCAAGGAGAGCGATTTCTCGGTGATTCAGCCGATCCACCAGAAAGCCATCTGGGATCGTTTCACGCCGGGTGAAGGTCCGGACAAACTGAAGCAGACCATCGAGGACCTGCGCCAGCACGACCATCGCTTCCACATGGAAGGCGGCAGTTGGACCAACGATATTTCCTGGGTGAGAGGCTATGACAATGTGTTAGGTCCCATGGAAGACGCCAGTTCACTGTTCTATGAGAAGATTCTCAAGCCCGGCATTGCCACCCATGACCCGCGCTATCGCAATGCCTTGTTCCATCTGATGACCGCGCAGACCAGTTGCTATCGCTACTGGGGCCAGGGGCTTTGGACCGATTACGGCAGGGAGATCTGCCGCAGGACCATGGAGATCCTGCAGCATGATTTCCAGCGTTAGCTATCCGGTGCGTGACGGAAACCGATCGCGATTCGGTTCCAGGCATTGATCAAGGCGACGGCATGGGTCAGATCGACGATCTCCGGGTCGTTGAAATGCGTTGAGAGGGCGGCAAAGACCTCGTCCGGGGCGTGAGTCGATGCGATATGGGTGAGCGACTCCGTCCAGGCAAGGGCCGCCTTCTCCCGTTCAGTGAAAAAAGGCGACTCCCTCCAAGCCGCCAGGGTGTCCAGCCGGGCATCGAGTTCGCCGGCCCGGCGCAGATCCTGGGCGTGCAAGCGTACGCAGTAGGAGCAGCCGTTGATCTGCGACACGCGCAGGAACAGCAGGTCCGCCAGTTTGGGATCGAGCACGCCGTGGGCGAGATAGTCGTTGACTTGGGCCAGCATTTTGACCGGCTGCGGGGCGATGGAACAATAGTCGAGTCTCATGGGTGTATTCCTCTTGTGTGGGCTTGTTCAACAGGGGTGCGCTCGAGCCAATCATCCAGGCTGAGGGGATATCGGCCCCAGGCGGCCAGGAACAATGCCGCACTCAGCGCCGAGAAGACGGAATAGTCGAAAGGCGATTTGATGCCGAACGAGATCGCCATGGCGGAGCCGAACAGCAGCAACAGCCCTGCCGTCAGTAGTGCCCCCTCCCGGGTGAATACTCCCAGCAATAGCATCGTGCCGAAGGCGAATTCGCACACCGTCGCCGTCACGCCGAGCAGAGGCTGGATGGCTTTCGGCATGAACGAATTCACCTGGGCGTTATAGGCCAGAAAATGGTCGAAGCTGCCCCAGGATACGCCGGGTTCGCCGGGCCGACCGTAGAGACCGAGGCGGTCGGCGACCGATAGCAGGAATGTCAAGGCCAGGGCGAGGCGGACGACGACGGTGAGATAATCGATTTTTTGATAGGAGTTCATCGGCTTGTCTCCAAGGGGAGGGTGGCGGGTGAATCCAGCGGAATGACGAAGTAAACCATCAGTTTGGCCGGTTCGACTAGGCTGGCATTGCGTATGACGAGATGCGGCTGTTTCGGGCTCTCATACCAGATTTGTCCCTGGCTGTAGGTGATGGGGGCTACGCCTTCTAGCTGCGACACGACCGAGCCTTGAAGGACATAGGCCAGCACCGAGCCGGGGTGATAGTGGGGAGGCGCACTGGGGCCGGGCGGGAATTCCACCTCTTGCGCCGCGAGTTGTTTGCCGGGCGCATCGGGCAGGGTTTGTTTGAACAGGGTGTGGACCTTGACCGGGTCATCGGCATGGGCCAGGGTCATGCTTGCCAGTGCCAGCATGACGGCGACAGCCGCGGATCGATACGCCTTCCATTCCCGATTCGGGCGAATATCGGTTAGGTTTGCGGCAGGATTGAAAGCGGATTGCATGAATACCTCCGGGATGGGTTGCCACTAGGCGGCAAGGCTTTGCACGAACTGTTGCAGCGAAGTTCCGATTTCGACGGGCGAATCTTCCTGAAGATAATGGATGCCCTTGACGGAAACCTCGCGCTGATTCGGCCAATGGCGGCAGAATTCGAGGGCAGGGCCGGTGAGCAAGGCGCCGGGCTCGGCGGTGATGAGCAGTTTTGGCAGGGCACTTTGCGACAGCCATTCACCGTAACGCTCGACGATCTGTGCAACATCGGCGGGATCGCCTTCGATCGGCAGTTCGCGGGACCAGGCCAGGGTCGGCAAGCGCGCCTGCCGAGTCTGGAAGGGTTCGCGATAAGCCGCCATTTCCGGGTCGGACAGCGTTCGCAGGATGCTCTTCGGCAGCACGGTCTCGACGAAAAAGTTCTGCTCCAGCACCAGTTGCTCACCCTGCTCCGACCGTAAGGCGCGGAACATCGCAGCGCGGCCGTTGGGAAAATCCTCCCAGCGCCTCGGCTGGACGATCGCCTCCATGTAAGCGATTGCCTTGATCTGGGAGGGATAGAGGAAAGCGCGGTGAAAGCCTAACGCCGATCCCCAATCGTGCAATACGAGCAGGATATTGCTGGAAAGTCCCAGGGCATCGAACCAGGCATCGAGATAGCGGACATGGTCGGCGAAGCGGTATGCCTCATCCGGCGCTTTGCCGGACCGGCCCATGCCGACCAGATCGGGTGCCAGGCAGCGTCCCTGCCCGCCGAGGAAGGGGATGATGTTCCGCCACAGATAGGAAGAGGCGGGATTGCCGTGCAGGAATACGATCGGATCGCCCACGCCTGTGTCCACATAGCTGATCTCGCTATCGAGCACGCGCATAGTCCCGCGGGGGTGAAGATCGACCTCGGTGAGTGATACTTCGGCCATGGCCATAACTCCAGTTGATGTGATTTAAGAGCGCCAACGGTTCTCGTGGCTGTGCGATAGGATGAGACCGAGATAGGCATTGCAAAAGAGCCACAAAGCGGGAATGTCATGGGTCCAATTTTCGAACTGGCTATCGATCTGCCGCCGCGCGGTTCCCGCGAACGGCTGCGCGCCCTGCATCGGCAGTTGCGCGCGGCGATCCTGGAGGGACGATTGCAAGCCGGTATGAGATTGCCGGCGACGCGCGAACTGGCGGCACTGCTGGGGGTTTCGCGCAATACGGTGGTTGCGGCTTACGATCGCTTGCTGAGTGAAGGCTACATTGCCGTACGCCAAGGTGCCGGCAGCTATGTCGCGGAAGTCCCACGGGGATTGGGCCGTAGCGACAAATCCCGCATGACCGATACTCGCCTCGGCCCTTTCTGGCGCCATCCACCGCCATTGCCCATGGCGGCATTGCAGGCTTCCTATCGATTCGACTTTCGGGTCGGCCTTCCCGACCAATCGGCTTTTCCATTTCCGGTCTGGAGACGATTGTCGGCGCGCGCGCTGCGCACCTTGTCGAGGGCGCCCTCGGCCTATGCCCACCCCCAAGGCCAAGTATCCTTGCGGGAGGCGATCGCCGCGCATATCTCCTTCGTTCGCGCCATATCAGCCCGAGCGGACGATATCGTGATCACGGCGGGAGCCCAGCAGGCCTTTGAACTCCTAGCCCGCATCCTGGTGACGCCCGGCCAGACCACCGTCGCGGTGGAAGATCCCGGATATCCGCCGATGCGCACCGTTTTCGCCGCTGCCGGCGCAAGCCTCGTTGCCGTTCCCGTCGATGCCGAAGGCCTGATCGTCGATCGGCTGCCGCCGTCTACCCGGGTGATCTGCGTGACCCCCTCGCATCAATTCCCGCTCGGGCATGCGATGTCGCTGTCGCGCCGCGCCGCTTTGCTAGCATTCGCGCGAACCCACGAGGCCATCGTCATCGAGGACGATTATGACGGCGAGTTCCGCTACGCCGGGCAAGCGCGTGATGCCCTGCAGACACTCGATGGGGCGGGATCGGTCTTCTATGTGGGTAGCTTTTCCAAGAGCTTGTTTCCGGCGCTCAGATTAGGCTTCGTGGTGACTCCGACCTGGGCACGCTCGGCTCTGGTCGCGGCCAAGCAGTTGAGCGATTGGCATGGCCCGATTCTCGCCCAGGACACATTGGCGGCTTTCATCGCGGAAGGCCATCTGGCGCGCCATATCCGCAAGATGCGCAAGGTTTACGAGGAACGCCGCATCAGCCTGATCGAGGCGATCGAGCGCCATTGCCAGGATCTGCTGGAGCCTATTCCGGGGGATGCGGGCCTTCATCTTTCGGCAATGGCGAGAGGGGGGTTGCAGGCGACGGACTGGGCGGCGAAAGCCGGCGAGGCGGGAATCGGCCTGCTGGCGCTGGATCGATTCGGTGTTGCCCGACCGCAGCCTAACGGGCTCGCTTTCGGTTTCGGCCTGATCCAGTCCGACCGGATCGAAGCAGCGATCGGTCAGCTTGCCGGGTTGATGCGTTAGCTCTTGTCGGCAAAGACTTAAGTCATCGAGAGAGGATGGGATCAGCTGAGAAGAGTGCGATGGCGAACGACCGCAGCCAGCATGAATGCCTCCTTGGGAAGCGTCATCGCTTCCGGTTTAAGGATCGTTGGCTATGCGTTAGCCAACGATCCTGGCTGCGTAAGCATCGTACCTTTCCTCGTAACCGACTTCGCTTCCCCCACAAGCGTCGCACCTAGGGAGGGAAGCGATGATGGCTGATTGTGAGGCTTCGCAGCTTACGCGTTAAGCGCTGGCGCTTCACAGTGATGCATCGTACCTTCCCAGTCAACTCAGCATGGCTGACAGGGAAGTGACGGAGCCGCCCGGCGAAGCGTCAAAGGTTTTGCTCAGGGCGGCTTTACTCTTTCTCATGCCTTAGGGGTAAAGTCTTTACAGAAGGATCGGGGGAATCTCTCATCAAGTCTCGTTTTTCAGCAGTAGGTTCTCCAGGGACTGCCGATCCAGTTGTTCCTTGTCCACCTTGAGATAGGCCACTCCATCCTCGGCGAGCACCACCGCTTCGGCGATTCCAGCCACTTCTCGCAACCGTTCCGTCAATGATCGGGCTTCGAGTTCGGTCAACTCACCGAGATTGACCAGGAGGGAACTGAGATGGCGTGGCGCCACCATACCCACGGCGACCCCTGCCCAAAGCAGGGCGATCAGGGCGCAGAAAGCGAATACCTGGGGTAGGCCGTAAACGCCATAGATGAGCCCACCGCTGACGCCTCCGACGAAAGCCCCGAGGAACTGGGCGGTGGAATAAACGCCCATGGCGGTGCCCTTCAACTGGGGAGGGGCGACTTTCGAGATCATGGAAGGCAGGGTCGCTTCCAGCAGGTTAAACCCGGTGAAGAAGACGAAAAGCATGGCCCCGATGCCGAACAGGTTGTTTCCCGCTAGCAGCAAGCCCGTTTCGGCGGCGGCGATGACGCCGATGAAGGAGACGAAGACCAGCTTCATCTTGCGCTTCTTTTCCGCCAGGATGACGAAGGGAACCATGCCGGCCATGGAGAACAGGAATACCGGAAGATAAACCTGCCAATGGCGCGCGGTTTCCCATTGCACGCCATCGCGCAGCACCAGGGGAATCGCCACGAAGGTAGCGGTCAGGATGGTGTGCAGGGAGAAAATACCGAAATCCAGCCGCAGCAACTCGGGGTTGGTCAACACTTTGCCGAATTGCGCCGGCTGGGCCTGCGTATCGCGGTGAAAACGGCTGATCCGCGGGGTAGGGACTACCAGGTAAAGTACGGCGATGCCGGCGATGGCCAATCCTGCAATGACCCAGAAAATGCCTTTGACCCCGATCCAGCCTTCCATCACCGGTCCTGCGACCATGGATATGGCGAAGGATATGCCGATGCTGACGCCGATCATGGCCATGGCCTTGAGGCGGTGTTCTTCCCGGGTCAGATCGGCGGCCAGGGCCATGACCACGGCGGCGATGGCGCCCGCCCCCTGGATTGCTCGCCCCAGGATGACGCCGTAGATCGAATCGGCGAGCGCGGCCACTATACTACCGGCGGCGAAAATCACCAGACCGATGGCAATGACGATCTTTCTTCCCATCCGATCCGACCACATGCCGAAAGGGATACCGAGCAGGGCTTGGGTCAGGCCATAAGCGCTGATCGCCAATCCGATCAGCGCAGGCGTGGCGTCTTCCAAATGGCGGGCATAGATCGAGAACACCGGCAAAATCATGAACAAGCCCAGCATCCTGAGCATGTAGATGCCCGCCAGGGAAAGGCTGGCGCGAACTTCCGCGCGAGTCATCGGTGTGTCAATTTCCAACACCTGCTTCAAAACAGGATCTCCTCTTTACAATGGCTGTGGGGTTAGCGATTGGCCTTGGCGTAGTCGGCAAAGAAAGCCTTCAATTTTTCGTTGATGGCCTGGACGACCGGTTGTACCAGCGCATCCTGCCCGCCGGCGGCGGCTTTGACGATCGTAGCTTCCCATAGCACCGCATCCACATGCTGGGGAACGCTGAGAGGATGTTTCACCTGGTCAGAGTCCTGGGTAGTCAGCTCGGCAGAGCGGTTCACCGCGTGGGCGTAGTGGGCGAGAACGGCGATGTGCGCGGTAATGGCAGAAGGATCGATGGATTCCGTGCCCGTGAGTTCGATGACCAATTTCAGGCGTCCGGTGAGATGGGGAAGTAGCGCGACATCGTTGGCATTGCGGGCCTTGTGAAACTTCACCTCATTTTGTACGGCGAGGGTTTCCAGGTTTTTATAACTCTCCAGACAAATTTGTTTTAATGCGGAACTTTTAGCTTCCTCGGTGGGACAATAGAAAATCATCCCCGGCCAGCCATGTAGCCGGCTCAAGTTGGTTTCTTGCATGTGCTCGATGATCTTTCGCTCGGCGCTGTCGGATACCTGGGGAATTTCCCGGGTATCGTTTTGCTCCTGCGCGTAGGCTCCGGGCATGTCACCGAGTTGGGCGACGAGGAACAGGGCCGATGCGAGATGGCTCGGGTGGAAAAGGTTCGGTTTCAGCATAATTGCGCTCCTTTAACTCTTAGGGATTGGCGAAGGTAGTCGATCTTCGCTCAGGATGATGGGGCAGGGGTCAGTCATCTCCGGCGTCGATGTCGACTTGCCCGCTCAGCCGGCGGCTGAGGTGGGACCAGGACATGCCCAGGGTCAAAACGGTACTGACCACGATTTCCGTCAAATGCGCAATGGTTTTCACATTATCGGGGTCGAACAGGTTCATCTCGGCGAAAAGCCAGATCACCCCTCCGCATAAAGCGAGCGTCAAAATGACCCCCAAAATACCCAGGGAGTGTCGGGTGGCATTCGCATAAATCACCCAGCCGGTCAATAGTATGATACCGGCGAGGAATTTTAGCGCGTTGGAACCAAGCAGGCCCGTTTCCGGCTGGCTCAAACTGGCTTTGATCCAGTGAAAATAGGAATAGCCCTCCGGATTATAGGTGGCGTAAACCAAGGCTAGGGCAAACACGAATCGGAGCAGGATGCCCGAACTGGCTAAACTGTCTTTTTGCATGGATGGAATTATCGTGCGTTTTGTGGAATGGGTGAGGCATTTAATAAAACGTGTGAGAGTGCGTCAAGCGAATCGGCTGAACTGAGCTTCGCACCCACGTGAAACTTCAAGGCCGAAGCGGCACATGATGGTAAATGAGCAAGGGATTTTACAGTTTTTCCTACCGGATTGGTGGGATTCAAAGCGGATGCCTGGCGAATGTCGTGGGAGCCAAAGGGCTCAGATCGAATAGCGGGTTCGCGTTATAATGCGAAGGGGCGCAGAATCCTGGTGAAACCGTTGGATTGCGACGAGCTTCACGGTTGATTTTTTCCAGCGTAGACAGCATATTGCCAAGCAGTCGCCGCAGACCTGCGAGGAAACCTATGAAGATTCTGATGACGGGAGGAACCGGCTCCATAGGCCGGGTGTTGTGCCGCCAGTTGCAAGCGGGTGGGCATGAACTGACCGTGCTGAGCCGGACACCGATGAAGGTCGGCGCGATTTGCGGGAAGGGAATCACCGCCATTTCTTCCCTGGCCGAACTAAAACCCTCGGTGCATTTCGATGCGGTGGTGAATCTGGCAGGCGAGGTGGTGATAGGGCCGCCTTGGACCGAAAAACGGAAAAAACAACTATGGGATAGCCGTGTCGGCTTGACGGAACGACTGGTGGATTTCCTGCGAACAGCCGAAGTCAAGCCTGCGGTGTTGATCAATGCCTCCGCGACAGGTTATTACGGCGACGGGGGCGACAGCATCATCGACGAGGATACCCAAGGCTCGGGTGGCTTCGGGCACCTCCTTTGCGACGGCTGGGAAAAAGCCGCGAAGGAAGCCGAAAGTTTGGGAGTCAGGGTATGCCTCGTCCGATTCGGCCCGGTGCTGATGCCCCATGGCGGTTTGCTCAAGAGTATGCAGCCCGTTTTCAAGCTGGGTCTGGGAGCAAGGCTGGGCGATGGCAGGCAATGGATGCCCTGGATTCATTACCATGACCTGCTGAACATGGTCGAGCTTCTACTGGAGAAACCGGAACTGAGCGGCACATTCAACGGCGTATCTCCACAGCCTGTAACCAATGCCGAATTTACGGCTTGTCTGGCCAGGCATCTGCATCGTCCGGCTTTCCTGTTCGCGCCGGCATTTGCTCTGAAGCGGGTGCTGGGCGAAATGGGCAGATTTCTGCTGGAAGGGCAGCGAGCCTTGCCCAAGCGATTGATCGAGGCCGGATTCGAATTCCGCCACGCGAGCCTGGATTCGGCGCTGAGCGAGATCTTCGGTCAATAATTTTCAAGATTTTTCAACAACCTCAAGAGTAACCCATGAAAAAGACAAGCGGATTCATGCTCGGTGTTTTGATTGCCATAACCTTGACCCTAGGCGCCAGCGAAGCCTTCGCCGCGCGATTGGGAGGGGGCAAATCCTTCGGCAGTCGGCCTTCCTATAGCACTCCCTATAATCGGTCGAACACGATGAATCAAGCCGCTCCGTCGCAACAGCCGGCATATCAGCCTTCCGCCGCAACCCAACGCAATCAATTGGCCCGCGAAGCCATGAGCCGCCGCGGCGGCTTGATGGGGATGTTGGGCGGTTTGGCCCTGGGGGGGCTATTAGGCGCCCTATTATTCGGCGGCGCATTCGAGAATATCAACTTCATGGACATCCTGATTTTCGGCGCCATCGCATTCATGCTATTCAAATTGTTCGCTTCCCGCCGCCCAAGTGGCAATGCGCAGACCGCCATGGGAGGACAGGAATTTCGCCAGGGTGATTTCGATCCATCCCGTAGCGCAGAACCCACGGAGCCTTCGGCCAGAGGACAGGCGGGTTTCAATACCGATGTCCTGTTCAGGAAGGAAGGGCAGGCTGCGGCTTCCGCGGCGCCTTCCTTGCCCGCCGATTTCGACGCCCAGGCTTTCCTCACTGGCGCGAAGGCGGCCTATACCCACCTGCAGCGGGCTTGGGACCAGGGCGATCTGGCTGAACTGCGCGGTTTGAGCACCGATAAAGTGTTTTCCGAACTGCAGGAGCAAATCAGACAACGTGTGGGTGAAACCCGCACCGAGCTGTTGAAGGTGGAGGCGGAACTGCTGGAAGTGCGCGATAGCGGTTCCGAGCGGGTGGCCACGGTGTTATTCGACGTCCTGATGCGCGAATCCGCCGGAGAAAACCCGACCCCGGTGAAGGAAGTCTGGCATTTCGTCCGCGATCGATTCAGCAAACAGCCGACCTGGTTCCTGGACGGCATTCAGCAACTAGACGCGTGATCTTTACTTAGCGTAAAACAAAACAGGCCGGCGGTAACCGCCGGTCGGGTGCAGGAGTTGTGAATCGTGTGGCTTAAAGCGCTCCATCTCGTTTTTATGGTGACCTGGTTCGCCGGGCTGTTCTACCTGCCCCGGCTATTCGTCTATCACGCCATGAGCTCCGATATCGTCAGCATTGAGCGCTTCAAGATCATGGAAAGAAAGCTGTATTTCGGCATCATGACCCCGGGCATGATCCTGACCTTTGCCTGCGGCATCGCGATGTTGGTGGATTATGCCTGGGATGCCTACGGTTCCAGCGGCTGGCTGCATTTGAAGCTCACCTTGCTGGTGCTGTTGCTGGCCTATCACCTCTGGTGTGGCAAGATCCTGCGGGATTTCAAGCACGACCGTAACCCCCATAGTCATGTCTATTTTCGCTGGATCAATGAGATTCCGGTGCTATTCCTGTTCTCCATCATACTCCTGGCGGTCATCAAGCCGTTCTAATTGGGCTTTCCTCAGTAGATGGGAAGCGGTACCAACGAAAGTTGCAGCGCCGTCAACAGTGGCCAGGCGAATTTCAGGCCGATGAGCATCAGCACCGACGCCAACAAGGGTCGTAGAATATATTCCGGCACCTTGGCGCTCAGATGACTGCCGACCCAGATTCCAGGCAGTGAGCCGACCAACAGACTGGCGAGCAGGGTGAGGTCGACATTCCCCAAATGCCAGTGGCCCAGACCGGCGACCGCAGTCAGGGGAATGGCGTGGGCCAGGTCGGTGCCGACGATGCGCAGAGAGGGCATGCGCGGATAGAGGAAAAACAGCGCCACCGTGCCCAATGCCCCGGCGCCGACCGAGGAAAAAGTAACCAGGACTCCCAGGATCAGGCCGACAAAAACCGTCGCCGTCCCCTGAAAACGGTCGAAACGCCCGGGATAATGGGAATCGCTTTCCAGCGCGGCTTTCATCAACTTGTTGCGCAGGAATAAGGCAGTGGATGTCAAGATCAGCGCCACCCCCAAGGCGTTGCTCATGATCGCGGTGATGGTTTCCTTGGGAACGTCCAGATATTCCAACCCGAAAATCACCGCCAATGCCGCCGGGATGCTGCCCAGACACAGCTTGCCGACGATTTTCCATACCACCGAGCCATGGCTGCGGTGGTGCACGATTACCCCACTGGTTTTGGTGATGGCGGCGAAGAGCAAATCGGTGCCCACGGCCGTGGTGGGTGCGAAACCGAACAGGAACACCAGCAGCGGGGTCATCAGCGAGCCGCCACCCACGCCGGTCAGTCCGACCAACAATCCCACCGAGAGGCCGGATACAATGTAAGCGTAATTCATGAAATGCTTTGTTGAATGGGTTGTGAAATAACCAAAAATTATAACGGATTAGTGCATTAGGCATTCAAAACTAAATGCTATATGCTTATGAGAAACAAGCGTCGTGCTCGCAGTACATCCTGATAACAAGAAGAAGAGGGGGCAACGGTGACGGCTTTATTATTGATCGCAGGCATGGCTGTGTTGGTGGCGGGGGCGGAGTTTCTGGTGCGCGGGGCATCCAGACTGGCCGTGTCGGTGGGCGTTTCACCGCTGGTCGTGGGCTTGACGGTCGTCGCTTTTGGCACCAGTTCGCCGGAACTGGCAGTCAGTACTCACGCCGCATTCACCGGTGAGGCCGATATTGCCGTGGGCAACGTGGTCGGCAGCAATATATTCAACATCCTGTTCATTCTCGGCCTATCCGCCATGACGGCTCCCCTCATGGTGGCTCAACAACTCATCCGGCTGGATGTGCCGATCATGATCGGAATCTCCATCCTGCTGCTCATCCTCGGCCTGGACGGCAGGATCGGCCATTTCGATGGGCTGCTGCTGTTCTCGCTGATCATGGTTTACACGGTTTTCCTGATCCGTCAGAGTCGCCAGGAAAGTCGGGCCGTGCGGGAAGAATATCAGCGCGAATATGGGATGGATTCGAAGGAAAGGAGCACCGGGAAGATCGACTTCGCTTATATCATCGGCGGGGCGGTCATGCTGGTGCTGGGTTCTCGCTGGTTGGTGAATGGGGCGGTTCGGATGGCCGAATATTTCGGCGTCAGCGAGTTGATGATCGGCCTGACCATCATCGCCGCCGGCACTTCTCTGCCGGAATTGGCGACCTCGGTGGTGGCCAGTCTACGCGGCGAGCGCGACATCGCCGTCGGTAACGTGGTAGGCAGCAACATCTTCAACATCCTCGCCGTGCTGGGTCTGACCGGCTTGGTCTCACCCCAGGGCGTTCCGGTTTCTCTCGACGCTTTACGCTTCGATATCCCCATCATGATCATGGTGGCCTTGGCCTGCATCCCGGTATTTTTCAACGGCGCGATCATCCAGCGCTGGGAAGGATTCGTGTTCCTGGTCTATTATCTGGCCTATCTCTCCCATCTGCTACTCGCCGCGACGGGGCATCCGGCTCTACCCAACCTGGACGCGGTGGTGCTCTCCCTGCTGCTGCCCGCCACCGCCCTGGCCGTGCTGGTGTTGCGCAAACCAAGGAAAGCCGAACTTGTTTGAAGAGGGGAGGGATCCTTAGGCGGTTAACAATATCCGCACCGCATCCAGCCGCAGACGCGAGGACTGGATGTGGCCATGCAACTCCAGGGTATTCTCTTTGATATGGTCCAATTCCTGCTGGCGCACATAAGGATTCACTTTTCTAAGGGCGCTTAGGCGCTTCAGTTCCGCCGTGGCATAGTCCAGCATCTGTTTGGTTCCGGCGGCGATGATGCCGGGCAGTTGCTTTTGCGCGGTTTGTTCTGACTGCTTGAGCATCCTTTCGATGAGCTTACGTTGTCCGCGCAGCCAGCCTGAAACCTCTTCGCGATCCATCGGCCTGAAAATGTTCACCAGGCTATCAAAATCCAGATTGCTGTTGTCATTGCCATACGCGTCCACCAGAATGCGGATCACGGTTTGGGGCATGTAACGCCCCGCGGCCAGATGTTTTGGCGCGGGGCATTCGACCAGATAGACCGTTTCCAGCAACAACTGGCCGGAGTCCAGATCATCATGGCGAACCAGGCCGAAAGCGGCATTGCCGTAGGCATTGTTCAATATCAGATCCATGGCGCCCCATACCATGGGATGTTCCCAACTCAAAAAGAGCATGTCTTCCCGCGCCAAGGCGATGTCGCGCTTCAAGGTAACAGTCACCCCATCCTCGGGCAGTTCGGGGAAGTTGGGAACCCGCATATGGTCCCCGGGGATGAGAATGTGGCAATACTGCGAATGTTCTTCCACATTGACGCCATAACACTCGAACACCTCATCCAGATAAGGCCATAAGTCGTCCCTGTGTTCCGATTCCCGGATTTGTTCCACCAAAGTTTCCGCCTCCTGCCTGCGGCAGGAGTTCAATTCCAGAAGCCGGTCGCGGCCTAGATGCAATTCCTGCAGGACTTCCTCATTGAGTTTTCGGCTGCGGGCGATGAGCTCTGTTTGCCGGGTATCGTCCGGTTGTCGCAATAACGACTCCAACTCCTCCCTGAGCTTGGCGAACACCGTCGAACCCGCAGGGCATTGGGTGTTGAAGGCATCCAATCCTTGGTGATACCACGCGAACAACAGGGCTTGCGCGCTATTTTCGAGCCAAGGTACATGTATTTGAATGGTTTCGCGCTGGCCGATGCGATCCAGGCGCCCGATGCGCTGTTCCAACTGATCCGGATTTAGCGGCAGGTCGAACAACACCAGATGATGGGCAAATTGGAAATTGCGGCCTTCGCTGCCGATTTCCGAGCAGACCAACACTTGAGCGCCTTCTTCCTCGTCGGCGAACCAGGCCGCCGCACGGTCGCGGGCGACGATGCTCAAACCCTGGTGGAACACCGCCGCGCCTATGCCGCCAAGAACGCGCAGGGCTTCTTCCAGATCGATGGCGGTCTGTAATCGAGCGCAGATGACCAACGCCTTGGCGGGTTTGAGGCGGCTGAGGATATCCACCAACCAACGCACGCGGGGGTCAACCCGCCACCAGGGCATATTTTCCCCGCACTGGCGATAGCGGCTTTCCGGGAACAGCAAATCATCCAGGTCGATGGTTTGCCCATCCACCGGATCATATTGCTTGGGCCAGGGCAGGGGGGTTGGGTGAAGCTTACGCTCAGGAAACCCCTTGACTGTGGCCCGGGTGTTGCGGAACAGGATGCGACCGGTGCCATGCCGGTCGAGGATCAAGCGGATCAGATCTTGCCGGGCCGGCTGCGAATTTTCAGGATCGTCCAATCGGCTCAGCAATTCCTCGGCTCGGTCATTGACCACCAAGGCCTTGAGCTGACCCAAACTGTCGGTATCCAGTTTTTTCTCCCCGGTCAGGCATTCGATCAGCTTGGCCAGGGGTTCGTATTGTTTTTCCTCGGCCAGAAATTCCTCGAAAAGATAGAAGCGGTCCGGGTCGAGCAGACGCAAACGGGCGAAATGGCTTCGCTTGCCCAATTGTTCCGGTGTCGCGGTGAGCAACAACAGGCCGGGAATGGTCTCGGCCAGTTTCTCCACGAATTGGTAATCCTCGCTGGGTTTCTCTTCTGACCACTCCAAATGATGGGCTTCGTCCACCACGCACAAATCCCAGCCCCCATCCAGCGCATCCCGACATCGTTTGGGTTCATCGCGAAAGAAAGCCAACCCACATAGCACCAGTTGTTCGCTCAGGAAAGGATTTCCGGATTCGTGCTGGTCATAGCGTTCGTCGTCGAACAAGCTGAAACGTAAATTGAAGCGCCGCCGCATTTCCACCAGCCATTGATGCAGCAGCGGTTCCGGCACCAGCACGAGGATACGCGAAGCCCGCCCGGTGAGCACTTGATGGTGCATGATCAATCCGGCCTCGATGGTCTTGCCCAGTCCTACTTCATCCGCCAGCAGGACGCGCGGGGCATGGCGACCGGCCACTTCGTGGGCGATATAGAGTTGATGGGGAATCAGGCTGGTGCGCGCTCCACATAAACCGCGAACGGTGCTCTGTTCCAGTTCTCCCATCTTCAACAAGGTGCGATAGCGTAGCTTGAACAACTCGGTAGGATCGATCTGTCCGATGAACAGACGGTCCTGCGGCTTGTTGAACTGCAAGTAGTGGTTCAGTTCCACTTCTTCAAGAACCACCGTTTCGTCATCCTCGTTGATGCCGTGATAGCTCAGGATGCCATCTTTTTCCTCGATTTTGTCCACTTTCATTGCCCAGCCTTCCACGCTTTCCGCCCGTTCGCCTTGGTCGAAACGGACTCGGGCGAGCGGGGCATTATCGGCGGCATAGGTGCGTCGTTCGCCGCAGGCGATGAACAACACGGTGACGCGGTTATATTCGAAGGAAATGATGGTGCCCAGGCCCAGTTCAGGCTCCGTTTCGCTGATCCAACGTTGTCCCGGAACGAAATTTGCCAAGTTGAGTTATCTCCATAAATTTAAAGTAATTAACTGTCGCTTATTTTACCAGACGATGAAAGATGCGTGTTGCCAAGCCGCCGAGGTCAGTGCGGCTGCCACCTCCTACATTGCATTTAACATAATGTGCATTATGCGCAATTGGGTAGCACTAGTGAAACACTGGCGGAACCGGATAAAATCCTGGACTCAAACGACAAGGATGCACCATGAAAAAAAGCAAGAAAATCCCCCGTTCAGACTTCTACCGACTGCGGCTTAAGACCGGGCTCGGCAACCTCGACAAGGCCGCCGAGCTCTGCGGCGTCACAACACGCACCATTCAAAATTGGGACAAAAAAGGCGCACCAGCGACGGCTATGCGCCTTTTGCAGTTATACGACCGTAAGTACTGTTCCGGCATCGGCCCGCAATGGGAAGGCTTTTGCTTTTCCCGAGGCGTCCTGATTCACGCCAGGCTCAAGCTTCGCTTTACCCCCGAAGGCCTGAAGAGGTGGCCACAGATCATCAGCGATTTGAAAAAATTGGAACAGCAAGCCAACAACCGCCCAAACTGTCCGATGACTCCCTTAATCAATTGGCTCAACGCGACCGGCTGGGGCCGGCCATTGATCGAAAACCTGACTCACCGCAAAAAACTTTCTTCGCCGATCCGGTAAAGCGGTCTTTGGGGCGCGTAGGGAGGCATTCGAACCCCCAGACGGCCGGGCTCGCGAGCAGCGCCCCAGGTAAAACGTGGCGCCATCGTTCAGAGCGTTCCGCGGTTCGCCAGATCGTCACGCTCCACGATAGCGCGTTGATGCCAGTCCACACCGATCCGCCTGGCCCGCATCCACACCGCTCTGTCCCTAGCGGGACACATCACTGAACCCCCGGGAAAGTCGTCCTGACACGAAAAAGCCCACCCCAGCAAAACCGTTACAAATGACTAGCAATGTCCATGCGGTCATGAAGAACGCGGACAATTTCAACTTGTCCGCTGGACGCAAAATGGTAAAAAACGAGATGCCTACCGACCCGGCGTTTGCGGTAACCCTCCCGAATCTCGCTGCAATCGAGACCTTGAGCGGGATCATCAGCGATCTGGTAGAAGGCTTGGTCCAGCAGAGCAAGATACCGATTCCGCTGATCCCGTCCCCATTAGTCTTGAGTGTAGCGGGCAATAGACTTGAGATCATCCAGGGCTTTCCGCGTCAGGATGAACCCAACCCTCATACGGCCCCTTCGTGATCCATTTCTTGGATAAGACCGCCAAGCGTGTAGGTTACCAGGCCGCTTTCCTCGCCTTCCTTGAGCGCGGCCCGCAACACCTCGCGGCGGGTTTCAAGATCCTCAAGGGCGCGAAGACCCGCGCGGATGACCTCGCTGGCAGAGCCAAAACGCCCCTGCTGGATTTGGCGAGCAATGAACCGCTCAAAATGAGGCCCAAGGGTAACACTGGTGTTTTTCTGCATGGGGTTGACCCTGTTGTTAGCTGTACCAATGAATAGCATATATTGGTAACAGTCAGATTTCCATGCCAGACGCAGCGCCAGAAACCTATGATAACTTTACACGACTGAGCCTTGTCGATCGGCGCCGGGTGACGACTCGGCATCAAGAAGCGCCGCCAAAAACGAGAAAAAAACAAATGGACTCAGGAAACCATCAGACGACTGGAAAACGAAGCCATCGTGGGAGGTAATCAGATGAAGGATCAAGCCGCCATAGCGGATAAAGAGCATGAACGGGCGGAATCCGCCATCAAAGACAGAGAAAACGCGCGCGTCGCCGAACAAGCCGTGCAAGCCCGACTGGAAAGCGCAGCCCGGGAACTGGAAGCCCTGAAAGAGACCGCCAGCGAAGCGAGACAAGCCGAAAAGAAAGCCCTGGAAGAAGCCGCCCTGTTACGTGGTAAGCTGGAAGCACTCACAAAGCCCGAACCCAAAACCACCCACAAAGCCAAAAAGGTAACGACATGACCGAAAACGTTGAAAACCTAATCCTCGAACACCTCAGACACATCCGGCGCCGCGTGGATGAAATCGCAGAAGACATGAAAGACGTAAAGCAACGATTACACATCTTAGAAGACGGCCAAACCATCACACGACGTGAGGTATTGCTAAACGAAGAGACCAGTTCAAGACAGCAAATAAGCATCGATAGAATCCTCAACCGCCTAGAACGCGTTGAAAGACGACTAGACATCATCAACGAATAAAAAAAGCCGGGGCAACCCGGCTTTTTATTATCGAAGGAAAACCCAAGTCACTTACCCAAAGGACTCAGATCAGCCAATGTACGAAGCTGAGGATTGCGCTTGGGTCCGGAATACGCGGTGACCCGTTTTCCATCAACTGTGCACTCTAAATCATAACCCCAGCCAGTACACCTTGCAGGATCAATACGACGACGCCAACCGGTTGATGATTCAGCAACAATAAAACGAACACGATCGATCTCGCCCTGTCCTGATATACGCCAATCATCCGAATAAGGCAGGGATTGCGGAGGAGAAGGTACAGACGGAACTGAAGGAATTGAAGCGGGAGGGGAATCAGGAACAGCGACAGGAGCAGGAACAGGCTCGGAAACCGATGCGTTAACAGCAGGGGAAGACGGCTTGTTATTATGACGCGTGAAAAAACCGACGACGCTCCATAGAAACAGGATACCGTCGCCGTCGTCGTCCCTGGCGTACTCGCCCGCCGAGTGGCACACCGTCCGGTGGCCGCGCCCGGTCGCGGCCACCCGGTTGTAGGCGGGCGACTCGTCGGTGTTCAGCGTGGTGGCCTCGTTCGTCTTCGCCTCCACCTCCGGCTGGATGGTGTCCTGCGTGGTGTCGTCGCAGACTTCCAGGCGGATCTGGCCGCTCTCCCGCCCGACGACGCCCATCACCGGCGGGCGGTCGTTCGCCATCGTGCCGCGCCCGCGCCTCTTGTTGGCCCGGCGGCGCGGCGGATCCGCCGGGTCGCGGTGGGGCCTGCCCTTCTCCCCGGCGTTCTGGAACGCCTCGTCGGCCTCGGTCTCCGCGTCCGCCAGCGGCGTGGCGTCCCGGCGCAGCAGCGCCGCCGCCTGCATCTCGTGCCGGTAGGCCAGCAGCGTGCCGTAGTCGCAGCCCAACTCGTCGGCCAGTTGCAACGTCGGGACGCCTTGCGCGAAGCCGCGCAGGATCATCACGACCACGGAGCAGGCGTAGTGGGTGCCCGCCCAGACCGTGCCGGTGAACAGGTTGAACACCGCCCCGCACTCGCGGCAACGGTAGTCCACCACCGGCGCGCGGGCGCGCCCGTGCGGCGCCTGCGCGGCGGGAAGGCGGTGTCCACGCGGACAGCAAAGCCCGCCCGGGTGCAGAATGTCCAGCAAATAACCATAGCAGGCCTGCTCGTCAAGCAGCCCGGACAGGGGAAAGCGCATCATGGGAACCTCCGCATCATTGTTAGGCCATTTTGCCAGAACGCTGCTCGGACGGCTTCATGGATTTGCCGACATGAGCCAATTTCTTTTACGAAGGGGAGCGAATGAATACCGATGGTTTTCAAGCCTTCGTCGATTCCTTTGCGAAAAAGTACCCGGCTGATTTTCATGTGCTTCAGGTGGACAATGCTAAGTTCCATTGTGCAGCCAAATTGGAGCTGCCAGACAATATGATGCTATTGTATCAGCCGCCCTATAGCCCAGAGGTTAACCCAATTGAACAAGTATGGTCATGGGTGAAAGGCAAGATCGCCGGAGAAATATTTGAAACGGTTGATCATCTCAAAGAGCGCGTCAATAACATCCTCGCTGGTGCGGGGAATGCCATATTCCAATCCATCGTACATCGCAAGTTCATATTGGATGCACTATTCCCTTATCACTCCAATTTTGGCCACTTTTTTGCGGGTTTACCGCTCGTGGGTAGATTGCCGATATGGCGCAGGAGGTTCTGCATTGGCTCGGGGGACAGCGGTGGGCCTTGGGCGAGGCGCTG
>JAQTSI010000184.1 GCA_028711365.1 Methylococcaceae bacterium
CCAAGGCCCACCGCTGTCCCCCGAGCCAATGCAGAACCTCCTGCGCCATATCGGCAATCTACCCACAAGCGGTAAACCCGCAAAAAAGTGGCCAAAATTGGAGTGATAAGGGAATAGGTGACGTTTCACTAGCACCAAGGAAATCAATTGGCGCTGCCCTTCGGGCAATGCCTTGAGATTCGGACGCCGCAGGTATTCGGCCACCAACAGAATCAAACCTTGCAGACCGAACTTGTCTTGCAACTCCTGATACCACTGCTTGCGCAAATTGGCCGGGACGATGATGAGGATGCGTCGGCGGCGCTCGGCCCAACGCTGGGAGATGACAAGACCGGCCTCGATGGTTTTCCCCAAGCCCACTTCGTCGGCGAGGATCACGCCTCGGGAGAGGGGGTTCCTGCATGCGAACAATGCCGCCTCGACCTGATGCGGGTTAAGGTCAACCTGTGAATCGACCAGCGTGGAAGCCAGCGACTCCACGGTATTGCCCGCGGCACGGCGGGTCAGCAGCCAGGCGTAATGTTGACTTTGATACAGCGTGAGCACCGGCGTTGTCATTCGTTTTCGGTGGGAGTTACAGTCAGTCGTTCCAAGACTGAACTCTGGAGCCATGGCGGATTAGTGGTTTATCGCGCTATCTTCCCAATACGACGATGCGCAGCATGGCCAGAGTGCCTTTCAGCTTTTTGCTCAGCCCCGGGGAGGTATGCAGCGGGCGGACCCCGGGCAGCGCTTGCCCCCTGGCCAGTTTGCTGAGCCTGCATTTCACCGCAGGTTCCAGTTTGTCGTCGGCCGCCAGTTCCATGAATAAGGCTTTGACGTTGCCCAGATCGAAGAAGTCGCGCTGCCAGCACCATTGATAATTGCCGCCGTAGCGGAACCAGGAGCCGCCGATGCCGGCGACTTCATAATCACTCCCATCCGCGCGTTTGGCCGGCGCGACCTGACGCCAGATGCCGATGACCTCCCCTTGTTTCTCGTCGATCAGGATCTTGTCGTAGGGGTAACGCCATGCCTCGAAGCCTTGCATATGCACGCCCAAGGCCCACTCTTCGATCTGTTTTCTGCCCTGCGCGACGAACTCCTGGTGCGGCCCCATGTTCCAGCGATATTCCGCGTCTTCGCTATACATCGCGCCTAGGTGTTCGATCCAGTCGCCCTGGCGCTCCGATTCCCGGTTGGCGCAGAGCCAACGCTGGACCATTTCTTCTAATTCTTCGCGTGGGTATGCGGGCATGGGTGATTCCTGGTCATGGGATATTTTGATGGTAACGGTTTTCCGGGCGCGAAAAAGATGTTTTCATGCACCCTTGAAGATTGCCCGTGCATCATAACAAGCTTTTCACGCTTCCAACGGCCCAACCCTGGATAACCCATGAGCTCAAAACCTTTCAAGGAACCCCCCAAACTCGCCGGAGGAATTCCCTTCGCCGGACACATCGTCGGCTTTGGCAAGAACCCACATGCTTTCATGATGAGCCTGCGGCAACGATTCGGCGATGTCGCCGAATTCAATTTATTTCACCAGAAGATGGTGCTTCTGACCGGGAGCGAGGCCAGCGAAGCGTTCTATCGGGCCCCAGACGAAGTGCTGGATCAGGGGCCCGCCTACCGGCTGATGACGCCGATCTTCGGCCAGGGGGTGGTCTTCGACGCTCCGATCAAGAAAAAAAACCAGCAATTGCAGATGCTGATGCCCGCCCTGCGCGATAAACCCATGCGCAGCTATTGCGATATCATCGTCGGCGAGGTCGAAAGCTCAATCGCGGCTTGGGGCGATGGCGGGGCCATCGACCTGCTCGAATACACCAAATTGTTGACCCTCTATACCTCCAGCCACTGTCTGCTCGGCTCGGAATTCCGCTATGAGCTCAATGCCGAATTCGCCGAGATCTACCGCGATCTGGAGCAGGGTATCCAGCCCATCGCCTATGTCTTCCCCTATCTGCCGCTGCCGGTGTTTCGCCGCCGCGACAAGGCGCGGACCCGGCTGCAGGAACTGGTCACGCAAATCATGGAAAAACGCGCCGGCCAAAAGGAGCAAAGCACCAATGTCTTCCAGATGCTCATCGACGCCCATTATGAGGACGGTAGCAAACTGACGCCCCATGAAATCACCGGGATGCTGATCGCCACCATCTTCGCCGGCCATCACACCAGCTCCGGGACCACGGCCTGGGTTCTGATCGAACTGCTGCGCCATCCCGAACACTTGAAGACGGTGCTGGCAGAATTGGACGAACAATTGGGCGCCGAAGGCCGGGTCAGCTTCGAGACCTTACGGCAATTGCCCAAACTGGAAAATGTCATCAAGGAAGTCCTGCGCCTGCACCCTCCGTTGATCATCCTGATGCGCAAGGTCATGCAGGATTTTTACGTCAAGGAATTTCTCATCAAGGCCGGCAAATTCGTCTGCGCAGCCCCATCGGTGACGCATCGCAGCCCCGAGCTGTTTCGCTCTCCCGATGCCTTCGATCCCGACCGCTATACGCCCGAACGGGCGGAAGACAGGGACTTGTTCGGCTGGCAGGCTTTTGGCGGCGGCAGGCACAAATGTTCCGGCAATGCCTTCGCCCTGTTTCAGATCAAGGCCATCCTTTGCATACTGCTGCGGCGCTATGAGTTCGAGTTGGTCGACGATCCCGACCGCTACCAGGATGATTACCAGAAAATGGTGGTGGAACCTGGCTCGCCCTGCCCGATTCGATATCGCTTGAGACAGGCGCCCAAGACCTGCGTCCATCAGCCAGGTTTCGACGGCAAGCCGAAGGATCAGGCTGGGCAATCGTTTCGAGTGCGGGTCGATAGGGATCTTTGCAAAGGACATGCAAACTGCATGACGGAAGCTCCGGAGATTTTTCAGGTGGATGATAAGGGCCAGTTGACCCTCCTCGATGAGAATCCTCCGGCGTCCCTGCTCGACAAAGCGAAAGCCGCGGAAAAATATTGTCCGAATCGGGCCATCAGGATCGTCAGCGAAGGCTAGGCCATGTCAGTGACCATCACCCTGCGGGTCGCCAAGCTCGCCGAACGCATTGCCCTCCATCCCGGGTGGATGCTCTGCCTGGCCGGGGTGTTTTCGGCCCTGGCGGTTTGGGCGGTATTGCAACTGCCGGTTTACACTTCCCGGCAGGCGCTGCTGCCCAAAAATACCGGGGTTGCCGAACGACTGGATAGTTTTTTACGCAAATTCGGAGCCGCTTCGGATCTGATCGTCGTCGTGGAGGGGGCTCCCCGCGACGAGTTGGAGTCTTTCGCCACGGAACTGGCCGTCCATCTGCGCGATGAGCCCGAAATCGGCCAGGCCACCGAACGTTTCGACCCCCGATTCTTCCTCCAGCATGCCTACCTGATGATTCCTCCCGAGCGGCTGGAGCAGTTCGGTTCGCTGGTGAGCCTGCTGGCATCGGGCGGCAATCAGCCCTTGGATGCCGCGCTGCGGAAAGCCCTGGAACTGATCAAAACCCACCCGCCTCTGACCGGAGTCAACATCCAGACCGCCGAAGAAAGCCTCGCGGCGCTGGGCTTCCTGCTGGAGGAATGGCAGCGCTGGCTGTCGGCGGAAAATCCCCCCGATGGCCTGGACTGGACCCGGCTGCTGGCGCGGTATGGGGCCGAGGCAATGGGCAATGGCTATTTCGCATCGCGCGACGGGCGCATGCTTTTCTTGTTCGTCCACCCCAAAAACGCTGCCGAGGACTTTCAATCGCTTAAGCCTTTCATCGACAAGGTCAAGGCGGTATCCGGTAGCTTGGCCGAGCAGGTCCGGGTGGCCGGCCGTACTCCGCCCAAGGTGGCGCTGACCGGGCTTCCGGCGATCGAGTACGAAGAGCATATCAACATCCAGCAGGATATCGTCCTGGTGATCGGCTCGGCCATCGCGCTGATCAGCCTGCTGATCCTGGCGGTGGCGCGAAGTTTCCGCTGGGCCTTGATCATTTTCGTCCCGATGGGGCTGGGGGTGCTGTGGAGTCTCGGGCTGGCGCTGATCACCGTCGGCCACCTGACCCTCATTACCGCCAGTTTCATGGCCATCCTGTTCGGGTTGGGGGCGGACTACGGCATCTTCACCTCATCGAGGATCGCCGAGGAGCGCAGGGCTGGAAAGCCGTTAGCGGAGGCGATAGGGCAGGGGATAGGCGCTTCCTTCCAGGCCGTGCTCACCGCAGGAGGGGCCTCGGTGGTGATCTTCGGCGCCCTGGCGACGGTCGAATTCCCGGGCTTTGCCGAACTGGGACTGGTGGCGGCCAAGGGCGTGGTGCTGATCCTGCTCAGCACCTGGATGGTCCAGCCGGCGCTGTACGCTTTGCTGCCGCCCAAGCTGCCGGAGCGGCTCCAGGAGCCACCTAGTCCGGCGGCGGCTTCACCGGGCCGAGGCGCGTTTTCCCGCCCCCTAGCCTTCGCTGGGGTCATGCTGGCGGTGGGCTGCGCCGCCATCGGCGCCGTGCGGGGGTTCGCCATTCCCTTCGATTACGACGTGTTGTCCCTGCTGCCGGCGGATTCCCAGGCGGCCCGCTACCAGCGGCGGATGGTGGCAGAGAGCGACTATCAGGCCGAGGTGGTCATCTTTACCGCCAGGGACATGGGCGAGGCCCGCCGCATCACCGAAGCGGCCGGCAAGCTCGAGAGCATCGCCAAGGTGCAGTCCATCACCCCGCTGTTTCCCGCGGACGGCGAGGCCCGCCTCGAGAAGATCAAAGCCATCGCCGACTCGCTCACCCGCCTAGGGTTGGCGCAGCAGCTTGTCGAACTCAACCGGGCCGGGCTGACGACTGGGAGTTTCGAGCGGTTACGCTCCATCCTGAAGGAAATGGGCGATTTCATCGACGAGTCCCAGGAGCAGGCGTTCTCGGCGGGCCATTCCAAGCTGGTTCGGAGTCTGGAGCAGGTACGTGGGATGGCCGAGGCCATCCAGGCCAAGATCGATCAAGACGCAGACCGGGGGCGGGGGCGTAGCGAGTCGTTCTTGCGGGCCTTGCTGGCGAATGCCGAGAACGGGCTTGGCGTGATCGATGGCTGGCGGGATGCAAAACTGCTTGCCCCCGACCAGTTGCCTCCCGCCTTGCGCGATCGCTTCTTTGCCGGCGACGGCAGCATCGCCGTCTACGCCTTTCCGGCGAAAAGCGTCTATGATCCCACCAGTTTGGATCGGCTGATGCAGGAGTCCTATGGCGTTTCCCCGGATGCGACCGGTTTTCCGAGCACCCACCAGGCTTTTTCGAAATCCGTGGTGAGCAGCTTCACCCAGGGAACGGTGCTGGCGGTCGTCGCCTGTCTGCTCTGGCTCGCCCTGGTTCTGCGCAGCTTGCGCGGGATCTTGCTGGCGTCCCTGCCTTTGTTGATGGGCGGAGGCTGGATGCTGGGGATCATGTCCCTGACGGGCATGAGCTACAACTATGCCAATATCGTCGCCCTGCCCCTGGTGATCGCGCTCGCGGTGGACTACGGGGTATGGTTCAATTACCGCTGGCTGGAACTGAAAGACAATACGCCTTTGCAGGTCACCCTGATCGCCGGAAAAGTGATTGGACTCGCCGCCGGGACCGAACTCGCCGGCCTGGGTGCCATCACTCTGGCAAAATACCGGGGGGTGTCCACCCTCGGCGTGAACATTACCATCGGACTGCTGTGCTGCCTTGCGGCCACCCTGTTGGTGGCGCCGGCCATCGCGCAGTTGCTTAATCCTAGAAGGAAACCATGACGAATACCAAGACTCGACTCATTCTCGCGCTGGCTGGCTGGCTGGCCTCATTCATGACCGCCGGAGCCGCTGCGCCTTCACCCCTGGTGGTCTGTTATCCGGGAGGGGCCGTTAACGAACAGGACGCCAAAGGGGCGATGGACGCCATGCTCCGGGTGGTGGAGAGGGTCGGTCAGTGGCCGCAGAACAGCTTCACCAGCCTGTTCAGCGCCAAAGCGGCCGAATGCAGGCAGTTGCTGGCTGAAAATAAGCCCAGCTTCGCAATCACCTCATTGGGACTCTATCTGGAATTGCACGATCAGAACAATCTGGTTCCGCTGGTTCAACCCAGGATCGATGGCCGCGCCAGCGAGCGCTACCGGGTCGTCGTCCAGAAAGGTAAATTCAAGACCCTGGATGAGCTCAAGGGCAAATCCTTGGGCGGCACCGTGCTGGAAGAACCACAATTCACCGGCAGGATCGTGTTCGCGGGAAAAGTCGATCCTGCCGGTTTCTTCGTTCTCAAACCATCCAAACAGGCTATTCGGGCGTTGCGCGCGCTGGATAAGGGCGAGATCGATGCGGTGATCCTGAACGAGCAACAATATTCCGCACTGGCTTCGCTCGCGCTGACGAATCCGCTCGAAGCCCTCTTTACCTCCGAAGAGATTCCGTTGATGGGAGTCGTGGCCGACAGCAAGACCAGCACCGCCGAGGAGCGCGCCCGCTTCGCCAAAGCTCTGGAGGGCATGTGTTCCGACCCGGAGGGCAAAAAACTGTGCGATCTGTTCGGGATAAGGGCTTTCGCTGTCGCCGATCCTGCCGTGTTCGAACCGATGCTCAGACAGTGGAACGGAAGGAATTAGAGTCTTGCGCATCCTGTGTCTGCTTCTTGCGTGCCTGCTATCCGGCTGTGCGACGCCCTACCGCACCGTAGTCCAGTTTGACCGGCTCTCCGCCTGTCCCCGGTACACCGCGAATGGTTTGAACGCCCGGCAGAATGATTTAGGCCCGGCGAGCGAAACCCACGCCTTGGAGTGCGCCTTGAGCTTTCTGCGCGGCTCGCAGGATAAGCTCTTGCGGCGTAGCGCCTTGGGCAGCCGCTTGTGCCTACATCTGGCCGAACGCAGTACCGACGCTGGCAAGCGCGAGGCGCTTGCCTGGGAAGGGGTGCGTTTCGCCGAGTCCGCGCTGGCGCTGGGCGCCGAGAGCGACGGCCTGGTGCATTATTACCTGGCCACCAACCTCGCTCTGGCAGTGCGCGACCATCTGAGCCTGGCGATGGAAAACCTCGCCCGGCTCGAGGGCGAGATGAAACGCGCCGTGGCGCTGAAGCCGGATGTCGACGGCGGCGGTCCGTTGCGCCTGTTGGGGATGCTCTACCTCAAGGCGCCAGCCTGGCCTGCGGGCATCGGCGACGGGGACAAGGCGCTCGAACTGCTCAAGCGGGCAGTCGAGAGCCATCCCGGACATCCTCTCAACCACCTGTTCTATGCCCAGGCCCTTTGGGAGATGGAAGAAAGCTCCGCCGCCGAACGAGTCAAGATGGAAATGAGCACCGGCATGAAACTCCTGCAGGAAGGACACTGGGGCTATAACAAGGCCCCCTGGGACAAGGAGTTCTCCGCCTTTCAGAAGGAGATCGGGGATTCCGGTCCATAGTCTGACTCTCGCAGTTCGTTCAATCCCCGGCCCATTCATCGGCTCTCCAGGCGGAACCAGACCTGCGCGTCGTAAGGAACAAGCCCTGGAGCCCCATTATCCCGGTATAGCGGCACATCCCGAAATCGTCCCACCAGGACCTTTTCCACGCTTGCGCTCTGGATCCTGTATCCGCTTTTCATCAAGACCGCGTCAAATGCCGCCGTCATGGTCTTGCCGGACAGGATCTTCGAAACGTAGCCGTTGAAGCCCAGACGACGGGGTTTGCCCCTTTTCATGTCCCAGCCACTGTCATTGCGTGCGGCAAGGGCCAGGGCTTGCGAGAGCCAGGGGTAGTCGATCAGGCGTCCGATGGATAGCGAACCGAATTTCTCTCCGGTTCCCGACGCACCGGTTTTCGACAGTGCGGTATCCAGGGCCGACGCCATCGCGTCCTGGCCGATGAGGCAGTTCTTCCCCGAAGGATGGTGGGCGCGCAGTCTCAGCGTATGCCATGGCTCGTTCGATTCGACCGAGAGCGCGCACTCGCCTGCGTTCGATGAAAAGATCAGCTTATCCTGCGATTGCGCGGCCGGGCTCGGCAGGAACAGCAGCAGAAATGCGCAGGCGATGCCGGCGCGCAGGGACCGGAGGATAGCCTGCCCATGGGCAGAACCCTTCTCTATCACATCGGTTTGAACCATACCCCCTCCCATAAACCCAGCTTGACAATAACCCCATTATAGGGCATGGTAAAGCCATTGCTTTCGGGAATCGCGGCTTTGATTTCGCGAAACCGTCTGCAAGGGTCGCCCTAATGGCTTGATTAAAGCATAAGGACAGGCAGCAACTGCGGAGGATGAAGTTAAGTTATTCGGTTCTACGGAACCGCGATATTGTGCTGTTTAGTTCCGGTTTTTCAACTTAAAGGCCGTTCTAAGTAGTACGCTTTCGAAAATAGAAGATGTGGCCGCCCAATGAGCGTACCCGAAGGGTACAGGTAGTTGGCTGCAACTTCGACGACGATAGGAAACGGCACTATGACAAACAACCTTGTCAAAGCCTTGATGATTTTGGCGTTCACGACTTCGCCGGTCGTGGCCAAATCAACGCATCACCACCACCACAGAGTCAAGCATCGCCATTCTCAGGCGCAACTGCCTCACGACGATCTGACCTGTCTCACTAACACCGCGTATCGTGAAGCGGGAAACTCGGAAGCCAATCTGCAAGCCGTGGCAAACGTCGCCAAAAACCGTCTCATCCACGGTTGGGGAAAGAGTTATTGCCATGTCATCCGCACTGGACGGTTCGTCTACTCGGTCAGACACCCCAATGCGTCACAATATGCCCGTGCACATGACATCGCCCACAAGGTGATGGCAGGAGAACTTCCCGATAACACGGGAGGCGCGGTGTACTTTCATGCCCAGCATCTACGCCATCGACCTAGATGGGCAAAACCGCAATACCTCAGTGCCCGAATCGGAGGAAACGTCTTTTATCGAGACGGTTCATCGACTCTGCATTTGGCTGACGGTAACGACTACTCCGGGAACGACGCCGAAAATGGCCCGCTTCCGTCAATCGATGAAGCTCGCAAAGCAATTCTGGATTGAGCTAGCATCCATCCTGGAGTCTTCAGCCGTCTTTCCCCGCACTGCGGGAACCGCCGAATGAATCGGCGGTTCCCTAACCCGATCCCCCCCTTTCGTCTCCCGAATGGTTCTGCACCGCACCCCGATATTCCTCGGGTGTCAGGGTCTGGAAGGAGTCCGGATGGCGAAGGTCGAAGTTTTTGACATGGCGACGGATGTCCGGATCGAAACCGATTTCGCGCAGGTGTTGGATGAAGGTCTTGAATTCGTGGCGTCGCTTGACCCCGGTGGCATTACTGGTTTGGGTCAGTCGATAGTCGGCGACGATTTTTCCGCCGCGCGGGGCATCGGCGCCGCGGTCGTCGGTGTAGTACTGGGATAGCACCAGCAACCGGGTACCCAGGAAACAGGCCTCTTCCAGATCATGAGTGACGAAAAACAGGGTCAGCTTTTCCCTCTCCCACAACTCCAGCAGGAACACCTGCAATTCCTCCCTCGTGTCCGGGTCCAGTGCGCCGAAAGGTTCGTCCATGAGCAGCACCGGCGGCTTCATGATCAGGGCCTGGGCGATGGCGACCCGCTGCTGCATCCCGCCCGACAATTCCTGAGGATATTTGCGGGCGGCATCGCTCAGCCGCACCCGCTCCAGCAACTCCAGCGCATCGGCCTCATCTTCCGTCCGCGGTTTCGACCAGGGCAGCCAACTCCAGGCTTGTTGCAGACGCCGGCCCAATAACACATTGTCGAGTACGGTGAGATGGGGATAGAGGGAATATCTCTGGAACACGATGCCGCGGCGGGGATCGGGGAATCCGGCCCTTGCTCCTTCGATCAGCACGCTGCCGCGGGTCGGCTGTTCCTGGCCGAGGATCAGCCGCAGCAGAGTGGATTTACCGCAGCCTGAAGGCCCTACCAAGGCGCAAAACTCGCCGGTCGAGACACACAGGTCGACATTGTCCAGGACCGGGTGACCGTCGTAGATCTTGTAGACGTCCTCGATGTGAATTTTCTTAGGCAAGCTCACGATTCTTCCCCATAC
>JAQTSI010000185.1 GCA_028711365.1 Methylococcaceae bacterium
CATTGTTTATAGACTTTCGTATGATTTTTATGATATTGAGTTGTTATGCGCAAAATAACAATGATCCCGACCAAGGAAACCTGAGTGACCAACATTAACGGCAAATCTCTCGAGTCCTGGATCTGGGGCGCCGCCTGTTCCATTCGGGGCGCGAAGGACGCGGGCAAATACAAGGACTTTATCCTGCCGCTGATCTTCATCAAGCGGCTGTGCGACGTGTTCGATGACGAGCTGAACCGCATCGCCCAGGAAGTCGGCTCGCGGGCCAAGGCGTTCAGACTTGCACAAGCAGATTGGAAACGAGCGCGAGCCAGTGGCCAGACCCCGATCGTCCGCTTCTTCCTTCCGCTGCAGCCGAAGAACCCCGATGACGCCGTCTGGTCCATCATCCGCACGCTCTCCGACAAGATCGGCGAGCAGCTCACCACCCACCTCCGAGCCATCGCTGACGCCAACCCGCTGCTCAAGGGCATCATCGACCGTATCGACTTCAATGCTACCACCCACGGCCAGCGCGACATCGACGATGCCCGCCTGAGCAACCTCATCGAGGCGATAAGCGCCAAGCGGCTCGGTCTCAATGACGTTGAACCCGACATCATTGGCCGCAGTTATGAGTATCTCATTCGCAAATTCGCTGAGGGCAGCGGTCAGAGCGCCGGCGAGTTCTACACTCCAACCGAAGTTGGCTTCGTTATAGCCCGAATCATGGACCCCGAGCCCGGCATGGACATTTACGACCCGTGCTGTGGTTCCGCCGGCCTGCTCATCAAGTGCGAACTCGTTTTACAGGAAAAGATGGACCTGCGCTCGAAGAAAAAATACGCCCCCGCCAGACTTTACGGCCAGGAAAACGAGCCCGGCACCTGGGCCATGGCGAACATGAATATGATCATCCACGACATGGAGGGCGAGATTCAGATCGGCGACACTTTCCGCAAGCCCAAGTTCCGCCAGGGCAACCGCCTCCAGACCTTCGACCGCGCCGTGGCCAACCCCATGTGGAACCAGACTGAGTTCAAGGAAAAGGACTACGACGCTGACGAACTCGACCGCTTCCCAAAGGGCGCGGGCTTTCCCGGCAACAAGGCCGACTGGGGCTGGGTGCAGCACATCCTTGCCAGCCTCAAGCCGCAGGGACACGCCGCCGTGGTACTCGACACCGGCGCCGCCTCGCGCGGCTCCGGTAACGCCAACACCAACAAGGAAAAAGACGTGCGCCGCTGGTTCGTAGAACAGGACCTCATCGAGGGCGTGATCTACCTGCCGGAAAACCTCTTCTACAACACCACCGCACCCGGCATCATCCTCTTCCTGAACAAGGTGAAGCCGAAAGAGCGCCAAGGAAAACTCTTCCTGCTCAATGCCGCCACCGAGTTCGCCAAGGGCGACCCGAAGAACTACATCCCGGAGGACGCCATCACCCGCATCGCCGACGCCTTCAAGGCGTGGCGCGAGGTGGAGAAATACAGCCGCATCGTCACCCGCGAGGAGATTGCGAAGAACGACTTCAACATCTCCCCCAGCCGCTACATCCATACCGGCGCGGGTGAGGAATACCGCCCGCTGGCCGAGATCGTCGAGGAGCTGGACGCCATCGAGGAGGAGGCGAGGGAGACGGACAAGGCGCTCAAGGCCGTTCTCGGGAGGATCATGAAATGAGGACGGAGGTTCACGCGGAGGCGCGGAGACGCGGAGAAAAAGAAGACGGGCATTCCTGTCCGCCAAATGGCGGGTTGGAAAAACCGCCCTCCGTTGGGGATGCCGTGCAAACCGAGTTGGGACGATTGCCTGCTGGATGGCGCGTCATGCCGATACGCGAAGCATATTCGTTCACAAGAAAGCCCCGTGGCATGGTGATTCCACGCGACGGCAGCATTCCGTTTCTGCCCATGGACCTCATACCCATTGGTCGTGTCAGCGTTTCAGAATATGAAGAACGCCCCGGTTCCAGGCTGACGAGTGGCACCTACATTGAAAATGGCGATCTAGTTGTCGCCAAAATCACCCCGTCGTTTGAGAATGGCAAGCAAGCCATCGTGCAATGGAATCGACCTTTTGGGTTTGCGACCACCGAAGTTATTCCGATTCAGGAGATCGAAGGCGTAAGCGATAAAAACTATCTTTTTCATGTCCTGCTTCACCCTGCAATCCGCTCAGACCTCGCGGGCAAGATGGATGGAACTACCGGACGGCAACGCTTGAGCAAAGAGGTTTTAGGCAGCCGGCTTATAACACTCCCGCCCCTCGCCGAGCAGCGGAAGATAGCGGGGGTGTTGGGGGTGGTGCAGCGGGCGATGGAGCAGCAGGAGCGGCTGATCGCGCTGACCACGGAACTGAAAAAGGCGCTCCTGCGTCAGCTCTTCACTCAAGGCCTCCGCGGTGAACCCCAAAAACAAACCGACATCGGCCCCGTGCCGCAGGATTGGGAAGTAATGCCGCTGGGCGAACTGGCTTGCAAGCCAGACGGCTTCCTCCAAACCGGCCCGTTCGGAAGTCAGCTTCACAAGCATGATTATCTCTCGGAAGGTGTCGGAGTCGTGAATCCAACTCATCTCTGGGATAATCAAATCAATCACGAAGAGGTGCCGCGAGTGAGTCCCGAAACCGCTGCGCGTCTGGAACGGCATCGCTTGGCAGTTGGTGACATTTTGTTTGCTCGCCGTGGCGAAATCGGGCGGCACGGGATGGTGACGGAAAAAGAGGAAGGATGGCTATGCGGAACAGGCTGCTTCCTTGCCCGCGTGCGTCGGAAAGACATCGATAACCGCTTCCTTTCATACTTGTTTTCAACCTCGGGATGTATTGCATGGCTGAACAGCCACGCAGCCGGGGCAATCATGCCGAACTTGAACAACACGGTGCTACGATCAATGCCCGTATTCTTCCCCAAGCTGGAGATTCAGACGGAGATTGCTAACTGCCTTGATGCCACCAAGCAGAAGATGGCAATTCACCAGCGCAAGCACGCCGCGCTCACCGCCCTGTTTCGTACGCTGCTGCACAAGCTCATGACGGCGCAGATTCGCGTCGACCAGCTTGATATTGAAGAATTCAACGTAGGGAGATCATGAATATGGATGCCACCGACAAAGACTGCCTCAGACAATTAGACAACCTGCTCGCTGCCGGAGACCAATCGTGGTTGTTCGGCGCAGGTATAAGCTTGGGAGCAAACATCCCGCTGATGCGACCGTTGACGACACGGGTGTTTGCAATGGCAAACGAAGAACCGGTCAAGCGGGTCAAGGAAGTGCTTGACGCGGTAAAGGCCTTGCTTCCCGACGATTCGCACATCGAGCACATCCTCAGTCATCTCGTCGACTTCGCAGCCATCGCGGAACGATCAAAAACCCAAATAGTTCAAGTCGGCGGAGTCACGCTCAAACTCGAAGAGTTGCAAAACGTGCATGCCAAGGTTTTGAAGTGGATCGCAGAGACAATTCGGTGGGGATTCGTGCCGAAGGCTGGCGATGACGCCGAGAAGATCGGAGCGTGGAAGAAACCCATCGTCACAGTTGACGGGCATGCAGCGTTTGTCTCAGCGCTCTTCAACAGAAGCCAAGCAGGTATCGCAGAAAGGAGGCGGGCCGTACGGCTCTTCACAATTAACTACGACACGCTCTTGGAGGATGCGCTCGCCCTCGGTTCCTTCTCCCATTGGGACGGCTTCACGGGTGGGGCTGTGGCTTATCGAAGCCACCGCTATGGTCAGGACGAACCGGACTCAGGCTATAGAGCTCATGTGATCAAAATCCATGGTTCGATTGATTGGCATTTAGGCACCGATGACCGAGTCTGGCGAGTGCGGGATGGCGATCTCTACCCAGAGCGATTAGCTCCCGTGCTTATTTTCCCGCAATTCACCAAATATCTCGCAACACAACGGGATCCTTTCGCTGCTCAGTTCGATTTGTTCCGACGCGCTTTAGGCTCGGGCACTGAAAACGTCCTCGCTATCTGCGGTTACAATTTCGGAGACGAGCACATCAATCAAGAGATCGAACTAGCTCTCCTGCGTCCAGAGAACAAGACGACTATTCTGGCATTTTCCAAGGGCCTCAACGGTGACCTTGAAAAATGGCGAGCCGCTCCGTGGGCCAAGCGTCTCTACATCATCACCGAATCTGGGCTATTTGTGGGAACAGACGGACCATTCTTTCCGCCTCCGGCGGGAAAGAAGCGCGACTGGTGGACATTCGCCGGGGTCACCAAGATTCTGAACAGCGGTGCGGAGGCGTGCGTGCTATGAATTCCTTTGATCTCATCCCAGACCTGAAGATCGGTCACATCGTCGAGGTGTCTGGCACAACTATTCGCGCTGAACTTTCCGGCGATGTAACCGAACTGACCCGGACTCATGACGGTCGTGTCTATCCCATCGGCCAGATGGGCAGTATTGTGAAGGTCCACTTCGGACGGCGGCTCGTCTTCGGTTTCGTCACCTTGCTGCGAATGCGTTCCGAGGAACTGCTTGAGGCCGCAAAGCCAATCCCTCCTGACGCCGACCAGCGCGTCATGGATGTCGAACTCTTTGCCGAAGGAATCTGGCAGGCGGCGGAAGCCAAGCTGCGATTCAATCGCGGTGTCACGACTTACCCATTACCTCGCCAAGGCGTTTACCTTCTCACCCGTGAGGAGACGGTCGAACTCTACAAGTCCGCTGAGGGCCAACAAGGTGCCGACGGTTATGACCCACTGGTCCCGTTTGCGCACTATGTTGGTGCGGACAACGCGTTATGCCGGGCAAACATCGACAAGATGTTCGGCATGCACTGCGCTGTTCTCGGATCAACCGGTTCCGGAAAGTCAGGAGCCGTGGCAGCGATTCTCCATAGCGTGCTCGACCACAAAGCCAATGGAGACGTGACCTGTAAACCGAGGATCGTTGTCATTGATCCTCACGCTGAGTATGGCCGTGCGTTCCAAGAGCGGGCGGTGGTCTTTCGCGCCTACGATCCAATCGGCACGGAAGAAACAGCAGGAACCCCGATCCACCTTCCCTATTGGCTGATGTCGGCCGATGAGTTTCGCCGACTTGTGATTGGCAAAACGGAAGAAGAGGCAACTTCGCAGAACAACATCGTTTACAAAGCGTTGACATACGCACGGATGGTTGCGGCAAACTTGGTCGACCCAGCCCCGACAAGCTACGGCGGACCTGCTCCCACGGACGGCTTAGCTCCAGACGAACCTCGTCCAAAAACATTGGTGACGCAGGAACAAATCACCGGTTTTGATAGGGACAAACCGCGTCCATTCTCTCTTCAAGAGTTTCATAATCACATCGTTTACTTGCAGGCAGCGCGTGAGCAAAATGGAAAACTTGGGCCTGTTACCGCCACGGATTTCGCGAAATATTTCAAGTCGATATTGGACAAGTTTGCTGTGCTGCGTCGCGATCCCCGCATCAGGTTCCTGATGACCGAATGGTCAACTGCCAGCCCGTCTCTCGGTCAGATTGTTGGGCAGTTGGTGGGCACCTTAAACCAGAAGGATGGGCAGTCCCTCGATATCCGAATCATCGACATTTCGGGCTTGCCGAATGAAGTGGCTGGTCCTTTGGCCGCGATGCTCGCGAGGCTTCTATTCCAATACAAACTCTATCAAAACACGCCTGAGCGAGAGCGAGACCCAATTCTTCTGGTGTGTGAAGAAGCACACCGCTACGTGCCCGACCGTGGAGAAGCTGAGTATGCGGCCGCACAAACCGCCATTCGAAGGGTTGCGCGGGAAGGTCGGAAATACGGTATCGGCTTGATGCTTGTTAGCCAGCGCCCAGCGGACATCGAAGGCACTGTGATATCGCAATGTGGAACGTGGCTGGTATTACGGCTCACAAATTCAGCCGACCAGCAGCATGTGGCCCGTTTTCTTCCTGACGGGCTGTCGGGTATGACAAAGGCCCTTCCGAATCTGGCTCAGCAGGAGGCGATATTCGTCGGCGAAGGAGCGGCGTTGCCCGCACGAGTTCGGATTCTCGATTTAACCAGCGACAAACTACCGAAGTCCGAAACTGCCAAGTTTGCCCGTGGTTGGTCTGCAGACCGCCTTTCAGTGGAAGAAATCGCAGCCGTCGCAAAACGAATGGCCAGTTGACCTATGCCCGTACCCGGAGAACACAAGACTGTCCAAGCTCGCATCCTGAAATACGCGCAGGAGATCGGCTGGCGCTGTATGCCCAGATTGGAGGTATTGCAATGAGCTTCGATCCGAAGATGCCCTATAACGACCTGCCGCTCCTGCCGCCGCCGGTGGATCTTGAGAGCAAGGCGGTGCTGAAGAAAGCGATTGCGGCCAATAAGGCCTTGGCGGAGTTGAAGGGTAAGCGCCAAATAAACCCCTTCTTTTCAGGTACCGCGGGAGATGGCATGATGGGCCTCATCAATTTTACCGCAAAGGAGGCACCAGCATGCAGCACGATAACATTCACCGTCCGCCCCATTCGCCAGCGGCCAAGGAAAAATACTGGCGGACCCATTTGGCAGCCCAGGAGAGAAGCGGCCTGACCCTGGCTGAATACTGCCGGCGTAACCGGCTGAGCAAAACCACCTTTGGGTGGTGGAAAAGGAAGCTGAAGGGCAACAGGTCAACTCCCGTCACCTTGGTGCCGGTCTCGATCGTTCCATACCAAACCAGTGCTTCTTTCAAGTGCCAACAGCCTTCATCCGGTGTGGCGATGATCACCCGGGACGGTTGCCGGATCGAAATCGGCATAGATTTTCACCCGCCCACCCTGGAACAGGTGTTGCGGACGCTGGGGAGGTTGTGATGTTCTTCCCCGGTGGCGTCAAGGTCTATCTGGCTGTAGACCGCACCGACATGCGAAAGTCCATCGACGGTCTGTCGATCATGGTTTCGGAGTCGCTCGATTTCGATCCTTTCTCCGGCCATCTTTTTGCCTTCAGCAATCGGCGCCGTACCATGATAAAGGTGCTGTACTGGGATCGGAGCGGGTTCTGTCTCTGGCAGAAGCGGTTGGAGAAGGATCGCTTCCGCTGGCCGGAGAGTCAGGAAGAGGTCGTGGAGCTTGAGCAGCGGGAATTGCAGTGGCTGCTGGAGGGGTTGGAGATGCGCCAGCATCAGGCCCATGACCGGCTCCACTACTCTACCGTTTTTTGACAGAAAAAACTCACCTAAAATCAAAATAAGTATTGCAATATCAAATAGGTATGTTAATATTGCCGACATGAATTCAGTCGTCTCGACCATGCCGGAATTTGATGAGTTACGCCTCCATCTGCAGCGCCTGGAGCAAGAAAACGACTTGCTGCGGGAGCAGGTCCGCCTGCTCCGGGCGCAGCTCTTTGGGCGCAAATCTGAGCGGTTCAAGGTGCCGGACGACAGTCAGTTTCTGCTTTTCGAAGAATCGGTCGCCGGCATGGAAAAGGCACTGGAGCCCGAAGAGATCGAGGTCCCTGCACATACCCGAAAGAAGGCGGGGCGTAAGCCGTTGCCGGAAGATTTGCCACGGGTCGAGGTTATTCATGACATCAGCGACGAGGAGAAGGTCTGTGGCTGCGGGTGCACCAAGAGCCGCATTGGTGAAGAGATTTCGGAGCAGCTCGATATTATTCCGGCCAGTTTCCGGGTCATCCGCCACATCCGTCCCAAGTACGCCTGCCGCCGGTGTGAGGGCGTCGAAGATGATGGGCCAACGGTGGCCATCGCCCCGCCGCCGGCGCAGATTATCCCGAAAAGTATCGTAAGCGCGGGACTTCTGGCCCATGTTCTGGTCACCAAATTCGCGGACGCCGTGCCCTTTTATCGTCAGGAAGGCCAATTCTCCCGCCTGGGAGTTGAAATCAACCGGACATCAATGTGCAACTGGGCAATGCAAGCAGCGGAAACCTGCCAACCTTTGCTGGAGCTGCTTCACAAGGAAATCCTTTCCGGACCCTTAATCAATGTTGATGAGACCACGGTCCAGGTTCTTTCCGAACCGGGCCGTTCGCCTACCCAACAATCGTATATGTGGCTCTTCCGCGGAGGTGACCCCGAACGGCCGGCCCTGGAATTTCAATATCACCCCACCCGGGAGGGCGAAGTCGCCGCGACATATCTGCGTGACTACAGGGGCTATGTGCAGACGGACGGCTACGTAGGATATGACTTTATTGACCGTCGGGACGACATTACCCATGTCGGCTGCTGGGCACATGCACGCCGAAAGTTCGTCGAGGTGATCAAATCGGCCGGCAAGAACCGCTCACACAAGAAAATCGGCGCCGCCGAAGAGGCAGTGGAACAAATCCGGCAGCTTTATGCTATTGAAAAAGACGCCCGTAATCGGGAGCTGGGCGCGGCAGAAATTTATCAACTACGGCAGGAGAAATCCAGGCCGCTTGTTGCTGCCTTTCACGGCTGGCTCCTGGAGCACTCGGCCAAGGTTCCGCCCAAAAGTCTTCTTGGCAAGGCCATCTTCTATGCGCTCGGGCAGTGGCCGCGGCTGGAAAAATATCTTGAGGACGGCAGGCTCCGCATGGATAACAACCTGGCGGAAAATGCGATCAGACCCTTCGTGGTAGGGCGCAAAAACTGGCTCTTTTCCGGTAACGCAGAGGGGGCCAGAACCAGCGCTGCCATCTACAGCTTGATCGAGAACGCCAAGGCTAACGGGCTGGAACCTTACTGGTACCTGCGGCACCTCTTTGAACGCCTTCCACTGGCTAAAAATGAAGACAAACTCCGCGCACTCCTGCCCCAATACATTGACCGGGAGATGCTGGCCCGTAGACAATCAGACTGAAAGGGCGGTTCAGTTGGCGCTTACGTTGAAGGGGGCCGGTGAGTTAATACCGAACCAAGGCGTGCTCATTCAGACGATCGGTCTTCAGGAAGCTAAACTGTCGTCGGAGATCGAAAACATTGTAACCACAAACGACGAACTCTATCGTGCTTTTGCTGACCAGGGCCAGAGGACAACCTCCCACACCAAGGAGGTTCTGTACTATCAAGATGCGCTCCGGCACGGGTTCAACGCGATGAGAAGCGGTAACCGGCCGCTGACGACTAACCTGTTTGTGGAGCTGTACCAGATCATCAAGCGGACTTCGGCGGGCGTGCGCAAAGTTCCGGGCATCAAACTGGCCAACCTGCTGGGCGAGACCATCTATACGCCACCCGAGGGCGAGTCTCTTCTCCGCGACAAGCTGACAAACCTTGAGCGGTTCATCTACGCCGTGGATGACCTAGACCCGCTGGTCAAGCTGGCGGTTATGCATTACCAGTTCGAGGCCATCCATCCTTTTACGGATGGCAACGGCAGAACAGGCAGGATTCTGAATATCCTTTATCTCGTCGAACGGGGACTGCTCGACATTCCGGTGCTATACCTGAGCCGTTTCATCATTGAGAACAAGAGGGAGTATTATTCCGGTCTTTTGCAGGTTACCAAGGCGGAAACGTGGGAACCCTGGATTCTGTACATGCTCGATGCCATCGAGCAGACGGCAAAGGTGACTCGTGACCGCATCCTCGCCATCCGCGACCAGATGACCGCCACGGCAGAATGGCTGAAAGCCAAAGCCCCCAAGTTGTACTCCAAGGATCTGATCGAAATTCTTTACAGCCAGCCTTACTGCAAGATTAGTTTTGTGGAACGAGCCGGATTAAGCACGCGACAGACTGCCTCCAATAACCTGAAAAAACTTGTGGATCTCGGACTCCTCACCAGCGTAAAGAAGGGAAAAGAGCTTTATTTCATTAACCAAGGCTTCTTAGAATTACTGATAACGTGATCTCGATCGTAAAGCTGAAAACATGTTAAGGAAACGAACATGATTTAAGAATATGTTAAAAACATAGATAATTTTTAACATATCACAGCGCTATGTTTACGGTGTACCCGTATTGCGGAAATCTATTGAAAATTCTGATATTTTTCAACACGTCAGAGGGTGAGCCCTGATGCC
>JAQTSI010000186.1 GCA_028711365.1 Methylococcaceae bacterium
AGCGCGGAATCACATGCCGGCGGATGGCCTGCTCCTGATCCGCGCTCGCGCCTAAGGCCGCGAAATCCAGCATGCCTTCCTTCTCCGCATGACAGCGATCGCAATGCGGGCCTTCCTTCTCCAGGGAAGCGTGGATCGTCGCGCGGACGGTGATTTTTTCCTGCTCATCGCCGTGCTTCCATGTTTCCAGATAGGGTTTGGCGACGGGATCGTCCTTGGCCAGGCCGGCCGGCTCGCCCTTGAACAAGGGCGCGATGCGGAAGCTGGAATTGCGGGGGACGGCGTTGTCCAGCTTGCGGCCGGTGCGGAACAGGGCTTGCCGGTCTTGCGGGCCATGGCCCGAGTCGTCCAGCCAGCCATAGGCCAGATCCACGTCCTTGGGCCGGAAATGGCAGGACTCGCAACTGATGAAGCGGGTGTGCATGTTCATGAAACTGCGGGTCCTGAGTTTTTTGCGATGAGGCAAGGGACCGTGGCAGTTCTGGCAAAAAGAACCGGCTTGGGGAATGGGATCCTCCACCTGCTTGTGGAAAGACGGAACCCGCATTTTTTCGCGGTGCTTCACCTCCCTGTGTTCGCGCGTCAGTTTTTGCGAATCGGCCATTTGCTCGGCATTCGGCTGGGCCGCTTGCAGCTTCTGCCCATAGAGCGGTTCGGCGCTGGCCTGCGAAAACAGCAGCGGCACGGCCAAGATCAAACCCTTCGACATCCGCGTGAGGAAACTCATGACTGCGACTCCTCCTTGGCGGGGATCGGATCTGCCGGCGCGGGACTGGCCTGCGCCGGGTTGTTCTTGGGTGCGGCCGGCTGACTCGGCTTTTCTCCGCCTAGAGCCGATTTGATCCGCGTCAGCAAGCCTTGCCCTGGGCCTTGCTGTTTTTTCCCGGATTTATTGGGTTTGCTGCCGATGATCACGCGCTGGAATCGCTCCGCCCCCAGCAAGGCGGCGATGGCGCCCTTGCGCTTGCCGAACGGCGTCCATAGCAGGCTGCCCAGCAACAGCAAGACGGCCAGCGGCCCCAATACCGCCAGGGCTTTGAACCAGGTGGAGTCCAGCCGCTTTTCCCGAAGCAACAACAGCAAGCGGTCGAAACGCAGCCAGTCCACGTTGTGCATATCGGTGTTCACAAAGCCTTCATTGAACGGTTTGTTCGCATAGCCGTGGCATCCCGCCTGCCCGCAGGTGCGCGGCAGTTGATCGAGGTGGGTGGAAGCCCCGACCTGTTCGTCGCGCTCGATCTTGTGACGGTTGCCACCTGTGGCATGGCAATCCAGGCAGGATGCGCCCTCCATTGCACCGGCATCGAGCAGGCGGGCGTGCAGGGTCTTGGCGTAGCTGTCGCTGGCGTGGACCCACCGGTAATCCGCCGGTTTCTTTTCCTGGGTTTTCGGATCCTCCAATTTGACTTTCTCCATCAGCGCTTGATCGGCATGACAGTCCTTGCATAGGGCGTTGATCTCGGTCTTGCTGAAATGGGAACCCGACAAACGCCGCAGGATATGGCCGCTGAACTGGTTGCGCCAAGTCTCCCCCTGGTGGCAGTTGCCGCACTCGACGTCGGTATGGTGGAACTCCTCCTTGAACTTGGCGACATTGGCCGCGACGATATAAGGCGTATTGCTATGGCAGCGGCGACAGCTTGGATTCTGTTCGTCCTTTTCTTCCTTCAAGCGATTGCCGCCATGGAAATCCTTGGTCGCGCCGGGCGCGTGGCCGGACCCATGCGCCGACTTCTTGAACTCCTCGACCACGTCCTTGTGGGTGAAAGCCTTGCCCTTGGAAGGCTCGTTGACATGGCAGGACTGTGAGCAATCGACATAACCTTCCTCGGGCTTATGGGGATACTGCTCGATCTTGCGATGACAATCCTTGCAGGGAACGCTGCCGTGCAAGGAGCCGTAATAATCCTTCTTGAGGATGGTGGCGACCCGCAGGACGCCGTTTTCATCGACATATTGCAGATCCGGCAAGCCATGGCAGGAAAAGCAGCCATCGGGGTCACTGTGCCGTTCCGCAGCCGGAACCGGCAGGGCAAAGCCCAGCAGGAGCAGGGCGATGTGCAACAAAATCGCTCTCATCGCTGCGCCGTCATTTCAACAACAGGGTGGTAGCGGCGACGAATAAAGTGGCCATGGTAAAGATGAGGCCGTTGGCCACCCGCGCCCAGTTCACCCGTTTCCAGTCCGAGACCGCCGCCTTGTTCGGCAGGAAATGGACGGCTTGCCAGTCGGGTTCCGGGTGGATTTCCACCCCTTTCTTGATCCGCTTGGGAACCTTGTTGCGGGAGGCCGTGGTCCATTCGATGGCGTTCCAATCGCACACATCCACACATTCATGGCAGGACATGCAGGATAATTGCTCCACCACCGCGACGCGGTCCACCATCTTGATGGCCCCGCACATGCAATTGCGGGCGCAGACATTGCACCCGGTGCAGCGCTGCTTGTCGACGCGAATGTGATGGGTCATGCCGAATCTTGCCCCCAGCCGGTTCACCAAGCCGTCCAAAGCGCCGATGGGACAAAGGAACTGGCAGTAGGCCCTCCCCTTGCTGGCGAAAAAGCCGAGCAGAAACAACAAGGAAAGATTCACCAGGCCGATGGTGGAGAAGATGAAAGCCAAACCGGTGACGCCCCCGCTCAAAGCCTCCACCAGCCGCGGCACGGTAATGAAATTGCACAGGGTGCAGGCGGAAATCCCCAAGGCCGGCAACAGCACCAGGTAAGTGGCCAAATAGCCATAACGGATCTGCACCTGTGGCAGGGAGCGGAATTCGATCTTCCAGCGATCATTGAGACTGCGGCTGACCAACTCGGCGAAACCACCCACCGGGCAGATGAATCCACACCAGATGCGACCGAAGAAGAAAGTAAAGACCAGGATGGTGGTAAAAGCGACGACACCGATCAGGGCCACCGACACATGGGTGAAGAAATCCTCCAGGTTCATGCCGGGAAAATAAAGATAGAACCGTCTCATACACAATCTGCCGCACAGGTCGGTATTGCCCGCCAAACGCGGCAGCAACGCCAGCGGCCCGAGAAATAGCAGGCAGGACAGGAAAATCGTCCCATAGCGGTATTTCTGGATCTTCGGGATCGCCTTCAGTTTCTCGATGACTTGGACTTGCATGGCCTTCTCCTCATTGCTCGGCAATCAACGGTCAAAAACATGGCAGGATTGACACAGGGTTCCATCCTTGGCCGGCAGCCGCAGCAGGACTTCCCGCTGAATGCGCCGGTATCCGATTTCGTGATGCCCGCCGCTGCGGCGGTTCAACGCCTCCAGGCGCTCGCGCTTGTCCTCGCGCACGACTTCGTTCCAGGAATGATCCAGATAGACCACCCCTTGCTTGACATTCCCGCTTTGCACCTGACGGCCCGCGGGATTCTTGGCCGGATCGATGACACCCGGCTCGTGGGGTGTATGGCAGGTGACGCAGGTCACCTTGCCATCCTCATCCAGGGGAAAGATGACGCCCTGCTGGCGGGCCGATGCTTTCATCTGCTTCAACATCGCCTCGTCCGGCTTGGCCTGATGCGGCAGCGCATTGAGATGGGGGGTCTTCAGGTGGCAGCCGTAACACATCCTTCCTGCCGACAGACGCAAATTCAGTTCTTCGGGCCGGTGAGGACGATTGCGGTCTTCGTTCACCTCCTCGTGGCAATAGGTGCAATGGTCCTTTTTCACGCTGCCATCCGCATTCAACATCAGATGGATATTGGGGCGGCGGTATTCCCTGGCGTCATGGCACTGCGAACAGAAGGCCTCCAGGTTTTGATAAGGCCCCCCGCGCAGAAAATCCGCCGCTTTCTTGTCCACTTCGTCGAACGGGCGATCCTCCATGTTCTTCTGACCGTGGCAGGTGGAACACTGCAAGCGCCCCTGCTCATCCGTCGGCCAGCCCTTGGGCTGTTTATCCGCATCCGCCATGGGCAAACCCACGGCATGGTGCAGTTCGGGCAGTTTCTGGCTGTTGCGCCAGGTATCCTTGGCCGATGCCGTTTGCTGCACCGTCAAGCTCAAGGCGAAACACATCAGGACCCCTGCCGTCAGCCGGATCACATTCCCCCCACATCGTAGGGCGAGCCATGATAGTGGCAGAGCTTGCAGTCGCCCTCGGCGCCGTTGACCGCATGCACGCCGGATAGACCGTTGCCGGCGTCTTCTGCGCCCTGCTCGATGGGCGGAGAGGCTTTCATCCGGTGGCAGAGCACGCACAATTGCGCGGTATCGGCGCTGGTTTGTCCCCAGCGGGGTATGTCCACCGGGTAAGGTTTGTTCCGAAACCCCTGGCTCATCCGCGATACCCCCTTGCGGGAGGAGTCGATGATCAGCTTGGCGTTGTGGGTTCCGTGCATGGCATGGCAATCGGTGCACTGGACGACATCCGGGTATCGATATCCCCCCTCGCGCAATCCGGCGGAAGGGCGCTGGCCGGTGCCCGGCATCAGGCCGTGTTTGTCGATGAAGGTGAAATTGTCTTCCATGGCGATCAAGGGATCGCGAAAAGCCTTGTTGACGATGGCGTAGCCTTTCTGCTGATGATCGCGGTTGTGGCAACGCAGACAGAAATCGATGATGCTGGGCGATGGGCTGTTTTTGCCTTGCTTGTCTTGGTACCGGGTCAGGTCGATGTTCGGCTCGAAGCGGCCGTTCATGTCCGAAGCCTTATGACAGGCCAGGCAATCCCTATCGTTCAGCCTCGCCGATTTGTGCAAGGGGAAGCCATGGTGTTGCTTCCCGGTTTGCAGGGGCTTGGCGGGCAATGCCGCGGCATTGTGACAAATCACGCAACGGCGGGGTTCGGCCGTGCCGTTGCTGCCGTGGCAACCGGTGCAGGTCGGGTAACCCTTGCGTTTGACGATCGTGCGAATCCTGGGGGCATTTCGATGGATCACCCGGCTGGCATGGCACATGTTGCAATTCGCCAAGCCCCAGGCCGAACCATCGCCGCCATGGCTAGTGCTCAACAACAGGTTTTGACTGGCTAGGGAAACCTCCCGGGCCTCGGCCTGCTGAAGAAAAACCAACATCACCAATCCTAGCAGGAGGAACCTGACCCTGGCCTTCGTGAGATTCATCGGTTGGCCTCATGACAATTCGCGCAGTATTGGGCGTTGTGACAACGCCCGCAGCTCAAGGCGGTCATCCGAGCTTCGATGCCGTGCAGGGTTCGATACCCTAAGGGGTGGTAGCTGTTGGCGCCGGCGACGTCGCGGCGGAAATGGCAATCGGTGCAGAAAGCCAGATCCAGATGGCATTGCCGGCAAGCCTGTTCGTTGCGTCGGCCATCCTCGGCATGATTCTGGATATAGTTGAAATTGTGGTCGTCCGGCCAGATCCGGGTCTTGTCGTCATGACAGAGATTGCAGCGCCAGGGGGCGCGTTTCTCGTCCACATGGCAATTGTGGCAAACCGCCTTCAGGGGTTCGTTGGCGATGGTCTCCAGGGGCTTCAACTGTTTGGGGTCCGTCACCTCGTTCTTCGCGAACGTATGGCACAACAGGCAACTGTCGCCTTCTTCCTTCAGGATCGAAAGGTGAGCCTTGTGAGGAAACTGGATATCCGAACGATGCTCGCGCTTGTCCCACCAGGCCGTCCCCTTGGGCGTTACCAAGCCGGGCGGATCGGCCAGGACCGACTGGGTCAGCAACAGCAGGAGCATAACGGTCAGGCGGATCATCAGTGGGTCTTGGGTTTGAAGTTGTCGAAGTAATAGATCATCTGCACGGCAGCCAGATATTCGTCATTGATGCGGGTGTTCCAGATATGGGTTCCCGTGGCGGAAAGAACCAGATTGCTCTGGACCAGGTACTGAACCTCGATTTCCCCGCCTATGGCCCGGTTCTCGCCATACAGTTGCTTATGCTCGAAACGCAGGGCGGCATTGGCCTGCAACCGCCACTTCGAGGATGGGGAATGGGCCGCGCTGAGATAAAGGCTCTTGGCCTCATCGGCGCCCAGATCCAGGTAATCCACCTCCCCGCTCAGCTTGAGGCCGGGCCATTGCGTGATGCTCAACCCGGCATAGCCGCCATAGCCATCCACTCCCCGCTCCCGGGTGGCTCTCTGGCCGCCGAGGTGGTAGGTCCAGCCCTCCGCGGCCTGATGATGCAAACTGCCCTTGAGCAAAGTCTGCTCGCCCAGGACATAGGCGGTGTAGAAACGCTCACGGAAGGTGGGATAAGGATTGCGCGGGCGGTATTCCTCGTAACTGGTGCGCAGCCGCAACGACTTGCCGAGATCGGCCTGGCCAGAAAGCCAGACGTTTTCCAGCGCATTCCTGTCTGCGCGGTAGGTACCCGAAACCGTGGCCTCGTACTTGTTAGCCTCGCCCAAACCGATGCGGCCGGAAGCGGTCGAACCGATATTGATCCTATCCACCGCCTGAGCCTCCTTGAAACGCTGGTAACCCAGGCGTATATCCCAAACATCCAGGCTCAACGGCGACCAGGCTCTCTCCCAGCGCGGTTCGAAATGCCCCGCCCCTTCCAGGCCGAACAGGGATTCCCCCTCCACCGAAAGCACATGGTCCAGCCGCCCCGGCCTGCCGCCGTAGACATCGAGTGAAAACGGGCCGGATTGGGGGGCGAACTGATAATCCAGACCGTCCAGGTAGTAAAAACCCAGGTTGTCCGTGCGCTGGAACCTTCCCAGTTTGAATTTCGAAGCCCAAGCGGCGACGCCTTTTTGCAGATAAGCTTGATAAACCGCTTCCCGGCTATCGCGCTGCAACGAACTGATGCGCTGCACCGTATCGATGGCGCCCTGCAGGTCGAGATCGTCGTTGTCGTAGAAGAGCTGTTCCCAGGCTTCGCCGAAGACGCTGCCTTCATGGCTGTAACGGTTATCCGTCTGCACCTTGGCGCGGATCGAGCCACGCCAGTTGTCATCGGCCTGCGCGGGGACGATACAACAGGCAGAAAGCGCCATCACCCAGGACAGCGCTTGGGAACGCGAGAGGAAAAAGCTCAAGGGAAATTCCGCTCAGTTCGGGCGAGGAATCCTAGCGGGGAAAGGAACCGTCATCGGTATAAAAAGGCTCGCCGCGGCGTTGCTTCAGCAGCGCCCAGCCCACCAGCGAACCGACGGCGACGATACAGGAACCGCAGGCGCCGCAACGACCCTGCTGCGGCACGGTGCAATTGTTCGCTAGCGCGATATGGCCTACGGCGATGCCGACCCCGGCCAGCCAGGGCGCGGAGTGGTCCCATAATTCGCCCACCTTGCCACGAGGGGAGCCACTTCTCATCACCGTCTCAATCGTTTTCATCCCGCAAGAGCCTCTTCGTTGTTTTTATTGAGCCGCCGTGCAACTGACCCTCGCTTCGCCCTCTCCCCAGGGGAGGGTGTGGGTTGAACGCGGATGATGCGGCTTCCAGGTTTCGGCGAGCCTCTGCCCTCATTGCCGGAAATGGAGAGCCGATGCACGGCTATTGTGTAATCAGAAACCGTGCCATCGAACGAAAGAGAATAAATGATTGTTGTTTAGAGCGAGATTGGGGAAATAGATGTCTCTTTATGCGGCAAATCACGCAGATGCCGGCAGATGACACACCCTGGATTTCCGACAAATTTTTCAGATCAGACCCGCCCCAGCATCGGCCGCTGGGCGTAAACCGCATCGAACACCGCTTCGAGTCTCGGATTGATGCCCCGAAACCCATCGACCACCTGTTTCGCCCAATCGAAATACGCCTGCTTGCGTTCGACGGTCCAACCCATCGGGGGCGCATGGAGGATATCGCGCAGGTTGCAGATCTTATCGGCCAGTTTCACCAGTTTGGCCGGGTCGGAAAGCAGGGGACTATGTTCTATCTGCAAGCGCTTGCGCTCTTCCTTGGGCAAGCGCTTGTCATCGCTCACTTCCATCACGATGTCGGCGATCCTGGGACCGAATACCGCCGCCAGTTCAGCATGAGTGGTTTGAGTATCCTCGACGGTATCGTGCAGCAAGGCGGCGCAGAGCACGACGGCGTCCTCGACGCCGCCTTCGCTTGCCAACACATCCGCCACCGCCAAAGGATGATTGATGTAGGGCGACGCCTCGGCGCCCTTGCGCTGCTGGTCGCGATGTTTGTGCGCCGCGAAGGAGGCGGCGCGAAAAATCAAGGCAATGGGCGGTGTATTGGGGCTCATGTTTTTCCCCATCAGATGATCTTTCCCAGACGCTCGGCCAGCCGCCGCATGGCCGGCGAAGGGTCGTCCGGCGGCAGGTGGACGTTGATGAGACAGGGCACCGACGACTCGGACAAAGCCTTGCTCAGGGCCTGTTCAAGTTCATGCTCGGTGTTGACCTCGAAACCGATCAGAGGACCGAACACCTCGCCCAGGCGATGGAATTGCCAGCCACTGATGTCGTTGAAAGATCCATCCAGTATGAACCTTTCGGTGCTGTATCCCTGGTTGTTGAACACGATCACGATGGCGTTCAGCCCTAAGCGCGCCATGGTCGAAATCTCGAAACCGGTCATCTGAAACGCGCCATCGCCCACCAGCACCAAGGCTCGGTGATCGGGCCTGGCGATCTGCGCCCCCAGGGCTGCGGGGACCGCAAACCCCATCGACGTGTAAAAGGCGTCGGCCAAAAAACCGCTGTTCTCATGGACTCGCAAGTCGATGGCGGCAAACAGGCAATCGCCGGTATCGCAGACGACGACCATGTCCGGGGTGAGAAAGCGATTGAGCCGGGCGATCAAACCGGAAACCGTGATCGGCTGATCGTCAGCAGGGAAATCCACCTCCTCGGGTGCCGATAGACTGCACGCTTTCAACCGGGGATGTGGCGTGATTCGATCGCTCAAGGCGGTCGCGTAATCCCGCAGAAAAACCCGGGGATAACGGTGATGATGAATGATGACCTCATCCTGGCTGGCGCGTATCATCCGGTTGGCGTCGAGTCGGGCGGTGTAAACCCCCAAGTCCACATCGTTCAGGGTCACCCCGAGCATCAACAACAGATCGGCCTGCTCGACCCTTGCGCGGGCGAGGGCCGGGCCCATGGCGCCCTCGTAAACCCCGAGATAACAAGCATGACGCTCGCCGAACACCGACTTGCCGGTGAGGGTGGAGGCGACCGGGATATGGGAGCGCTGCACCAAGCTCAGCAGCGTTTCCTGCAATCTTCGCCGGTGTAGTTCGACACCGGCGATGATGACCGGGGAATGGGATTGCCCCAGCAATTGCAAAGTCTCGTCCACGGCCTCCTGCAGCGAGTCGAAATCGCTGTCTCTCGCGCTCGAGGCTTCGGCGGGTATGGGAAACCCCCTCGCGTCCACTTGATCGCGGGGAAGTTCGATATACACCGGCTTGCAGTTTTCCATGGCCGCGGTCAGCGCCCGGTCGATCTGACGAAATGCGATATAGGGATCATCCAGGACGGCGCAGGCGCAGGTGATGCGTTCGAAGATTTCGCGCTGAAACCGGAATGGGCCAAAGCGATGATGCAGCAAAGGATCCTCCTTCTGCTCCTTGATGCCGGGAGCGCCGCTGATCACCACGACCGCGGACGATTCGGCATAGGCGCCGGCCACGGCGTTGACGACGTTCAAGGCGCCCACGCCATAGGTGACCGCAATGGCGCCTAAGCCCCGGCTGCGGGCATAACCGTCGGCCGCAAAGGCTGCGGTATCCTCGCGGGTGGTGCCGATGTGACGAATCGGGCTTTCCGTGATCTGCTGGTAAAAACGCAGGATGTAATCGCCCGGAACACCGAATATATGCTGAACCCCGCATTCGTGCAGGCGCTTCAAGAGATAATGGCCGATGGTTTGATGGGATGACATAGCGAATCTCCTTAAAACTCAGGGTACGAAGGTTCAATCCACCCGCTGTAGGCAGTCGGTGAACTGCTCCTGCGACAAGGGTCGATGGCAGAAATAACCCTGTATGAAATGGCAGCCG
>JAQTSI010000187.1 GCA_028711365.1 Methylococcaceae bacterium
ACGTCCTTGTTGATGCCGGCCAGACCCTGCAACATGGCGTAGCTGCCGATGCGGCAGAACTGATGGATCATGACGCCCCCTCCCAGAAACACGCGCTCGCCTACTTGGACATGCCCCCCCAAGGTTGCCCCACCGGCGAAGATGGTGTGATCGCCCACGCTGCAGTCATGACCGACATGGCTGTTGTTCATGAGATAGCAGCGGGAGCCGATACGAGTAGCGCCCCCCGGTTGGGTCGCACGGCTGATGCTGACCCCCTCGCGAAAGATATTGTCGTCGCCGATCTCCACCCAGGTCTCAGTATTCGGATCGAAGGCCAGATCCTGTGGCAATCCTCCGATCACCGCGGTAGGGTGTATGACATTACCGCTCCCCATGCGCACCTTGGGCTGGATGATGGCGTGGGCGCCGATGCGACAGTCTTCGCCGATTTCGACCTGATCTTCGATCACCGCAAAGGGGCCGACGCTGACGTCTGCGCCGAGTTTGGCTCCGGAGGCGACATAGGCCGTTGGATGTATGTTCGTTTTCATAAGACAGGCAGGATGAAAAATGGTGGATTAAATCTATTTTCTATCCACTGGGTTCGGAACTCATCCCCGAGGATGGCAGCGAGCATGCAATTCCTTCAGACGTTCCCGGGCGATATGGGTATAGATCTGGGTGCTGGACAGATCGCTGTGCCCGAGCAGCAGCTGCACCACGCGCAAATCCGCGCCATGGTTGAGCAAATGGGTGGCGAAAGCGTGGCGCAGGGTGTGCGGCGACAAATGTTTACGGATCCCGGCTTTGAGCGCATAGCGTTTGATGATATGCCAGAAAGCCTGGCGGGTCATGGATGAGCCACGCTCGGTGACGAACAGGTCCTCGCTGAGCCGACCGGCTAGGATGACCGGGCGCGCATCCCCCAAATAGGTTTCCAGCCAGCTCGCCGCCTCCTCTCCGATAGGCACCAAGCGGTCCTTGCCACCCTTGCCGATGACCCGCACCACTCCCTGCCGCAATCCGACCTGATTCAGGCGCAGACTGACCAGTTCGGTGACTCGCAAACCGGTGGCGTAGAGCAGTTCCAGCATGGCGCGGTCGCGCTGCCCCAGCCGATCGCCGACATCAGGGGCGAGCAGCAGGTTTCCCACCTCGCTTTCGGTCAGGGTATGCGGCAGGGGCTTGCCCAGTTGCGGCGCGTCGATGCCGAGGGTGGGATCGTATTCCAGCTTCCCCTCCCGCAACAACCAGCCGTAGAACTTGCGCAGGCTGGAAACCAGCCGGGCACTGCTGCGATTGCTGGCTTTCTGCTGCAACTTGAGTAACAGATAAGCCTCGATGTCGCCCGCCTGGACATCCAGCCAATTCTTGCCGCGCTGGGCACTCAACCAGACAGCAAACAGTTCCAGATCACTGACATAGGCTTTCTGCGTGTTGGTGCTCAGTCCTTCCTCGATCCACAGGCAATCCTGGAAGAGTCGAATCAGTTCCCGCTCGATTGCATCAAGTCGAGGAGGTTCCATAGCCTTCGTGCCGCAACAACCAGCATTTGATATCGAGGAAAGGGCCGGACAAACTGCCGCAATAACCGCCCAGGCCGCTACCGGCAACGACTCGATGACAGGGAATGATGATGGGAAAATCATTGCTACGGCAGGCTCCCGCCACGGCGCGCGACCCGCTAGCCAATTCCCGCGCCAACTGACCATAGGTTTTCACCGATCCGGGACGAATGGCGCACAGTGCTCGCCAGACGGTTTGGCGATAAACACTGCCTTGCAAGCGCAGAGGCAACGAAAACTGCCATCGCGGGTCATCGAAAAAATGCTCGAATTGCCGGGCGGCGTCCTCCAGCAATGGCGAAGAAGGCGCAATCAACTCATCGACCTCTGTTTTCAACTCGATGCCGAGCAAACATTCGGTACTCGCCGTCAAAACCAATGCGCCAAAGGGGGTGGCAATCACCGCCCGCTCTCCCCAATCGACTGAGGGCCTATCGTTCATCGAATGCATTCCCCCGAAATGCAAACGGGTGGCGCAAGGCCACCCGTTTCGCGATTCCTATTGGTGAATCGGCGCGACGCTTAGATTTTTTCCTTGATGCGAGCGGCCTTGCCGGCGCGATCGCGGAGATAATACAGCTTGGCGCGACGCACGTCGCCGCGACGCTTGAGCTGAATCTCCTGGATCTGAGGGCTGTAGGTCTGGAACACCCTTTCGACGCCTTCGCCGTGGGAAACCTTGCGGACGGTAAACGCCGAGTGATAGCCGCGGTTACGCTTGGCGATCACCACGCCTTCGTAAGCCTGCAAACGCTCACGGTTACCTTCCTTGACCTTCACCTGAACGACGACGGTGTCGCCCGGGCCAAAAGCGGGAATGGTTTTTCCGTTCATCCACTCGTTTTCGAGTTGCTGAATAATATTGGACATGAATAGTACCCCTCTGCAATCATCTGCTAGTTAATTCGTTTCTAAACTCTTCCAGCAACTTCCGCTGCTCGGCGTCGAGCGGGCAAGATGCCAGCAAATCCGGTCTTCTCAGCCAGGTCCTGCCCAGCGACTGTTTCAGCCGCCAGCGGCGGATCGCCTCGTGATTGCCGCTTTGCAGGATGGGCGGAATCGTCCTGCCATCCACTTCTTCCGGGCGGGTATAATGCGGACAATCCAGCAAGCCCGACATATGCGAATCCTGGGCGGCGGATTGCTCATGACCCAAAACTCCCGGCAACAGGCGTACCACCGCATCGAACACGACCAGGGCGGCCAGTTCCCCTCCACTGAGAACATAATCGCCGATCGACCACTCTTCCTCGATCTCGGCCTCGATCAGCCTTTCATCCACACCCTCGTAACGTCCCGCCACCAACAGCAGCCGGGAGGATTGGGCGAAACGCCCGACCGCATCCTGGTCGAGCTTTTTGCCCTGCGGACTGAGATAAACGACCAGCGGTGCGGTTTCACAAGCCTGGCGAGCCGCCCGAATGACATCGCGCAGGGGCTCGACCTTCATCACCATTCCGGGCCCGCCCCCATAAGGGCGGTCGTCTACGGTACGGTGTCGGTCATGGGTGTAATCCCGCGGATTCCAAACTTCCAGTCGGGCGAGGCCCAATTCCAGCGCCCTGCCGGTCACTCCCCAAGCCGCTGCATCGCGAACCATTTCCGGGAACAGAGTGACGATGTCGAAGCGCATCATGGACTCCGCCTCAAAATTCAGGGTCCCAATCTACCACCGCAAGGCCTTGCTCGAGATCTATCTGTTTGACGTATTGTCCGAGAACGAAGGGAATCAGCCGTTCGCGTTCGCCTTGCACCACCATCACGTCATTGGCACCAGTCGCCATCATCTCGCTGACCGTACCGAGTTCGATATCCTCACAGGTTTTCACCTTGAGACCGACTAAATCGGCCCAGTAATACCTGCCGGGCTGCACAGGCGGAAAACATTCTCTGCCTACCATGACCTTATGGGACTTCAGGCTGATCGCCAGATCCCTCTCGTCCACCCCTTCCAGTTGTACCAGCACCATTTTGCCATGCAAACGCCCGGATACAATCTTGTATTCTTTAACGCCGTTTTTACCTTCCAGAAACCAGGGCGAGTAGCCGAGGATATTCTCTGGCGGCTCCGTGTGGGAGTAGATCTTCAGCCAACCTCTGACACCGAAAGCGCCAGCAACCTCTCCGACCACGACCCGGCGCGCCACCCTGCAAACCCGGATGGTGATTAAGCGGCGGCTGCCTTCTTGGCGACTTCCTTGAGCAGGCTTGCCACGCGATCGGTGGCCTGCGCACCATGACCGAACCAATACTGGATACGCTCGTCATCCAGACGCAGCCGTTCCTCTTGACCCCGCGCTACGGGATTAAAAAAACCGACTCGTTCGATGTAACGGCCATCGCGCTTGGAGCGACTATCCGTCACCACCACATGATAAAAGGGCCGCTTTTTCGCGCCGCCGCGCGCCAGACGAATGGTTACCATCGGTATTCCTCTATGCCTAAATAAAACCAGGTTTAAAATCGTGCTATTTTACCGGAAAATCCCAAGAAGTCTACAAACCCGCACCCTCTCGACTCGATCTTCGGCACCTTAGGCTTGAGATGCGATCCCGTGCCTCGAAACGACGGCATCTTCCTAAGCGCAAGACGAAGGGCCTTCGAGTTCGATGGGGAAGTGAGGAACTACTGAATGAGGCGCGTTGGGATGACGCGAATTGGCGGAGAGAGAGGGATTCGAACCCTCGATAGAGTTTTTAGCCCTATACTCCCTTAGCAGGGGAGCGCCTTCAGCCTCTCGGCCATCTCTCCAGAACTGATCACTAAGAATAGATTACCGCATTTTAATCGGAAGAACCAGTCGAATTCGCCGCATTGGCTTGGTTCTGTTGTTGTTCTTTCTTGATTCGTTCGTAGATTTCTTCCCGATGCACGGACACATCCTTCGGAGCATTCACGCCGATACGGACTTGATTGCCTTTTACTCCAAGAACAGTGACGGTTACGTCGTCTCCGATCATCAACGTCTCGCCTACTCTACGAGTCAAAATGAGCATAGCTTCTTCCTTCGAAATCTGTACATAATTAAAAAGTTTCGGCAGTTCCCGACAACAAGTCCAGGAATTCGTAATCCTGCAGAGCGGGCAATTGTAACAGATTTAATAAAATTGAAAAATATTTTTTCACTTCAGGCCGCCCGCTCCAACTCGAAGGCATCGTGCAGGGTGCGTACTGCCAGCTCCAGATATTTTTCATCCACCACGACGGAAATCTTGATCTCCGAGGTGGAGATCATGCGGATATTGATGCCCTCGTTGGCCAAGGCTTCGAACATCTTGCTGGCGATGCCGGCATGAGAGCGCATGCCGACGCCGACGAGCGACACCTTGACGATCTTGTCGTCGCCCGCAATCCGCCTAGCGCCCAATTCGCCGCAGTTTTTTTCCAGTATTTCCAATGCCTTGCAGTAATCGTTACGGTGCACGGTGAAAGTGAAGTCGGCGGTCTTATCCTCGGCCACGTTCTGCACGATCATGTCCACTTCGATGTTGGCGCTGGCGATGGGCACCAGGATCTTGGAAGCAATACCCGGCCGATCGGGAACCCCCTGGATCGTCAGTTTCGCCTCATCGCGATTGAACGCGATGCCAGAAATCAATGCTTTTTCCACGCCTGTTTCCTCATAACTGATCAAGGTGCCGTAGCCTTCTTTGAAGCTCGACAGCACACGCAAAGGGACATTGTACTTGCCGGCGAATTCGACCGAACGGATTTGCAACACCTTGGAACCCAGGCTGGCCATCTCCAGCATTTCCTCGAAAGTGATGCGCTCCAGCTTGCGGGCGCGCGGTTCGACGCGAGGATCGGTGGTGTAAACCCCGTCTACATCGGTGTAAATCAGGCATTCATCCGCCTTCAGCGCCGCCGCAAGCGCCACCGCCGTCGTGTCGGAGCCGCCGCGTCCCAGCGTCGTGATATCGCCTTCCTCGGTGACGCCCTGGAATCCGGCCACCACCACGACATTGCCTTCGGCCAATTCGGCGCGGACGCGGGCGGTATCGATGTCCGCGATGCGGGCCTTGGTATGGACATCGTCGGACAGGATACCCACCTGCCAACCGGTATAGGAAACCGCAGGACATCCTTTTTGCCTCAGCGCCATGGCCAGCAAAGCGATGGTAACCTGCTCGCCGGTGGACAACAGCACATCCAGCTCGCGCGGATCGGGCCGTTCCTGGACGGCTTGAGCGTAAGCCACCAGCTTGTTGGTTTCACCGCTCATGGCGGAGACCACCACCACCACGTCCTCACCGCGTTGCCTGGCCTGGATGATTCGATCGGCGACATTCTTGATGCGATCGGTGTCACCCACCGAAGTGCCGCCATATTTATGAACGTAAAGCGCCATTTTCTCTTGGTACTAATGGATGGAATTCATGACAACTGCTGGCGCACCCAATCGGGTACTTCGTTCAGCGCCCGGTCCAGATTGCCCGGATCGTTGCCGCCGGCCTGGGCCAGATCGGGCCGGCCACCGCCCTTGCCGCCTACTTGGGATGCGACCCGGTTGACCAGATCCCCCGCCTTGATGCGGGAAGTCTGATCCTGGCTGACGCCGGCGGTCAGGCTGACCTTGCCTTCCTTCACCGCCGCCAGCAGGATGGCGGAACTGCCCAATTTGTTCTTGAGCTGATCCACCAATTCGCGCAAAGCTTTGGGATCGGCATCGTCCAGCCTCGCCACCAGCAGCTTGAGGCCTTCGATTTCGATGGCTTGCGAGGCGAGATCGGAACCCGCCGCGCTGGCCATCCTGGATTTGAGCCGCTCCAACTCCTTTTCGAGCTGACGGTTGCGGTCCAGGATTTGCTGAATTTTTTCGTCCAGCCCCTCGCGTCCTGATTTTACCTTATCGCTCAATACCTGGATCAAACATTCGCTGTTTTCGATCCACTCCACCGCGCCCGCTCCGCTCACCGCTTCCACGCGGCGGATACCCGCGGCGACGCCGGTTTCGGCGACGATCTTGCAAAAACCGATGTCGCCGGCGCGTTCCACGTGAGTACCGCCGCACAATTCGGTGGAGAATTCGCCGATGCGCAGGACCCGCACCTCATCGCCGTATTTCTCGCCGAACAGGGCCATGGCCCCCAGTTTCATGGCCTCGTCCTTGGCCATGACCTGAGCGCTCACCGCCGAGTTGGAGCGAATCTGTTCATTCACCAGCCGCTCCACCTCGCGCAATTGCTCTGCGCTCATGGGCTCGAAATGGGAGAAGTCGAAACGCAGGCGCTCAGGCGTGACCTGCGAGCCCTTCTGCACCACATGATCGCCCAGCACCTTGCGCAGGGCCGCATGGAGCAGATGAATGGCCGAGTGGTTAATAGCTATGGATTGGCGCCTTTCGCCGTCGACTTCCGCCTTGGCCGTGGAACCGGCGGTCAAGGTTCCGCTGATCAGCTTACCCCAATGCAGGATGATGTCGCCCCCCTGCTTGCGGGTGTCGGTCACTTCAAACACCGCATCGCCGGCACGGATGAGCCCTCTGTCGCCCACCTGGCCGCCGGATTCGGGGTAGAACGGCGTTTTGCCCAGCACCACTACGCCTTCCTCGCCCTGCTCCAGCCGATCCACGATCTCTCCGTCTTTCAGCAGGGAGAGAATCTTGCTTTCATCGACCCGATGGCCATAGCCGGTGAACACGCAATGGGCGTCGATTTCCAGCCCCTTGGAGTAATCGGCGGCAAACTGGCTGGCAGCTCGCGACTGCTCGCGCTGGCCCTCCATCGCTCGCTCGAATCCCGCCATGTCCACTCTCAGACCCTGTTCCCGTGCGACATCAGCAGTCAGATCGACGGGAAAACCATAGGTATCGTAAAGCTGGAATGCGGTTTCGCCGGGGATTTCCTTGCCGTTCAACTCTTTCATGCAGGCATCGAGAATTTTCATGCCCTGATCCAGGGTCTCGGCGAAACGTTCTTCCTCCTTGAGAAGAACCCGTTCCACTGCGGCGCGGGCATTGACCAGTTCGGGATAGGCCTCGCCCATTTCCGCGCACAGGGGTCCTACCAGCTTATGGAAAAAGGCGTCCCTAAGGCCCAGCTTGTAGCCGTGACGAATGGCGCGACGAATGATGCGGCGCAGCACATAACCCCGCCCTTCGTTGGAGGGCATCACGCCGTCGGCGATCAGGAAAGAGCAGGAACGGATGTGATCGGCGATCACGCGCAATGAACTATTGCTCAACTCATCCGTCCCGGCCAATTGGGCCGCGGCGGCGACGAGACTGGCAAACAGGTCGATCTGGTAATTGTTGTGCACGCCCTGCATGACCGCGGCGAGACGTTCCAAGCCCATGCCGGTGTCCACCGATGGCTTGGGCAGCGGCGTCAGCGTCCCATCGTCGGCGCGATCATACTGCATGAACACCAGGTTCCAGATCTCGATGTAACGGTCGCCGTCCTCGTCGGGACTGCCGGGCGGCCCACCGGGAATCCCGGGGCCATGGTCATAGAAGATCTCCGAGCAGGGACCGCAAGGGCCGGTATCGCCCATGGACCAGAAATTGTCCTTGGTCCCGATGCGGCTGTAGTGGCGCGGATCGATCCCCACTTCTTTCAGCCAGATTTCTTCGGCCTCCTTGTCCTGGTCATATACCGTGACCCAGAGCTTTTCTGGCGGCAGGCCCAAGGTCCCGGTGAGAAAACCCCAGGCGTATTGGATGGCGTCGCGCTTGAAATAATCGCCGAAACTGAAATTGCCCAGCATCTCGAAGAAAGTGTGATGACGGGCGGTATAACCGACGTTTTCCAGATCGTTGTGCTTGCCGCCGGCGCGCACGCAACGTTGGGATGAAACCGCGCGCACGTAAGAGCGTTCCTCGCGGCCCAGGAAGACATCCTTGAACTGCACCATGCCGGCATTGGTGAACAACAGCGTCGGGTCGTTCGCGGGAATCAAGGGGCTGGAGGACACGATGGCGTGGCCCCGCTCTTCGAAATATTTCAGAAATAATGAACGCAGTTCGGCGCTAGTCATGGTCTTAATGGTCTGGATTGCTATTCGCCGTCTCGGCGCAGCCGCCGAAACAAGGCTTGAATGGTATTCTGCTCGAACCCGCGCTGGTTCAGGAAACGAACCCGGGACGCGTATTCCGCAGGCGAGCCGGGGGCGTCGTCGCCATATTTCTTGCCATGGACCCGGCGGATCGCCTCATCCCAGTCGTATTCGGCCAGGCAGTCCCCCAATTCCTCACCCCTGACTCCCTTGAGCCACAGTTCCTGTCGGATTCGGCTCGGGCCATGGCCCTTGGCGAAGTGGCCGCGGACCAGGCTTTCCAAAAAACGGCCGTCGCTTTGCAGCCCGTCCCGTCCCAATTCGTCCAGAACATCGCGGGCGAGGCTTTCCGGAAAGCCCTTGGATTTCAGTTTTTGCAGCAATTCGGCCCGGCTATGCTCCCGCCTAGCGAGGGCCTGCAGGCAAAACTCCCTGGCGGCGGAACCTAAGTCGGGCCCGCTCAGAGATCGCTCTCCTCGATCGGCTCGGCCCCACTGCTGAGTTGGGCGACGATCGGTTCGGCGCCACCGAACGCTTTTTCGCGGATCCTGGCCTCGATCTCGTCGGCAATATCTTTGTGTTCCTTGAGATAATTGCGCACATTGTCCTTGCCCTGACCGATACGCTCGCTGCCATAGCTATACCAGGAGCCTGATTTTTGCAGCAGTTCGCACTTCACCCCCAGATCGACCAACTCGCCTTCCCGGGAAACCCCCTCGCCGTAGAGAATCTCGAATTCGGCGTTGCGGAAAGGGGGCGCGACCTTGTTTTTCACCACTTTCACGCGGGTTTCGTTGCCGATCACTTCCTCGCCGCTCTTGATCGCGCCCAGGCGGCGGATGTCCAGCCGCACCGAGGCGTAGAACTTGAGCGCATTGCCGCCGGTGGTGGTTTCCGGGCTACCGAACATGACGCCGATCTTCATGCGGATCTGGTTGATGAAGATCACCAGGGTATTGGAGCGTTTGATGTTGGCGGTCAGCTTGCGCAAGGCTTGGGACATGAGGCGAGCTTGCAGGCCGACATGGGAATCGCCCATCTCGCCCTCGATCTCGGCTTTGGGGGTGAGGGCCGCCACCGAGTCGATCACCACGACGTCCACCCCCCCGGAACGCACCAGCATGTCGCAGATTTCCAGGGCCTGCTCACCGGTATCGGGCTGGGAGACCAGCAGGTCATCCAGTCCGACGCCGATTTTCTCGGCATACTGTGGATCCAGCGCGTGCTCTGCGTCGATGAAAGCGCATACGCCGCCCAATTTCTGCGCCTGGGCGATCACTTCCAAGGTCAGCGTGGTCTTGCCGGAAGACTCCGGCCCATAGACTTCCACCACGCGGCCGCGCGGCAAACCGCC
>JAQTSI010000003.1 GCA_028711365.1 Methylococcaceae bacterium
ATCATCCAAACTATCCTTCAAACCCTCAAGCTTGCAGGCAAGGTCAATGACTTACACGCTGTTGAAGTTGGTTCATCTATTGGGCGCCATCCTGATCGGCGGAGGGCTCATCGGCGTTTGGCTGTCGGACCTGCGTTCGCGCCAGGTGCGGGAACTGTCCCGGTTTTCCGAAGCCGTGCGGAACATCGCGGTGTTTTATGATGGCGTGGTGGTGCCGGGCGCATTACTCCTTTTGATCTCGGGCGCCTGGCTCATTGCCGAATTTTTTGCCGGCTGGAGTTTTGTCGACACACCCTGGCTCGCCGGCATGGTTTTCCTGTTCGCCTTTGAATTCATCGAGGGCAATACGGTGACTCGGCTGTATTTCCTGCGCCTGAGACGGCTGACAGAAGAAGCCCTGGAAACCGGCCATTTCACCGCGGAACTCGAGAAGGTCCGCGCCGAAAACCTACCGACCTTCACGCACTTCCTGGATCTTCCGATGCTATTTCTGATCGTGGCTTTGGGCGCGATCCGGCCGCAAACCTGGACGCTGTTCATTGCCGGCTCGATCCTGGCCTTGCTGTTGGCGACGGCTCTCACGATCTACATCCCCAGACTTTACCCCAGGGAGTCAGACATTAGTTGAAGTGAGGCAACTCGCTTTCCAGACTCCATTGGTCCTTTTCATCGTCATAGTGCCATAGCTGCCGGTCGGTGATGGTTTTTTCCACGCCCTGCAGATCGTTGTAATAGCGAATTTCGACCGTTTGCTCGAAAATATTGCTGCCTTTCGCCTCTTTCCGGTAAAGCGTGTCATAGGAAGTGACGCGGATATTTTTCAGCCAGGCCAGATCCAGCTTGCTGCGGCGCGAGGGAATTTGGTAGTCCACCGCTTTTTCGAAAGCCCCCCAACGGATGGCCGAGCCATAGCCGTTCAGGGTTTCCTCCATCTTCATGAGATTGAAGTCGGAACTGCAAGCTTGAAGCAGCATCCCTAACAGGATCAGGATCATCAGATCGAATTTGACATTCATCGTTCGCCGTTCAGTCGTTGGATAAATAAACTCCACCGAGAACCTTCCGCCCCCAGGGGAGTCGAAGGCCCGGATACCTTTTCCGGTTCCTGATTATATAATGACCAGACAATAACAGATTGGAGATCGGCAAAATGAAAATTAAGATCGCGTTCGGCTTCATGGCGATTCTGGCCCTGATTTATTTTTCCCCCGTGCTCATGCAGATGCGTAACAGCAATGAAATCCACGGTTCGACGACCAAACAGGTGAAGAAATCCGCCATGCAGGTCAGACGTAATCTGGCCAACCGCGACCGCAACGCGTTCGACACCGCTTTCGGCTTGCTGGAAAAACTCAAATCGCCGGAAGGTCCGGAGGCCTTCGCCCAGGCGGTGGGAGGCTTATCGACGGATCAGGTGGTGGAACTCGCCCGCAAGGAAGTCAACGCGAAGATCGCCGGCGGCGATCCCGATTTCAAAGCCTATGCGTCCTGGGATGACATGCTGGAGAAGATCGCGGCGGAAGATGCCCCGAAAAAACCCAATGCTCACCCCCCCGCGCCCTTGCGCCAATCCGAGCGCACCGGTCGGCCCAACTGACGGATTCGAACGGCGGTTTCAGAGTTTCTTCTCCGTCAATCGCAAAGCCGCCTGGTACGCCAACTCCTTTCTGGCCCCGGTGATTTTGGCCGTCAACGAGGATGCCGTCTTGACCGAACATTCATCCAGCAGCAGCTTGAGCACGCGCATCTGTTCATGGGTCAGATCGTCTTTTCCCGGCTTGGGCGAAGCGCCTTGCAATAGCACGACGAATTCGCCCCTTTGCATGTTGGGATCGTTCTCGATCAATGCGCAGGCTTCGCCGACCCAAGCCCGGGCGATGGTTTCATGCAGCTTGGTCAATTCCCGCGCGATGACGATGCGGCGCTCGGCGGGAAAAACCTGTGCGATGTCCCTGACGAAATCCAGTATCCGGTGGCTGGATTCATAAAAAATCAAGGTCCTGGGATCGTCCAGCAACTCTTCCAACAATGCACGCCGGGCGGAAGCGGTGCGCGGCGGGAAGCCCTCGAAGGCGAAGCGGTCGGTGGGCAAGGCGCTGGCGGAAAGGGCGGCGGTCAAAGCGCAGGGGCCGGGAATCGGCACGATGGGAAAACCGCGCTCGGCAGCCAAGCGCACCAGGGGGAAACCCGGGTCGTTGATCAGCGGGGTTCCCGCATCGGAAATCAGCGCCATGGATTCGCCCCGCCCCAAGCGTTCCAATAATCTGTCGGCGGCGGCGTCTTCGTTGTGTTCATGCAGGGCGGTCAAGGGCTTGACTATGCCATATCGCTCCAGTAAGGGCCTGCTGTGACGGGTGTCTTCGCAAGCGATGAAATCGACCCCGTTCAGCGTCTCCACGGCACGGAAACTGATGTCGGCCAGATTGCCGATGGGAGTCGCCACTAGGTATAGTATGCCCTTCCGAGTTTCCGGCACGTTTATTCTCATATCGAATCAATAAGAAGTCACCAGCCCATGCCTATCGCCAAGCGATTCACGCCCCTACTCATCGCCTTGACCCTCGCCGGCTGCGCCGCGCATTCGACTCGTCATCGTGTAGCCCCGCTCATCGCCGAGGCGGACAGCCGTTTTCGTGCCGGCGATTACGCGGGAGCCTCGCATATTTACCAGCGGCTCGCCGAAGACTCCAACGATGCGGACTATTACCGTCTGCTGGCGGCCGATGCCGAACTGCGTGTGGGCAATATGCGGGCGGCGCAAGCCTTGCTTGGGGCAATCTCCCCCGACGAACTGGAAGCCGGGGATAAAGCCCGTTATCTGCTGTTGCGCTCCCGCATCGACCTGAACCAGGGCAAAGCGCGGGAAGCCATGGCCCGGCTGGATAAGATCGACTATCAGCGACTGACCACGCCCTTGAAGGTGCATTATCACACACTGCGCGCCTCCGCTTACAACCAATTGGGCAATATGCTGGAGAGCGCCCGCGAGAGGATTTACTACGGCCAGTTGATCAATAATCCGGAAGCCGTCCAAAAGAACAACGAAGCCATCTATGACGCCCTCAACCGGATGCAATACAAGGTCTTGACCGGCCTGCTGCCGAATGCTCAAGGCACCCTGCGCGGCTGGATGGCCCTGGTGATCGCCTTGCGCAGCCCCGAGACCAACCGAATACCAGCGGTGAAAGCCTGGCAGAAAAATTACCCTAGTCACCCGGCGAACGGCTCGTTCGCGGAAGCTTTCCTGCGTAAAAAACCGAAGACCGTCGAAATCACCCCACTGAAATCGGCGCAACCGCCCGAGCCCATGCCTCCCCTCTCCTACCCGCCCGTGGAAGCGAGCCCGCAGCCCCCGGCTGCGCCTGTTCCCCCGGCGCAGCCTATCTCCCCGGCGAGCGGCGGTTTCATCGGCGTCATGTTGCCCTTGACCGGCCCCTATGCCCCGGCGGCCCAGGCGATTCGCTCCGGCATGATGGCCGCCTGGAACGCCGATACCAATCCGACCAAACCCGAATTACGTTTCGTCGACATCCAAGGCGGCGATGTCGCCACCCTTTATCAGAAGCAGGTCAACGAAGGTGCGCGATTCATCGTCGGCCCCCTGCTCAAGGAGGAAGTAGCGGCCCTGGGCCGGGCCCAACTATCGGTTCCCGTGCTGGCGCTCAATCAGAGCCCCGATGCGGCGCCCCGTGAAGGTTTCTACCAATTCGCCCTGACGCCCGAACAGGAAGTCGAGCAAGCCGCCAGCCTGGCCTGGTTCGATGGACGCCAGAACGCCCTGGTCCTGGCCCCGGCCTCTGCCTTCGGTCAACGCATGGTCAACCATTTCAGCGCCTATTGGAAAACCCTGGGCGGCAAAGTCGTCACCATCAAGACCTATCAACCCGGCGGCTCCAATTACGCCCTACCGGCCCAGCAGTTGTTGGCCAGCCTCGGCGATCCCGCCTCGATCTCGACAGGCGCGCACTTCATCTTCCTCATCGCCGATTCCCGCGATGGACGCCTGCTCAATCCCCACCTGGAAAATCAGCAACCCGCCCCCGTGCCGGTCTATGCCACCTCCCATATCTTCAACGGGCAACCCGGCGCGCCACAGAACCAGGATCTGTCCGGCGTCATTTTTTGCGATATTCCCTGGCTGCTGAACACCTTCGATACCAGCGGATTGTCCCGCCAAGCCTTGCAAGGAACGCTACAGCAAATACCGGAGACCTATATGCGCCTGCTGCCCATGGGCATAGACGCCTACCAGTTGGTCCCGCAGTTGAATCTGCTCAAATCCGGCGGCCTCAACCGCTATTCCGGGGCCACCGGCGTGTTGAGCGTGCAGGCGGGCAACCACATCCAGCGCCAACTCCATTGCGCCCAATTCGAGGGCAACGGCATGCAGCCGCGGGGCATCGCACCCACGCTGCATCCATCCGGCGGTTCCATGCCGTGACGCCTTTTCACCATGAATGAGCGGGAACCCGCCCACCTGGCCATCGGCAAGCAGGCGGAAGACGCCGCCCTGGCTCATCTGCAATCCCAGGGTTTGCACCTGATCGAGCGCAATTACCGCTGCCGCGCGGGAGAAATCGACCTGGTGATGAGGGATGGCCCCCGGCTGGTTTTCGTCGAAGTCCGCTATCGTGCCGACCTCCGTTTCGGCGGCGCCCTGGAAAGCGTGGATTGGCGCAAGCGGGCCAAACTGATCGCCACCGCCAGCCTTTATCTGGCGGCCAGACGCATCGATCGTCCGAGCCGGTTCGATGTGGTGGCGGTTTCGCCAGACGGCGGCAAGCTTGCGGTACAATGGATCCAAGACGCTTTTCAGGCCTGACCCTGCCATGACCCTTCAAGAACGCATCCACCAACAATTCGCCTCCAGCCTGCAAACCAGCCAGGAAGCCCAGGCCAACCTCTCCGAACTGATCGAGATCGCCGCCACCAAAATGGCCCAATGTCTCATCGGCGACGGCAAGATCCTGGTCTGCGGCAACGGAGGTTCGGCGGCGCAAGCGCAGCATTTCTCCTCGGAGATGCTCAACCGCTACGAACGCGAGCGGCCCGGCCTGCCCGCCATCACCCTCACCTGCGACGCCTCCACCCTCACCTCCATCGCCAACGACTACCGCTACGACGAGGTGTTCGCCAAACAGATACGCGCCCTGGGGCACGACAACGACATCCTGCTCGTCTATACCACCAGCGGCAACTCGGCCAACATCCTCTCCGCCGTCACCGCCGCCCATGACCGCGACATGACGGTGATCGCCCTGAGCGGAAGGGACGGCGGAACCTTGGCGCCGCTGCTGAGTTTCACCGACGTCGAGATCCGCGTTCCCTCCCAGTCCACGGCGCGGGTGCAAGAGACCCATCTCATCGTCACCCACTGCCTGTGCGACCTCATCGATCACCAATTATTCGGCGACTAGACCCATGGCCATAGCCAGCGAATTCATCACCCGACTGCGACAGATACTGCCGGCAGGCTCGGTGCACACCGACCCTGCCGACTGCTGGGCTTACGGTTACGATAACTCCAAGAAACATGCCCCACCCGAAGCCGTGGCTTTCCCCTCCCGTCATGAGCAGGTGGTCGAGTTGGTGCGACTGTGCAATGAATACCAGCTTCCGCTCACCCCACGCGGACGCGGCACCGGCACCACCGGCGCGGTCGTTCCGCTCTCGGGCGGCCTGGTCATGTCCCTGGAACGCATGAACCATATCCTGGAACTCTCTCCCGACAATCGCTTCGCCGTGGTGGAGCCGGGGCTGACCAACCAGGGCTTGCAGGACGCCATCAAGCCATTGGGCTTCTTCTGGCCCCCCGACCCCACCAGTGCCGCCTTTTGCAGCATCGGCGGCAATCTCGCCTACAACTCCGCCGGGCCTAGGGCCGTCAAATATGGCACGCCCCGCGACAACGTCCTGGGCCTGCGCGCCGTGACCGGCGACGGCCGCGAACTGCGCACCGGCATCTACACCAGCAAGGGTGTGGTGGGCTATGATCTGACCCGACTCATCGTCGGCAGCGAGGGAACCTTGGCCATCATCACCGAGGCCACCCTCAAGCTGACGCCGCTGGCCGAGGCCAAACGCACCCTGCGCGCCGTTTACGCCGACGTGGACTGCGCCGCTAGGGCCATCGCCCGCATCATGGCCCAGCCGCTCACCCCCTGCGCCCTGGAATTCATCGACGCCAACGCCATCGAGATGATCCGGCAATATTCCGATGCCGATCTGCCACAGGGAGCGGGCGCTTTGCTGATGATCGAAGCCGACGGACCGGAAGCCGGCCTGGAAACGGCGGCGGTGGGCATCGAGAAAGCCGCGACGGTCGACGGATTGCTGGATTTCCGCATCGCCCGCACCGCAGCGGAAGTGGACGAGCTGTGGCGGACGCGCAAGGCTCTCTCCCCTGCCCTGCGCAAGATCGCTCCCGGCAAGATCAACGAGGATGTGGTGGTTCCGGTCACCGAACTGCCAAATCTCATCGCCGGCCTGAATGCGCTTTCGCAACGCTTCGGCCTGCCCATCGTCAACTTCGGTCATGCCGGCAACGGCAATATCCATGTCAACCTGCTGCTCGACCCCAGCCATCCGGATCAGGTGGAAAGGGCCCATGACTGCCTGGGAGAAATTTTCGACCTGGTGCTGCGCCTGCGTGGAACCCTCTCCGGTGAACATGGCGTGGGCCTGGAAAAGCGCGATTATGTGGACCGCGAGTTGGATGCCGTATCGCTGGATCTGATGCGGGCCATCAAACGCCAATTCGATCCCAATGGCATATTGAACATGGGCAAGATGCTGCCTTGAGCCCGCAAAACTAGCCCTCTGACCTCTCCAGGCGCCGCGCCCGCCGGATCAGCAAGACTCCCGCCAACACCGCGGGGATGCTGAGCCACTGGCCCATGGAGAGCGCCCAGCCGGTTTCGAAAGCGGCTTGTTCCTGCTTGAAAAATTCCATGACAAACCGCGCGCTGAAGAGGAAGACGAAGAAGCGGCCGAATAGATGACCTTCCGGCCCGGCGTTACCGCGCCGCAAGTAATAACGGAACTGGATCAGGAATATCACCAGGTAACAAAACGCCTCGTAAAGCTGGACCGGATGGCGGGGCAAGGGGTCGACGCGGGAGAAGATCACGCCCCAGGGCAACTCGGTGGGGGTGCCTAGGATTTCCGAATTGAAGAAGTTGCCGATGCGGATCAGGCAGCCCGATAAAGGCACGGCCACCCCGATGCGATCGCATAGAAACAGGAAGGATTGATTGCTCGCCTGCCGCGAATAGAGCCAGACGCCGATCAGGATACCCAGCACCGCGCCATGACTGGCCAGCCCCCCCTCCCACAAGGCAAAGATCTTCCAGGGGTGGGTGAGATAGAAAACCGGGTTGTACAGCATTACATGGCCCAGCCGCGCACCGAGCACCGTGCCGCCGATGACATACAGGACCAGATCGTAAACCTCGTCCACCGGCCGCTGCTCGCGCCGGAACATGAAGCGGAAGATGAGGATGCCGTAAGCGAAAGTGGAGGCGAAAAACAGCCCATACCAACGGATCGGCAGTTGCAAGGAACCCAGTGATAGAGTGAAAGCGACGGGTGAAACATCCCAAAGCATGGTGCTGCCCCTGAATTGATAGACGAATCCCCCGAACGGCGGACCGTTCGAGCGGAAGCATTGTGGCCCTTGAGCGCCGATTGTCAACGCCCTCTCATTTTGTGGCAGGGCAATCGCGCTATCTAGTCCTTGACAGGGAGTTATAGTATCGGCTTTTTGAGTATGAACCGTCTGTTGCCTGATCCGCGCCCCTATTTTGCCGACCTGGACGATCCCCGTCGGGAGACCAAGAACAAGCTGCACAAGCTCAGTGACATTGTCATGCTCGTGTTCTGCAGCGTGTTGAGCGGATCGAGGATTGGGTGGGCATGGAGGATTTCGCGCTGGAAAAGGAGGCGTGGTTCCGGAGTTTTCTGGAGTTGCCGGACGGCATCCCGTCCCACGACACGCTCAGCGACGTGATGGGCCGGCTGAAGCCCGGCGCGTTCACGGAGGCGTTCCTGAGTTGGGTGCGGGCCGCGCTGCCCAGTTTGTCGGACGAACCAGTGTGCGTCGACGGCAAACGACTGCGCGGCAGTCGCGCAGGCGACAGCGCGGTTCATCGGGTCAGTGCCTATGCTGCCAAAGCCCGGCTGGTGCTGACGCAAAAAACGGTGGCGGACAAGGCGAACGAGATCGTGGCCATCCCGGAGGTGCTGTCGATGCTGGAATTGAAGGGGGCGGTCGTGACGATGGACGCGTCGGTGACAAGACCCGCACGGAATGCCGATATTCCCTGTGTTCGTTCGCCGACCTGGGGCGTTTTGCCGAGGCGGCGCGGGGCCACTGGGGTATCGAGAACGGCCAGCACGGGGTGCTGGACGTGCAGTTCGGCGAAGACGCCAATCGGGCGAGGAAGGACCACTCGGCCGAGAACCTGGCGCGGGTCAGACGCATGGCGCTCAACGTCATCCGCCGCAACGCCCCGTCCAATATCAGCCTGCGCCGCCGCAAGCGCCACGCCCTGCTCAACGACGACTACCGCTCCCGACTGATCTTCGGGGAGCCAGGAACATAGCGCGATCGCCCTGGATTGGACGGTCAGCAGCATCAACCTGGATTTACAGGAATTACTTGCCAGGGCTGAATGACAGTCCTACAGTAAGGAAGTAATGCCAGCCTTTCCGGACCGAATCTCATGACCACCATCGTCAAAATCACCGCCAAAGGGCAAACCACCATTCCCCAGGACATCCGCGCCGCCTTGCATGTCGCTGCGGGCGATCTCATCGCCTGGGAAATGGCCGAAGACGGCAGCGCACGCGTCCGCCGTGTGCAACCGCTGGACATCGAATATCTGCGCGCCGTCGAAGGCACGCTCTCCGAATGGGCCAGCAAGGCCGACGAGGAAGCCTATCGTGAGCTTTGAAGCCTTCGCCGTCGTGCGCGTGCCGTTTCCCTTCACCGAGCAAACGACGACGAAAAACCGGCCGGCGCTGATTCTGTCTTCCGCCCCCCTGTTCAACCGCCCGGCAGGGCATTCCGTGATGGCGATGATTACCTCGGCCGCCAACGCGCCGTGGCCGCTGGACTGCCCCATCGAGGATCTGGCGGCGGCAGGAGGGCGCGGGATTAACAAGGAGAAGGCGGCTATCGAGCGGGAGCGCTTGTTCGGCATTCTGGAATGGCTGGTGTTGTGGGAAAACACCAACAACGAAACGGTGCTGCGCGAGGCGCGCGAGGAAATCTGGAAAAGCTGGCGGGAGACCTGCGCGCTCAACAAGAACCATCCCCAGGCCGCCGAGCTGCTCAATCCGGACAAGCTGCCGGCTTTCCACGATCCCTTCGCCGGCGGTGGCGCCTTGCCGCTGGAGGCGCAGCGACTGGGGTTGGAGAGCTACGCTTCCGAGCTCAATCCGGTGGCGGTGACCATCAACAAGGCGATGATCGAGATTCCGCCCAAGTTTGCCGGGCGCAAACCGGTGGGGCCGTTTGCCGCCGGACGAGAAGCGAAACGCCGACATGCATGAGGACTGGTCCGGCGCGCGTGGCTTGGCCGAAGACGTGCGCCGCTACGGCGCCTGGATGCGCGCCGAGGCGGAAAAGCGCATCGGCCATCTGTACCCGAAGATCGAAATCACCGCCGAGATGGCTGCCGAACGGCCTGACTTAATGCCGCTGGTGGGGCAGAAGCTCACCGTCATCGCCTGGCTGTGGGCGCGCACGGTGCGCAGCCCTAATCCTGCGTTTTCTCATGCGGAAGTGCCGCTGGTTTCGACCTTTGTGCTGTCCAGCAAGGAAGACAAGGAAGCGTATGATGAGCCAGTGGAGGAGGGTGATAGTTATCGCTTTACGGTGAAAGTAGGTACACCGCCAGAGAGTGCGAAAAATGGCACCAAGCAAGCTCGCGGTGCAAATTTTCGCTGCTTGCTATCCGACTCGCCCATCGAGCCGAAATACATCCACGCCGAAGCCAATGCCAGGCGTATGGGTGCGAGGTTGATGGCAGTGGTAGCGGAAGGAGCACGTAGTCTATCTTGCGCCAACAGAAGAACATGAAACGATTGTGCTGCAAGCCCAGCCGGAATGGAAGCCTGAGGTTGCGATGCCCAAGAACCCTCGCTGGTTCTCACCGCCCCTTTATGGGCTGAAAACCTACGGCGACCTCTTCACCCCTCGCCAACTCGTCGCGCTGACCACCTTTTCCGATCTGGTGCAGGAAGCCCTCGAACGTTGCCGGCAGAATGCCGAATTTGGAACAATCAACGCGGGTTCTCAAAGAGTCGGCGCCCATTCTGAAACAGTCGAAATTACCTTCTTGCGAATATCGATTGAAAGCGTGACAAACCGGGGCGACCTGCCCTGCATTGGCAAAGATGACGCAAGCCATTCATTCACGGAGGATGCGGAGCATATAATATATAGTTTCAGCCAACTCAAGCTCTAAGGAGAAACGAAACATGGCCCTCAGCACCAAAGCTTTGCAAAAGAAACGCGCGAAGAAAACGGCCAAGCGCAAGGAAATCCGCAAATCCGGCTCCTCGCTCACCAGTGCAATGGCGGTCGAATGGCTGTCGGCGGCGCATGCTCCGATTGCGGATGTCTATACACCGAAAGGAATTTTCGAAATCGGCCTGGGATCGGTCTGGTTCAGCCGCCGCCTAGAGGACGGCCGTTACGCCATGAGCGCGTTCCTGGTGGATACGTTCTGCCTGGGCGTGAAAAACGCCATGTACGCCATCATGGAAGCAGACCAATACCGGGTGCAGATGGAAAGTTTCCTCAGTTCATCCGGGGAAGAATTCGTCCACCGCAAACCTGCCTACGCGCGGAAATTGGTGGAAATGGCCGAGGCCTATGCCCGGGAACTGGGATTGGAACCGCATAACGACTACAAAGCCGCCAAGCTGATTTTCGGCGATGTGGATGCCAGCGCTTGCGATGAGCATTTCGTGTTCGGAAGGGACGGCAATCCCTGCTATGTATCCGGCCCCGGCGACAGCCCGGCCATCCAGCGCCGCGTGATGAAGCAACTGGAAAAGATCAGCCAGGACCCCTACGCTTTGTTGGCGCTAGGACCCAGTGACTGAAAGGCTCAGTCGCCGGGAAAAAACCGCCCCTGAATATAGGCGCCCGCAAAAATCCCCACCAGCGCCAGGATGAGCGGCCAGTTGCCCGCGCCTAGCCCGGCGATGGCCGGCCCCGGGCACACGCCGCAAATTCCCCAGCCCATTCCGAAGATGGCGGCGCCAACCAGGGTCCGCGCATCGAGCCGGGACGGGTGCCGGGCGTAGGCATCGCCGAGAATCGGCTTCTTGAGCCATCTCGGCCCCCACTGATAGGCCAACAGCGACACCATCACCGCGCCGCCGAGGACGAGCAACAGGCCCAGATCGTGGAAAAGCAGGAAATCGAGCACGACTTCCGGCCGAATCATCGTCGCCAGCGAAAGCCCCAAACCAAACAGGAGCCCGCTGATCAAAACCGCCAAAAATAACAGAACTCTCATGCCAGCACTCCCAGCCAGGCCAAAAAATGCGCCATCCCGATCCCGGTCGTCAGGAATATGATCACCGCCAGTAAGGACGGCAATTGCAAGGAAGCGAGCCCGCAGATGCCATGGCCGGAGGTGCAGCCATTGGAAAGCCGCGCGCCGAAACCGACCAGAAATCCGCCCAGCAGGAGTTGCCAAGGCTTGACCTGGGTGATGAACGCATCGCCCCCCGCAAGCAGATACAGGCCGGCCCCTGCGATCAAGCCCAGGGCATAGACCAGCCGCCACAGCCGCGCCGAAATGAAGCGCTCTTGTTGGAAGAAGGGCCGCTTGGAAAGATAAGACCAGGTCGTGGTAAAGAAACTGCTCATGCCGCCGACCAGGCCGGTCGAAACATATAACAGGCTGACTCCCGAGCCGATCAACAAGCCGCCGAGTAGATAATGAGCGATGCCTTGTGGGAACCATTGATCGAACATGTCTACCAAGCCTCCAAATCTATGCCGGGGGTTTCCACCCGGACCTGTCCAAGCTCGTCCCAGCGCACCGTGCCGATGTCCCGCCAAGGTTGGCGCAGATTATGATCGCGCAGATTCGCCTCCCAGTCCATGGGGACACGCACTTCCTTCATCTTGAGCAGAAACTCGGTATTGAGCAGGTCCACCCCCACTTTCGTCCCCCAGAACGCCGTCAATTGCATCAACGCCTTGTTCAAACGCTTGCGCTTGATATGCGGCGTGACGGCGATATTGGCCCACCAGCATTGAATGCGGCCCCAGTTGGGAGCGACGATACGGCCTTCCTCGTTGACGAAGGGCAGGAAACGTTCCTGGCCGTCCTTATCGCGATAGGCCACGGCCAAGATATGTTCATAGCCCGCGAAATGGTCATGCATGTACAGGGCGTGGGGGGTGATGCCTAAAAAAGTGTGGGAAATGAACAGCACGGCGTTGCTGAGCCCCTCCAGCAACTGTCCGGCTTCGCTGCTCGCATGACCCTCATTCAGCCGATAGAACACGCCGAATTGCAATGTGCTGTTCAGTTGCAGCAGGATCACCAACACCGTGAGCTTGGCGATGCGGGTGGCCTGCCGGCGGGGAGTGCCCAGCCACTGGGCGTGAATTTGCCGGAAAGGATCTTCTTGCGGATCGATGGCAAGGGCGGCGCAACTCTCATCGCAGGACAAACGGGCACGATTGTCGGCAATACGCCGGTAGACGAGTTCGGCAAGACTATGGATGCCGGGCAGACCAACGATCCAGGCCAGGGGCGCCGGGTAGATCATGGCGGACAAGATCCGGATATAGGTGTCTACGCCGGAATACAAGCGATGCTTGAGGTCCAGGGCGTATAGATCCTTGAGCAACTCCGCCTCGGGTATGGGGTCCAATTGCCGGCATGTTTTCGCATGGGTCTGCAGATCCTTGAAATCGACCGCGCCGGCAAGATCGAAATGGGAAAGCACGATCACCGTGCGCTTGCACAAGGGGCATAAGCCATCATAGAACACGGTCAGCGCCGGCGACTTTCGGCGCAACATCGAAGCCAGGCATTTCCACCAGGAGAACGGCACCAGCAGGGCATAGGGCGCCAACATGCCGAAACCGAACTGGTAGATGTTCAGGGAGAGGATGATGCCGACATGGAAACTGACCCCGATCAACAACAAGGGGACGCGGCAGCGCTTGAACCAGAACAGCGGCAGGAACAGAAACTGGAACACGATCAGGGTGTAGCCTATGACTTGTTCGACCGTCTTGTGGTTCAGCAGCCAACTCATGTCCAGAGCCGACATGTAATAAGGATGACTGGGCGGCAGCCAGGAACCCATGCCATTGCGCCAGAATTCGGCGGAAAGCTTGTGGATGCCGGCATCCAGATACAACAGCCCGAGCACCATGGCCAATGGCAGGTAATAACACAGCACGGATACGCTCTCCGGCGGGCGGTAATCCCATCCAGGAGCGGAATATTTCAGCTTCAGCCGAAGATTATCCAAAGACAAGCCCCGCTCGGTGGGCAGGAACACCAGCAGGAAACCGATGCCGGTCATCATCTGGTCGAAGCCGCCGTCGAAGTCCAGCCACATCGGGGTGAAACCGACGAAAACGATCCACAGTAGATAATTGGCCAGTGCGGCGAAACGGGTGTGATAACCCAAGGTCAGACACAAAGCCAGCACGACCCACAGCGCCAGGAATAGATCGACGACCGGCGAAGCCTGCTCGATGAAAGGGGCGCGATCGAAGATGAGATGGCCGAAATACAGGAGAAACAGGACCTCCTGCAAGATCACCAAGCCGACCAGAATGCGGAATACGCCCAAGCCCGTGGCCGGAACCTGTTTTTCCAGGCCTTGTTGGAGCCCTGTTCGCAGCAATCGAATCATTGAATTAAGTCCTTACCGAATTAAAGGCGGTTGCAGGCAATAGCAATCGACCCGGCTGTCCGGCCAGAGGCATAAAGCCGAAATGCCGGTAGAAAGCCGCCGCCGAATCCCCTTTCGTGTCCACCACGATTCCGGCAACCGCGAGCACCTGGCTCGCCTGCACCACTTTTTGACAGGCGTCGGCGAGGAGGAGGGAACCGAGTCCCTTGCACTGAAAGTTTTTGTCGACAGCCAACCGACCGATCAACGCCACCGGCACGGGATAACGAGGCAGCTTGCGTGCGAGCGCTGCCGGCAGCTTCGAGCAATTCACACTGCCGGCACTGAGGGTAAAAAAACCTGCCAGATGATCTACATCATCCTCCGGCACGGCAACAAAAACGCGCGTCACATCGCGTCGTATATCCTGCGATGCATAGCGCCTAATATATTCATCAAGGGCCGCTTGTCCGCAACCGAAGGCTGCCGTATCAACCGTCGCATCGAGCGGGCGGATACGAAAGACCGTCACTTACGGACCTGTTCAGCGTGGCGAATGAAAGCGCGGTTTAAAGCCTCATTGGCCTCGACAGGCACATCCAGAGCGGCGAGAAAAGCCTGAAAATCCATAGGATTCAAGCTGATTGACTCATGAGCCTGCACGACTTGCTCGGCCGAGGCCAAGGCGTGCGAAAGCACGAATTCGGACACGCTGACATGCGTATAGGCAGCCGCCTTATCTAGCAACTGTCGCGCCCGATGGTCACAACGAATGTTGAGGCGACTTGCTTTGATCGTTGAGGTATTCATACCGGGCTCCAGAAACGGATACGGAATATTGTGCGCCGGTTGTACACACATAACAAGGCGATTTGGAACGATAAAGTCGAGGAAATCGGTGCTGATGACCTTATCACCTATCACTTTTACAGGATGAACTCCTGGTTATGCCTTTGATCAATTTTGTCAATCCTGTCCATAAACCGAGGGATGGAATAGAAGTGATAGGTGGCAAGGCTGATGACTATGGATGAGAAGCCCAAAAGCCATGCAAACATCATAAAGCCTAAATCGCCCTCCCCAGGCCCCTGGTCGAAAGGACCTGGAGACACTTCCTTCGATAAGTGGATTACTTGATCTTGTTCAGGGCCTTGCCTTCGCTGCCGAAACGGCAAAAACCGCCGGAGAAGTATCGGGCACAATCCTGCGATTCTTCGATCTTCGCCTCATCACCGCTCAGGTTGACCTTGAGCTGGCAATAATGCGCTTCGCCCTGGGCCTGTTTTTTCAGAATCAGCTCGTTTTCACTGATGACTTTGGCTTCGCCGGAAATTTCGGCGGAGCAGGGCTTATCGGTTTCGTTGGCGCCAGGCTCGAAATCCACGTCCACCAACACATTCACATCCCCTTTCTGCTTGGTGATCTTCAAGTGCTGGATATGGTTGCCGTCCTTGCGAATATAGTGGTCCGCGCCGGCAAAGACGCTGGTAGAGAACAGCAAACCTAAGGCCATGATCATCATTTTTTTCATTGAGCGCTTTCCTATCGTGGAAGGTTATGGAAAAACTATTTGAAGGTTCAATCCCGCAGCAATTCGTTGATGCCTACCTTGCCGCGGGTCTTTTCGTCCACCTGCTTGATGATGACCGCGCAGTACAGGCTGTGGCTACCATCCTTCGCCGGCAGGTTGCCGGATACCACCACCGAACCCGCCGGAATGCGGCCATAGCTGATCTCGCCCGTCATGCGATTGTAAATCTTGGTGCTCTGGCCGATGTAGACGCCCATGGAAATCACCGAGCCTTCCTCGACGATGACGCCTTCCACCACCTCGGAACGCGCGCCGATGAAGCAATTGTCCTCGATGATGGTGGGCCCGGCCTGCAGGGGCTCCAACACGCCGCCGATGCCGACCCCGCCGGACAGGTGCACGTTCTTGCCGATCTGTGCGCAGGAACCCACCGTGGCCCAGGTATCCACCATGGTGCCGGAATCGACATAAGCGCCGATGTTGACGAAAGATGGCATCAGCACCACGTTGGGGCCGATATAAGCGCCTTTGCGCACGGTGGCGGGAGGCACGACGCGGGCACCGAGCGCCTGGAAATGATGGGCGTCGAAATCCGCGAATTTCGGTTCCACCTTATCGAAATAATGGGTTTCCCCGCCCTTGATGACGACATTGTCGCGAATCCTGAAAGACAGCAATACGGCCTTCTTCAGCCACTGGTTGACCACCCATTGTCCTTCCACTTTCTCCGCCACACGGCGTTTTCCGCTATCGAGCAGATAAATGGCTTCATGGATCGCCGTTTCCACATCCCGGGCTACATGGCCGGGGGAAATCTGGGCGCGGTCTTCGAAGGCTTGGTTGATGAGTTTTTCTAATTCTAGTGACATGGTTTTCCAGGTTTTTTTTAGTTGCTTGGGAAAGCCGCAGTGGCTTCTTAGGTTTTGATTTTCGGCGAGTGCAGTAGCGTTTCTATGGAATTCAACTGGAGTTCGCTCACAAACCGACCACGAATCGCTTGATTCGCTCCGCTGCCTCCACGCATTCTTCCAAAGGCGTCACCAGAGCCAGGCGCACATGATCTCTGCCTGGGTCGACGCCATGGCATTCACGCGAAAGATAACTGCCGGGCAACACGGTGACGTTTTGTTGGGCGTACAACTCGCGGGCGAAGATTTCTCCTTCCAGCGGCGTGCGCGGCCACAGGTAGAATCCGGCAGGAGGCAGGGTCACATCCAGCACCTCGTTCAAGATGCCGTGGACTGCGGCGAACTTTTCCCGATAGATCGCGCGGTTCTCCTTCACATGGGCTTCGTCGCTCCAGGCCGCCAGGCTGGCATATTGCACTGGCAACGATTGGGCGCAGCCATGATAGGTGCGGTAGAGCAAATAGCTTTTCAGGATCTCGGCGTCGCCGGCCACGAAACCCGAGCGCAAACCGGGGGCGTTGGAGCGTTTGGACAGGCTATGGAAGACGATGCAATGTTTGAACGCCGTGTTGCCCATGGCGTGGGCCGTTTGCAGCAGGCCGGGCGGCGCATTGTTCTCGTCCGCGTAAAGCTCGGAATAACATTCATCGGATGCGATGATGAAATCGAAACGCTGAGCCAGTTCGATGAGCTTGCGTTGAGTCGCCTCTCCCATCACCGCCCCGGTGGGATTGGCGGGAGAACAGATATAGAGCAATTGGCAGCGCGCCCAAACCGAATCGGGCACTCGGTCGTAATCGGGCAAGAAGCCGTTTTCCTGCGTCGCATTGAGAAAATAAGGCTCGGCCCCGGCCAACAAGGCAGCCCCTTCGTAAATCTGGTAGAAAGGATTGGGCATCAATACCAAAGGCCGCTGTGCCGGGTCGATGATGCACTGGGCGAAGGAAAACAGCGCCTCGCGGGTGCCGTTCACCGGCAGGATATGCCGCTCGGGATCTACCGCGCCGGGCGGCAGGCGAAAACGCAAGGACAGCCAATCGGCGATGGCCTGCCTCACCGGGGCAATCCCCTTGCTGGCGGGGTACTGGGTCAGTCCATTCAGATGGGCGATCAACGCCTCGCCGACGAAACCGGGCGTAGGGTGTTGCGGCTCGCCGATGGACAATGCGATGTGTGGCTTGTCGGTAGGAGGATTCAAGCCCTGCTTCAAACGTGCGAGTTTCTCGAACGGATAGGGCTGCAATTTTGGAAGATGGGGATTCATCGGGGAGCGATGGTTCTTAAATTTCCAGACGATTGGCCGACGAAAACGCTCGCCGGTCTGCGAGCTTCGCCTTCAACTAAAGGCCGATAGTATAGGGGAATTGGCTAATGGCTTCCAACTTAAGCAAAGCGTTGCGTAAAAATGGTTCAGGAAGGATTGCGGGAGAACAGTGGCCGAAGGATGCACACCGAGCATATGAACCGAGATCTACAGGTTTTCCGAGGACATATTTAGAATAACCCAGTGAAATAGTAGCAAGTTTAGAGCCTCCCTGTCCAGGGGATTTCACCAGGTTTTTTCATCGATGTCTTGAAATCGTAACATTTCCCGCACACAATGCACGCCATCGCGTTGCACACAAACAACACAGTGCACCACTTTACAACAACGTTACGGGAGGCTCCCATGAAACCGACGAAGTTATCGGAAAATAAAAAAGACCTAAAGAAAATCAACGCGCTGTTAATTCTGGCCTTGTCCGGGAACATCGCCCATGCATCGGCGGATAAAGAACTCCTCGATATCCTGCTGAAAAATGGCTCCATCAGCAAAGCACAATACGGTTCGCTGAGCGGCAAGGAAGGTCTTGCCAGCAATGAACTGCTCGATGTTCTGGTCAAAAACGGAACCATCACCAAGGATCAATTCAGCAATCTGAGCAAGAAAACGCCAGCCAAGCCCAGCACCGCCGTCGCTTCGAGCGAACACGGTGCACCCAAAGCCGAAGAAAAAGACGCAGGCCGCATCAAGCTCAGCGATAAGGGATTGGAATTCGAATCCACCGACGGCAACTTCAAAACCAAGATCGGCGGTCGCCTGCAAGTCGACTCCCAGGCCAACTTCAACGACCCGAACGGCAAATATGGTACCGATCTTGCCAATGGAGTGAATCTGCGCCGTGCCCGCCTGTATACCGAAGGCACTTTCTTCAAGGATTATGGTTATAAATTCGAATACGACTTTACCCGCAACGGCGGCGGCACCGGCGGCATCACCGATGCCTTCATCACTTATACGGGGTTAAGGCCGTTCAATCTATCCATCGGTCAGTTGGCTGAAGGCAAGAGCATGGAATCGGTAATGAGCAACAACTACCTGACCTTCATCGAGCGCTCCCTGCCCAACAACGCTTTCTTCGAGGCAGGTTCAAGCAGCAAATACCAGTTGGGCATCATCGGCGATGTGGCCGACAAGGTTTACGGCATGCCTTACATGCTGCGTGGCGGCCTGACGACCGAGTCGCTGGGTGCACCCGCTCCAGGCACCAGTTCCTTCAATACTCAGGGCAGCAACAATAATAACAACAACCGCAATGGCTTCAGCGGTAACACCAGTTACCAATTGGTAGGCCGCACCACCCTCCTGCCCTATAAGGACAAGGACGGCAATCTGTTGCACACCGGGGTCTGGGGGTCCTGGCGCAGCATCAACAACAATTTCAATGCGGACGGGAGCCTGCGGACCGGCGGCTGGCAGTTCCAAGCCCAGCCTAATAGCAACGTGGATCGCACCAGTTGGATCAACACTGGCAACCTCACCAATACGTTCATTTGCGACCTGAAGAATGCCAAGGGCACGTGTATCCATTCCTCACCGGCTCACGTGGCTAGCGAAGTCGCCATGTTCGGCGCGGAACTGGGCGGTGTTTGGGGCCCTGCCCACTTCACGGCCGAATACATGCAAGCCAGGATCTCGGGTAAGGGCTATTCTGACCCCGAAGTTCTGGAAGGCTTTTATGCCTATGCCGGTTATTTCCTGACTGGCGAAAACCGTCCTTACGATGAAAAGAAAGGCGCCTGGGGCCGAGTCACACCGAAACGTAGCTTCATCGGCGGCAGCGGCTGGGGCGCTTTGGAAGTGGCCGCCCGTTACGACCTGATGGACATGAACACCCTGCATATCAATGGCGGCAGCATGAATACCGGCACCCTGGCCTTGAACTGGTACCTGACGTCTCGGGTTCGTTTGATGACGGACTGGGTGCATGTATTCAACAACAACAATTCCCTGGCCTGCCCGGCCACTGCTGGCACCCCCGCAGCCGGCACCGCCATTGCTTCAGCCAGTCTGGGTTGCTTGAAAGGTCTGAGCCCGGATATCTGGGAAACGGCCGTCCGCGTGGATTTCTAAAGGCCTAAACCGGAAGACCTTCCGGGCTTTTTCATAATTCTGATGCACAATATCGTCTCCTTTAGCCCAATGAGGTGTTTTATGGATAAGAAGTTTGCGATGATGGGTGCCGTGGCTCTGGGCCTTTCCCTGAGCGGTTCGGCCAATGCCGAGGAAGCGCGTGACTATATCAGCGCGGTTGGCTCTTCCACGGTCTACCCCTTCGCCACGGTCGTGGCGGAACAATTCGGCAAAGCCGGTAAATTCAAAACCCCCAAGATCGAATCCACCGGCACCGGCGGCGGCATGAAACTGTTTTGCGGCGGTGTGGGCGTGCAACATCCAGATGTCGCCAATGCTTCCCGCAAAATCAAGAAAAGCGAGTTCGACGCCTGCCAGAAAGCCGGCGTCAAGGACATCGTGGAAGTCAAAATCGGCTTCGATGGCATCGTACTGGCCAATTCCAAGAAATCCAAAACGAAATTCCAGTTGAGCCGCAAGGAAATCTATCAGGCTCTGGCCAAACGGGTTCCCGACCCGGCTGCGCCCGAATCCGAAGCCTTGGTGGAAAACCCCTACAAGACTTGGAACCAAATCAATCCCAAACTGCCGCAGACCAAGATCGAAGTACTCGGCCCTCCGCCCACTTCCGGCACCCGTGACGCCCTCGCCGAACTGGCCCTGGAAGGCGGTTGCCAAGGCTTTGCCTGGCTGAAAGCCAAGAAGGAATCCGATAAGGACTTCTTCAACAATGTCTGCATGACCGTTCGCCAGGATGGCGGCTACATCGAAGCCGGCGAAAACGATAACTTGATCCTGCAAAAGCTCGAGGCCAACCCGAACGCCGTCGGCATCTTCGGTTATAGCTACCTGGACCAGAACAAGGACAAAATCAAGGCCGCCACCGTAGACGGCGAGGAACCCACCTACGAAACCATCTCCAGCGGCAAATATGCGATTTCCCGCCCGCTGTTTTTCTACGTGAAAAAGGCTCATATCGGCGTGATTCCCGGCATCGTCGAATATGTCGCCGAATTCACCAGCGAAAAGGCTTGGGGTGATGAAGGCTATCTCGCCGACAAGGGCTTGATCCCGCTGCCTAGCACGGAGCGCAAGAAAATCGCCGAAGAAGTCAAGAATCTGCCCGCGCTGAGCCTCGAATAAATCGATCCGGCGCGATCCAAAACCCATGCGGTCAAAAGCCGCATGGGTTTTTTCGTCTCAGCCGATATAAACCTTCCTTTCCCGCTTCCTCGCGGGATAAGGAAGAGCGAACGGTTATGCCGGGAAATCTGCCGGAGATGCGGTTATAATCGATTCAACTCAATCGGTTTTTGCTTCCCATGCATACTCTCTACGGCATCAAGAACTGCGACACCGTCAAGAAAGCTCGGCAATGGCTGGAAACTCACGGCATCGAATACCGCTTCCATGACTTCCGCAGCAACGGGCTAGCTCCGGCCTTGCTGGAAAGGCTGGAACAAACCCTGGGCTGGGAAACCCTGCTGAACCGCCGCGGCACCAGTTGGCGCAAACTGGAAGAAAGCCAACGCGAAAATCTGGACCGTTCCAAAGCGCTAGCCCTCATGCTGGCTCAGCCCAGCCTCATCAAGCGCCCGGTGCTGGAAACCGGCGCGAAAACCCTCATCGGCTTCACCCCGGAATATTACGGTAACGAACTATGAGCGAAACTCTCGAACTGACCAAGGAACTGATCCGCCGCAAGTCCATCACTCCCGACGACGCCGGCTGCATGGATCTCATCGCCGCCCGGCTTGAGCCTCTGGGCTTCAAGGCCGAATGGATGAATTTCGGCGCGACGAAAAACATCTGGTTGCGCCGAGGCGAGGCCGCGCCCTTGTTCGTATTCCTGGGACATACCGACGTGGTGCCCCCAGGGCCGCTGGAGGATTGGACCTCCCCCCCCTTCGAGCCGACCATCCGCGGCGCCATGCTATACGGACGCGGCGCGGCCGACATGAAAAGCGGAGTCGCCGCCATGGTCACGGCGTTGGAATATTTCGTCGCCGAATATCCGCAACATCCAGGCTCCGTCGCCCTCCTGTTGACCAGCGATGAAGAAGGCGATGCCATCGACGGCGTCGCCAAGGTGGTGGAGGTGTTGAAAGCACGCGGCGATACCATCGCCTGGTGCCTGATCGGTGAACCTTCCAGCTTCGACCGCCTGGGCGATGTCATCCGCGTGGGAAGGCGCGGATCGCTGTGCGGCGCATTGAGAGTATTGGGCGTGCAGGGCCATGTGGCTTACCCGGAAAGGGCGGAAAATCCTATTCACCGCTTCGCCCCCGTCCTGGCGGAACTCACCGCCGAAGTCTGGGACCGGGGCAACGAATTCTTCCCGCCCACCCGTTTCCAGGTATCCAATATCCACGGCGGCACCGGCGCGGATAACGTCATCCCCGGCAGGCTGGATCTGCAATTCAATTTCCGCTTCTCCACCGCCATCACCGCCGATGAAATCGACTCCCGCGTCCGCGCCATCCTCGACAGACACGCGCTGAGATATGAACTGAACTGGCGGCTTTCCGGCGCCCCCTTCCTCACCCTCCAGTCCGAACTGACCGAAGCGGTGCAGCAAGCGCTGGAACAGGTGCTCGGCCAACGCGCCCGACCCGACACCGGCGGCGGCACTTCCGACGGACGTTTCATCGCCCCCACCGGCGCACAGGTAGTCGAACTGGGCCCGCTCAACGCCAGCATCCACAAGATCGACGAACATACCCCGGTGGAGGATGTGGTAGGCCTGTCGCGGGTTTATCTGCAAACCTTAATCAACCTGCTGGGCTGAGGAAAACCATGCCGAATGCAAAATATCCCCCCCTGGTCGGCGTCGACTGGCTGGCCGAAAAACTGGGTTCGCCTGAAGTTTCCCTGCTGGACGCCAGCTTTTTCCTGCCCAACCAGAACCGCAACGCCCTGGAAGAATATCGCCAGAACCACATCCCCGGCGCTCAGTTCTTCGACATCGACGAAGTCGCGGACCACTCCGTCAAGCTGCCGCACATGCTGCCCAGCCCGGAACGGTTCGCCGAAGGCGCGGGAGCCTTGGGGATAGGCGGCGACAGTCATGTCATCGTCTACGACAATAATTTCTTCATGGCCTCCGCCAGATTGTGGTGGACTTTCCGTGTCTTCGGCCATGACAAGGTCTCGGTTCTGGATGGCGGCCTGGCCCGCTGGAAGCAGGAAGGAAAACCCGTGAACGCGGATGCCGTCAGTCCGCCGGCGCGAACCTTCAAAGCCGGCTTTCGCCCGGAACTGGTGCGCAAGCTCGAACAGGTCAAAGCGCTGCTGGATCAACCCGAGGCGCAAATCCTCGACGCCCGCTCCCCCGGGCGTTTTGCCGGCGCCGAGCCCGAACCCCGCGCAGGCCTGCGCTCCGGTCACATCCCCGGCAGCTTCAACCTGTTCTTCAAGTCCCTGGTGGACGAGGCCAGCTTTCGCCTCAAACCCGCAAGTGAACTGACTGAACTCTACCACCAGGCCGGCATCGACATCTCCCGGCCCGTCGTCACCACCTGCGGCACCGGCGTCACCGCTTCGGTGCTGGCCTTGGGGCTTTATCTGCTGGGCAACGAGACCGCCGCCGTCTACGACGGTTCCTGGACCGAATGGGGCGGACTGGAGGACGTACCGGTACATGCGACTTCTATCGGGCCGGCGTAAGCTCGCGTAGATATTGCCATTTTTGCCGGATCAATCAGTCATGCTCATTGTGGTTTTCCCCAGGGTTTGAGGAGATTTGAAAACTTCCTCTTTAAGACCCTTCGATGCCGCTTAGGAAGGGACGGCCATCTCATTGAAGTGATAACTCGTCAGAAGCTCAAACCTGTTGGAAACAGGTTTGAGACTCGCACCAACCGCCACAGGGTCCTCGCGATCACGGCTTTTTGAGCGAATCATGCCCTTGAGAATATGATGGAAGAAGTCATTACGCTTAAGGTTGCTGTCGATGATCTCAAGATCGGCATGTATGTTTGCGAACTGGATCGTCCATGGCTGGATACGCCATTCCTGTTCCAGGGATTTGAATTGAAGACGGAGGACGATATCAAAACCGTCCAGCAATATTGTCAGTATGTTTATGTGGACAGCAGCAAATATGTAGAAAACGATTCGGCCACTTCTTTAAAACAGCCGATCTCATCTCCCATCTGGACCGCCAACCCCCCAAAGCTGCAACGAGTATTCGAAAGGGAAATCGAGGCTGCGGGCGTCACCCATAAGCAAACCAGCAACCTGGTGAAATCTTTCATGGAAGAAGTCCGTTTCGGTCATGGCATCGACTCGGAACAGGCAAAGGAGGCCGTTGCCGAATGCGTGGACAGCATCATCAAAAACCCCAATGCCTTGCTGTTGATGACTCAGTTGAAAAGTAAGGATACCTACACTTCCGAGCACTCGATGAATGTCTGCATTCTTTCGATCGCTTTGGGCCGTTTTTTGGGTTTTTCGGTCGAGGCACTGAGAAATCTCGGTTATTGTGGCTTGCTACACGATATGGGAAAGATGAAGGTGCCTTTGGAAATCCTGAATAAACCCGGAAGTCTCAACGAAGAAGAACTGAAATTGATGCGTGCGCACACCCTCTATGGCAGGGACATACTCATGTCGGCAAGGGGCGGCTTCGAGGGCGCGGTCGACGTGGCCTATTCCCATCACGAGCGCATCGACGGCAGCGGCTATCCGCGCGCGCTCATCGGAGAGCAGTTGAGTCCGTTCAGCAAATTGGTGGCGATTGCCGACACCTACGACGCCATCACCAGCGATCGGGTTTACAAGAAGGGCGAAACCCACATGCAGGCGATCAAGATCATGAACGAGGGGGGCGGAAACCTGTTCGACGCCGAATTGACGATCCATTTCATCGAGTGCCTGGGTATCTACCCGCCGGGCAGCGTCGTCGAAATGAGCAATGGGGAAGTGGGGGTAGTCATCGGGATGAATCCTAAGGCCAGGATCCGGCCCCGGGTGCTCTTGTTGCTCGATGAAAACAAGACCCCCCGGAAGGAGCGCATCGTGGATTTGTCGAAACTCGAACCGGATGCCTGTGGAAACCCTTACCGGATCAGTGCCATGCTGCGCCACGATGCTTACGGCATCGATCTACGCCGTCTCCATGAACAGGGCATATTTCAGAATTTGTGATTCCGTCCCAAGTGGCATGCAAAAATCCGGTTAGTATCAACCGACACAACGGCTTGCATGATTCGATATGACCTATCGGGATTGGCTGTTTCCGCAATAAACCCAATCTTCGGACCCGGCTTCCACCGTTGCGACCCTTGCCAAGCTTCCCGAACGCCGTTCACGACATGCCCATTCGGCGACGGAAACTGCCCGGCCCTGTTCCTCGACTGCGCTTGAAGGCCCTGCGGAACGCCGTTTCCGACCCATAGCCCAAGCGTTCGGCAACCTTCGCCACACTCAACCGTTCCTCGGTCAGCCAGCGCTCGGCCAACAGCATGCGCCAGGAGGAGAGATACGCCAGCGGCGGCTGCCCGAGCAATTTGGCGAACCGCTGGGCGAACGCGGTGCGGGACATGCCAGCCATCTTCGCCAGCGTTTCCACCTGCCAGGCCCGTTCCGGCTCCCGGTGCATGGCCGCCAGGGCGCGGGAGATTCTCCGGTCGGCGAGGCCGGCCAGAACCCCACCGGTTTCGGCCGTCCGTTCCAGATAGCGGCGTATCATCATGACGAACAGCACTTCGGCCAGGCGATCGAGGGCGAACCGGCTGCCGTTGCGGGCCTGTTCCGCCTCGGCCAGCAGGAGACCCGAAAGGGCCATCAGTTGGGCGCAGCTTTGAGGGTCTTCCATGGGGATGACGACGAGATCCGGCAGGGCATCGAGAATGGGGTTGGCGCTGCCGAAACTGAATTCGAAATAGCCGCACAGCAGCGTCGTGAATCCTTCACCTTCCTCACCGCAGAGCCTGTGGGAGGTGTTCCGCGGCAACAGCACCAAATCTCCCCCCCGGAGTGAGACCTCTAGGCCGGTTTCCAGCATTGTCAACCGGCCACGCCCCGAAGCCAGCAAGTGAAAGGATGCCCGCGGTTCCTGCGGGGAGTCCAGTTTCCATTCCCCGCAATAAGTCTCATGGTTGTAAATCCTCGCCCTCAGCCGAATGACGGTAAGGAGGGTGGAGAGCGGATCTTCTGAATGGTCGATCATGAAATTAGGACGATCTGGGCTACAGCGTTCAGGGAACTGATCTTAGCATGGCTCTCGAAGGTGCAAGCGTCACCTTCCCTCTCGTCCCCATCCATAGGAAAAAATCATGACGACGTTCACGTTCCATACCCCCGACAGCGCCCCTGCCACCGCTCAACCTATTTTGGCGGAGGTTCGGAAAGAATTCGGCTTCCTTCCCGGCCTTTTGGCGGGTCTTGCCGAGTCTCCCAGCGCACTCAAAGCTTATCTGCAACTGACCGAGTTGCTGGATCACTCCAGCCTGAGTCCCGCCGAACGCCATATTGCCGCGCTATCGGCCAGTGTCGAAAACCGTTGCGATTATTGCGTGCCGTTCCACTCTCACATGGCCCGTTCCGTGGCTGGCGTGGACGACGCCATCGTTGATGCGGCCAGGGCCGGAGGGCAATACTGTTGACTTAAGGTTTTCCACCCCTTCCCCCTCGCAGGGGGAAGGTTGGGATGGGGGTAAAGCGCTTGAAACGGCTACTAAACGCCGAGACTCTGCGCAAGGTTCTGGCGTTCTACCCCCACCCTGCCCTCCCCCTGCAAGGGGGAGGGTTCTTAAGTCAACAGCATTGGGGCCGGAGGGGCACTTCCCGACCCGCGCCTCGATGCCTTGGCGGTCTTCACCAGGACGATGGTCCAAAAACGAGGCTGGGCCAGTGAGACCGAAATCGCGGCCTTCCTCGAAGCAGGCTTCAGCCTAGCCAACGTCCTGGAGGTGGTGCTGACGATCACCCTCAAGACCCTGTCCAACTATGCCAACCGGATCATGCGAACGCCGCTGGATAAGACCTTCGCCGCCGAAATCTGGGCGGCATGACGGCTACTCCGCTCCGACTTTAACCATTCTTGAGATGTGCGTTTTGTCTGACCAGCGCCGGATTCCTGTTCGGCGCGATCCGGTTTCCGGATCATGCCCAGACCACACTCAAAATCATCGGTTGGGCATACCTTCCGGTGGCGGTTCTGGGTTTCCTGCGGCCCGGTGACCTGCTGCTCGGCATGGTTCAGATCAACGATCCGGATCGCTGGCTACATCTGGCCCTGGCGGCGGGGATTCTGGTCCTCGCCTTTTCTACCCTGGCCTAAGCCGGAACGAAATAGCCTGGGGACTTTCATCGGCTGTCAGCAATCGCAGGGTTGTAAAGCCCTGTTGATTGCTGACTCGATGGGTGGTCGGCTCAGCGCACGATCAGGCCGGTGACGCCTGCCGGCAAGGTAGCCAGGCTGTCCAGTTTTTGCAGCACACCGCCTGCGCGGATACGGTAAACGCCGATGCTGTGATCACCGCCACTGAGCGTGTACAGCACCGAGCCATCCAGGGAGACGGCAAGGTCGATAGGCCGGTTCTCTTCGGCCGCTCTGGATTGCAGCAGCGACAATTGCCCGGCAGAGCCGATGGCGAACGAGGAAATGGCACCGGCCGGGGTGTCCGCGGTGAAGGCGATACGGCCATTGGGGGTGGTGGCCAGCCAGCAGGCGGCGGTTTGACCGACCGCGACTTTGGTCTCGATCGCTTGCGCCGCTCCATCGTCCTGCAATTGGTAAGAAGAGACCGTTGCCCCGCCGGCGGCCCCACCCTGGGCTTCGGAGACGAAGAATTGGTCGTGCTTGCCGAAAGCAAAACCGAACGGGGTAGTTCCGGCGGAATCGATCACGTGACGTTCCTCGGGCATGCCGTCCTCATCCAGGGAAAAGGTGGTGATCTTGTTGCTGGTTTTTTCGGTGACGACCAGGGCATCGCCTTCACGGCCGAAACTGATCTGGGCCGGCCCCGTGCCAGTGCCGCTGAGCTTGCGGTGGGATCGAGGCAAAGCGCGCAATTTGCCGGAACGGGGGTTGAAGCGGAAACCGAAGATCGAATCGTCCCCCGAATTGACGACATAAACCCGATTGTGATCGACGGTCACGCTGACCGGGGTCAGGCCTTCCTCGGCGGCGCGGTCGACGAGTTCCAGCCCGTCGTCCTGGATCCGGAATACCGAAACGTCGTTGCTGCCCGCATTGACGGCGAACAGGTAATGCTCATTGTGGCTCAAGGCCAGCGCGCCTTGATTGCCCAAACCGGAGCCGGTGCCCGTTCCGCCCGTGGCGAAACGGCCCGCCGGTTGCATGGAGCCCTGGCCATTGCGCTGAAAAGCGAGCACTTCGTTGCCGCTGGCAGAATTGGAAAGGGTATACACCGTCTCCGCGGTAGGGAGGTTATGATCGTCGCGTCTTTCCGAATCGGCCAGGCCGATGGCCGGAATCAACGATGCGAAACAAAGGGTGATGAATGTAAGCTTGAATGGGTTCTTCATGACGGACCTCGTTGGAATGGAAGAAAAAGACTCACCCCATGAGCCGACCGGCTGTTGGGGCGCCATCATTGTGCGCGGCCAAAAATCACGAATTCATCACGAAGCCTTCAAATAAATGTGACTGGTCAGTCCCTTCCGGTTTGCCGATAATCTCGGCGACGACGGGAAATGGGGAGTGCCCAGACGATGAAACACATACTGGTGATCGAAGATGACCCGGACATTGGCGACATGCTCGCCATCAATCTCAAGGACGAAGGTTATGCGATAGACATCGCCCGCGACGGACTGGAGGGTTTGGCCTGCCTGAAGGCGCGGCGTTACGACCTGTTGGTGCTGGATTTGATGCTGCCCGGCGTCGACGGCCTGGAAATCTGCCGTGAAGTCCGGCGCATGTCCCATTATCAGCCGATCGTCATCCTCAGCGCCAAGTCCACCGAAACCCAGCGGGTGTTGGGCCTGGAACTGGGGGCGGACGATTACCTGACCAAGCCGTTTTCGCTGCCCGAGCTGATCGCCAGGATTCGCGCGCTGTTTCGCCGCGCCGAAGCGATGGAACGGCAGGCCCAGGTGAAAACCGGCGTCTTCGAATGCGGCGGCTTGTTGATCGACCCTTTGGCCCATGAAGCCTCGCTGGCGGGTCAATCCCTGGCACTGACGGCGAAGGAATTCGAGCTGCTGCTGTTTTTCGCGCGCAATCCTGGCAAGGTGTTTTCCCGGCTGGCGCTGCTGGACCAAGTGTGGGGTTATGGCCACGACGGCTATGAACATACGGTCAACTCCCACATCAATCGTCTGCGCGGTAAGATCGAGCGTGATCCGGCACGACCCGAATTCATTCAGACGGTATGGGGGGTGGGCTACAAATTTGTCGGACCGGGAGGGCCATCATGAGACTGCGCTCACTGTACAGCCGCATTTCGCTCACCTTTGCCGCATTGATTCTGCTGTTCGGCGGAATGTGCGGCGGCTTGGACCTGGTGGCGGCGAAAAACCACCAGCAGGAGATCATCCAGAAGCTCAGCCGGGGCTTGGCCGAACATATCGCCAGCCACTGGCCGTTGGCGAATGCCGGCAGCATCGATCACAAGGCGGTGAGCGAATTGTTTCACATGCTGATGGTGGTCAATCCCAGCGTGGAATTCTACCTGCTCGACAGCCAGGGCGGCATTCTGGCATTCGACGCGCCGCCCGGACGGGTACGGCTGAAGCAGGTGGCGCTGGCGCCGATAAACGCCTTCCTGGCCGGCGCCCCACTCCCCTTGAAAGGCGATAACCCTCGCAACCCCGGCAGCCGGGAGATATTCAGCGCCGCGCCGTTGCGGGTGCAAGGCGAGAAGGTGGGCTATCTATATATCGTGCTGGTGGGCGATGCCTATCAGAGCCTGGCCGAAGATGTCTGGCAAGGCCATGTCTTCCAGCTGGCGATGGGAGCCGGCGCCGGAGCCTTGTTGCTGACTTTGGTGGCGGGCTTGGCGCTGTTCGCGGCCATCACCCGCAGGCTCGATGCGCTGACCCGAACCATCGCCGCCTTCGACGATCCGGGAACCGGCGGCGCCCTTCAACTGGACCCCCGCCTCCGGCAAAGCGCGGATGAAATCGGCCAGCTCGCCGCCGCCTTCACCCGTATGACCGAGCGCATTACCGCGCAGATGCGGCACATCAAATCCCAGGACGAACAGCGCCGCGAGATGGTGGCCAATGTATCCCACGATCTGCGCACCCCGTTGACATCCATGCAGGGCTACCTGGAAACCCTGCTGCGCAAGTCCGATCGGCTCTCCGCCGCCGAACAGCATCAATATCTGCAGGTGGCGGTACGTCAGAGCCAGCGTGTCGCCCATTTGGCCCAGGAACTGTTCGAACTGGCCAAACTGGAATGCGAGGAAGTGCGGCCGAATGTCGAGCGCTTCTCGGTCCAGGAATTGATCCAGGATGTGGCGCAGAAATTCGAGCTGACCGCGTCCCATAAACGGGTCAAGATCAGCGCCAACTTTCTGCAGCACATCCCACTGGTTTATGCCGACATCGCCATGATCGAGCGCGTGCTAACCAATCTGATCGACAACGCGCTTCGCTACACCCCCGAAGGCGGGGAAATACGGATCGAGCTGAGTCGTGCCGATGCCAGCGGCGTCTGGGTGAAGGTTTCGGATACCGGCAGCGGCATCGCCGAGGAGCATCTGCCCAGTCTGTTCCAGCGGGATTCGCCGTTGCGGCAGTCTCCCGGAAGAACCCGGGGAGGTTTGGGCCTGCTCATCACACAACGCATTCTGCAGCTCCATGGCAGCACCATCGAGGCATTGAGCGGCCAGGGACACGGCGCGATATTCACCTTCAGCCTGCCGACCACGGCGCCGGCCTAAGACAATGCGCATCGACCGGGATGTTTGATCTGACTCCTTTAAAGGTTTATGCAGGAGTCTTGATCATCATTGCCCCTGAAAGTCATATCAACTTCGATGCTTTGTTTTCCAAGCCGCCGATCCCGCAGTGAAGGATTCCCAAAGCTGGAGCTTGGGAATCCGGGGAAAACAGGTCTATGAAATGGGGCATAGCCGCACGCTGGATAACGAAATCTCGAGGATGTTGTTGGATGCAGTGCTAAACATCGTTACGCGCTGCCTTGTTCAGGGGCGCTGGTCCGGGTGGGTATCCGGTGGCGGGTGTCGTTCTCGGCAACCTTGGCAACGCATTTGCAACTTCAGTTGGCCTTGCCGCTTTGTTCGCGGTTTCGTCACTTGCTTTCCCCGTGGTCAAGTATACCGGCGCGCTCTACCTTGAGCACCTCGGAATGCGCCGCCAATATTTCAGAACATGGCGCTTGGTTCTGTGGGGGCGTAGCAGACAATGCCGAACCTGATGAGGGCAGCCCAGGGAACGTTAAGTCGGACGATGATACCGATGAGGTTCTTAATGGGAAGGTTGATGTAAAGGGCCAAAAACCGGGTGTGTTGATGATCATGCCGACTCAGAAGACCCTCCTGCCGATCCTGTTGAGAGAAATGACGATTGAGAGCCGAATTATGGCTATCGGGTTAAGAGAAAACACGATTCATAACCGAATCTTGTCATTCGTGTCGAGGGAAAAGTCGATTCATCACCTGATTGTGCCAATCCCGATAAGGGAAAAGACGATCGCGAAGGCCATCCCGTTGATCGCGTCCAGGAAAATGAAGATCGTGAACTAGAAAAGGATGATCGAGTTGACGGAGAAGCTGATTGCCAGATGACCCAGCTCGATCCTCCGGTGACCCCGGATGATACCGAAGCGAATAGAGGCGATGGCGATGAGGAAAAGGACGATTCAGTGCCGGATAACGCCGATGGCCTTGAGGGAAAGAAGGGTCCCGATGCGGATCGCGTCGATAGCTTTGAGGGAGAAGACGATCTCGAAGCGGATCATCTCGATCACGCTGCGGCAGGGGATGATTTCGAAGTGAATGATGTTGGGAACGATGATGCCAAGCCATTTATGTGTTTCCGGGAGTCAAGTTCTCCTTCAGCAAAATCAATGCACCCGAATCGGGGGGGCGGCCAGCGAACTGCTCATCCTGCGCCATGATCGCCCACTGCCGCAGGACGAGGTCCTCTCGAAATTCGTCAGGGCCCTGGCCGGAAATCGGCGGCTCGTCGATCCGGGGGAATCCTACGCCAACATGGACGCCTGCATGTTCAACTACCTGGGCAATCAACCCGAGGCGGGCTCGTATGAAACACACTATGACGACACCCTCCAGGTGACGCCCAACCCCTGCCTCTGTATTCGTTCCTGAACTGCATCGCGGCCAGCTATGCCGACGGGCTCATCTTCAATCTCCGATCCAGCTACGACCCGCATGCGCAACTGCTGAGGGAAGCTTTCCGGGATCTCGCCCGCGAGATGGCCCTATGATCCCTCGTCTCCGGCATTCGAGCCCGGCATGTCCGGCTTGAGCCACAGATCGGAAGTGCCCATTTCCTCCAGCGACTGCAGGAAATTCTTGCCGTTGTCGATGTAAAGCTCGGCGTCCAGGTAGTGAAGCGCGGTCGAGCAGGCATTTTGCGGCATAGCCGGGATCGATGAGGCTGCGATCGACCACATTCGCCTCGAACGCCTTGAGCTTCGTGAAGGCGTTCGCCTCGTGCTCGAGCCAGGAGTGGTGGAAGCCCATGTGTTCCGGCAGACAATGGGTTTCGTTCAGCCAGCCGCCTTCTATCCCGCGTTTTCTGAGATAGTCCGGGGTGAACGGTAAGGTATTGAAATGGCGGCCGGTCATCACATAGAGCCGGTAGCCGAAATCCGCATCCCCGTGGTTGCTGGCGGTGAATAGGTTGAAATCAGAAAATCAGCAGGATCGGCGATGAAACCAGCTTGTCCTGCGTCGAAGTCTTCCCATCCATAGATGGAGTTCAGCGATGGGAATGTAATAGACTTTATCGGAAACCATTTTAGAACGCAGTAGTGTATGGGCATTCTGTCTAGTTTCCGATAATGTCTCCAGCAACAATAGCATGCTATCGATGAGGGTTGCCCATGTTCGAATCCAGAATCCTGCGTATTCCAACGCCTGTTCTTGCATAGTATCTTCTTTCTAAAATCCTCTTGGCCAGGGAAATCCACGCAATTTCCTCCATACCTCACCTATCCTGGAGGGACTTCCGCTTTATTCCCTCTATTTTGCCAGTTCCTTCTGCTGATTTCCGCACCGCGAGTTGTTTTCCACAATTTCTCAATCCACGGACGCCATTCGAATATCCCAAGTCTAAGTAGCGATATCGCTGATGCCATTTGCAGAAATAGAATCAGGGAGAAAGTAAAGCTCTCCCAGGGCCGTTCTCCCGTTGCTGCCCGATTCGAACTTTACCTTTGAAGGAAACCTAAAAACCGCAAGCTATTGTCACAAGCAGCAAATTGCGCGCTTGATCGTAATTACCCATTCCGGTCCTGTCAAGGCGGCCAAACCCAATTGGGCCTGCCTTTCAGAGGGGAATCCAGGCGATGCGTCATATTACCAAGAAGCGAATCATGCGATAGCTTTCAAAACCAACAATCGAAACCATGGACACCGCCGTTGATAGCAGTGGCAATCGATGCCGTTATTCCGTCGCGTGAGGCGCCAGATGCCGAGCGACAGGTCGCCACCGATCCGATCAGCGCCCATTCCCTGTGCAAATAATTCTCCTAAGGCAATACCCATAAATTGGGGCATTTCCCCCACAGTCTGTCATCATCCCTTCATCCCTTTGCTGCAGAATTATAATCGGACTGCCTGAATACACGCGGCTTTCGACCGGCCGCAGATAGTGAGAACACCCCCGACTTCCATGGCGCGACAATTGCTCCTCTTTACCGACAAGTCTTCCAGATCCACCCCTTCAAGGAGGTCAGTATGCAAACCAACGCCACACCGTTCGCCTCCAAATTAGGCGCTATCGTACCCCCGACCGAGGAATTTTTCGCCAATAAATGCCCTCCCCGTGACCGCTTATACGGTTGCGATGAGCGGCCCTACTCTGAAACCCTGCTGTCCTTGCGGGAACTCCACGAAAGACTCGGCTTGCTGGCGCAATTGGAATTGCCCTGTTCCATTTTCATCGCCAGTCCCCCGCGACATCTGCGCAATGCCGTCATGAAAAACATCGATCTTTGTGATGGGCAGTTACGCATCGGCTTCGACGGTTTCATTCTGCGCTTGTCCGGGATACAGATTGGCGCGATTCGCCTCGTCAATCGGAGCGAATCGAATTTCGGCATCATGGCGGTGGAAATACACCATATCCACGGGATGCTTTATGTGCGCATTCAACCCCTACAGGACGGCGTTGGCGGCGCGGTGTGGCGGGATATTATGGACAATCCATCACTTTCTCTCGTCTAAGCCTTGCCAATTCCCGAGTCTTTCGGTGTACAATCAAAACCTCATGTTTTGGACAATTCACAGGAGATTTCTATGAGCGTTTTAGTTGGTAAAAAGGCCCCCGACTTCAAGGCAGCGGCCGTATTAGGCGATGGCACCATCGTAGACAGCTACGAATTATCCACGGAAACCAAGGGTAAGTATGTCGCCATCGTGTTTTATCCTTTGGATTTCACCTTTGTTTGCCCGACCGAACTGATCGCCTTGGATCACCGCGTTGAAGAACTGAAAAAACGCGGCGTGGAGGTGCTGGCGGTTTCCGTCGACTCCCAATTCACCCACAACGCCTGGCGCAATACCCCCATCGACAAGGGTGGCATTGGCCCGGTCCAATATACGCTGATCGCCGACGTGAGCCATGCCATCGTCAAGGCTTACGATGTCGAGGTGGAAGGCGGTGCCGTCGCCTATCGCGGCACCTTCCTGATCGACACCCAAGGCGTGGTGCGCCACCAGGTGGTCAACGACCTGCCGCTGGGTCGCAATTTCGACGAACTGGTCCGGATCGTAGATGCTTTGCAGTTCGTCGAAGAACACGGCGAAGTTTGCCCGGCCGGTTGGAACAAGGGCCAGGGTGGCTTCAAGCCTAACGCCGAAGGCGTCGCTTCCTATCTGAGCCAAAACGCAGGGAAGCTGTAAGCTTTCAGGCATTTACGACAGCCATACGAAAAACGCGCCACGGCTTCTCGGCCTAGGCGCGTTTTTTTCACCCGACAAGACCTATTCAGGTTGTTTGAGCTTCTTCAGGATCAGGGTCAAGACCAGCCAAGCACAAATCCCTCCCACCAATATTCCGGCCGAAGGATAGGGAAGTTTCTTCGCCGCCACCAGCTTTATCCAAACCAGATACGGCACGAAATAGCTTATGAACCCTGCTATTGCCCACTGAATGGCCGGGGCTTTCTTGGATTCTGCGGTAAGATAGAACCAGACGGTGAACACAATGGAAACGATTCCACCGATAGCAGCCATTTTAACCTCCACTTTCAATTTGAATTGTTATTCTCACCCGGCTTAGTCACCGGTATCCGCTACGATACAAAATAACCGCGAATAGTTCACCCTATTGTGGAGGCGGGGAAAAGTCCGTAGAATTCATCAGGCACAGCGCGGGCGTAGCTCAGCGGTAGAGTTCTTGCTTCCCAAGCAAGCTGTCGAGGGTTCGAATCCCTTCGCCCGCTCCATAAAATCAAATAGTTAGCGAAATTCAATAAAGTCCGTTTTTTTCTGTGCTACTTCTGTGCTACCCCCCCTGTCCAACCTGCGGTTGCACACGCAAAATTCCCCACCCGGTCAACAGGTCGAATGCCCCAAGGATTTTATCCCCCTATCCCCTACCAGCAGTGACACATAGGCTCAGCAGTCCCGCGTCTTAACCCTGGCTCATCAGCTTCATCCGGCGCAGTTGAATTGTCAGCCGATTACATTCCATGATGCTCACGGTCGTAGTAGTCGACAGTAACCAGCAGGACACACACCCCATGGTTCCCATAATGGGTTCAGTCAATTGAACACTCCATCCCAATAGATCGACAAAGGCAAGCCCGTGGTCTTGCTGTCCTTGTCATCTTCAGATCTTTCATGATCCTTCTCTACCCGTACCCCTTCATTTTTTAACCGGGAAAACTGGAAAAGCCGGGAAACCCAGATACGGCGCGGATTTCAGCGCCCCCGGTTTTTGATTTTGCGGTTTCGATTTCCGGGAAATCCGGGAAAGATGTTGTACCGAGATTCACCAAGTTTGACGATAAGGCGATTTTTGCGCTGAATTTTTCACACTGCAGGACCCGCAGTCAGTGGGTTATCTGGATTCCCTCGCTTTTAGTTAATACAATTAACTCCATGATCACTTATGACGAACCCAAGCGCCAAGCCAATCTCATCAAACATGGGTTGGACTTGGCCGATGCCGGGCTCGTCTATTACGCGCCGAACAAGCTCACCTTGAAATCACCTCGCCACGATGAGGATCGACTGATGGATGTGGCCATGGTGGATGTGTTTGGTGTCGTGCTGGTATTGGTGTATGCCGAACGCGGCGACGACATACGCGCCATTTCGTTACGCCGTGCCTCTAAACAGGAGCGAAAACGCTATGCAAACGTCCAGCAAAACTGATTGGGCTCGGGTGAAGCGCGAAGCTGAGGCTGATGCGCCGGTTGCCTTGGATACGGATGCCGAGTTGTACGATCCGAACGACGCAGCGGCAGTGGATGCTTTTTGGGATGCGGCGATCGTGCGCCGTCCAGGACAACGGGGCAAACAGAAAACGCCCATCAAGGTGCCCACCACGATTCGGTTTGACGCCGACGTATTGGCAGCCCTGAAGTCGACCGGCAAGGGTTGGCAAACGCGAGTAAACGACGCCATGCGCGAATGGCTAAAAACCCATCAGTGAGATTGATCTTTGTAGTCCGCTTGAGTTGCAATAAATGCAGCCTTCCCGGCAAGGCTCGAACCTACGATCAATGACTTCGACAGCCAAAAAAAAGCCACCAGGAGATTACCCCTGGCGGCCGATTGTTCGATATGCCTGTCTCTAACAGTGGTCGTTCCGCTTAAGCTGCCTTCGCTTCGTCCGCGGCTTGGCGTGCCCATCTAAAACCGGCTTTTTCACCATTTCATGCTCGTCGAGAGTCGGCGGAAAGGCTTCAAACTATGCCATGACAGGAGCAAGCCGGACAAAAGGGCAAAGGCCTGGAAGATTTTCAGCCCTTAACCCGCCAAGACATGACACCTATGTTCTGCTACCCCATAGCCAGCAGTTCGATTTGCCGTTGCCTTGCGCTGCTCGGTGCGCCTTGCAGGGGTCTTCCTGCCGATCCCTGCATTTTCTGTATCAGGGCCGATCTCTGCATCTTCTGTAGCAGGGCGTTAAGCGTCATGACGCCATCCACCATTCCTTCCCGCTTTGCAGCCTCAGCGCCGAGCACCCTACCTTGCCCCATGCCGTTGCGGGCGTTGCTGAGGGGAACCATGCGCCCACGCGCTACGCCCTGGGTGAACATGCCGTAATAGTCGCCTGCGCGCGCTCCCAGATATTCCTTGGCATCCTTGCCCAGCGGATCGAACGGGTTGCCCTCGGTCTTATACCGCTTCACTCTCTTTGTCAATCCAATAGGAAGTGAGCAAGAAGCGACTGGCGCAGGGGATCGTTCTCATCAAGCGAATCGGCGAGTCGAGACAAGCCCGTCGCCGCCTTATTCCGAAAGTTTTCAGATTCCTTGAGCCGTCCTTGCGATGCATGCAGTTCCGCCGCCGTTGCATAGACACGCCAAGCGGCCAGCGGAACTTCTGGCCCTTCGACTTCGGTGATGGCAAGCGCTTTCAATAGGCATGTCTGCGCCTCCTCCCAGGATTGCTCCATCATGGCGATTTCCGTAAGCATCCGATAGCCGAGTGCGCGATAAGTCCGCTCAACTGGCAGGTCGGCGAGTTCCAATAGTAACCGTTCCACCTCGTCGCGCGCTCGCGCAGGTTCCTGTTGTGCCAGCCAATAGACGCCAAGACCTTGATGTAGCATCAATCGATAACGGCGTTCAATCAAAGTGCTTGCTTCCACTGCTCCGCTGATTTCCCCGAAACAGCGTGCAGCTTCCGGATAGTGCCCTAAACCCAGGTGCGCAAGTCCGTTTAGGAGCAAAAAGAGAGGAAGGGCGTGGGGGTCAGTAGGCCGAGGGGGGGCACGCTGATACAACGCAAGTGCGCCCTGAAAGTCCATGGCCTCCAGATGCAGGGCTACGCCCATTAGGTGAAATAGCGACAATGGCATGGGACTGCTGTTTTGCTCGGCCACTCGCATGCCTTTAGACAGGAGCTGCCTCAGCTCTCCCCATCTCCCCAGAAAAAGTAAAGCCCAAGCGGAAAAATACTGACCGGCCATATAAGTATATCCGTCGCCCATCATCAGACCAAGCTGCGCCGCCTCCTGCGCCGCCGTGAGTGCATCGCCGTAATTAGCCTGGTAAATTTCGAGGATGGCCTGCGCCGTGAGAAACAAGGCCAGGGGTTTGTTATCCATCGCCAGGCGGGCTATTTCCACTCCGCGTGTGATGGCCGCTTGATCTTTTACCTGCCATTCGTCAAACTCAAGACGAAAATATGCACGGTGGGCTCCCGCGTAGATTTTAAGCCGGTTGTCGATGAGTTCGCTGCTCTGCTCAAGCGCCTGTTCCACGATGGCGATATTACGTGAACGATCGGAATGAAACAGCGCCAAACATAACGATATCAAGCCGTCGACCTCATCCTCCCGCCGTTCTTCGGCTCTGGCCAGGGCTACCAGTGTTTCAAGATCTGTCATCATGCCAGGCCAATCGGTGAGAGCGCGGTGGATTAGTGCGCGTTGCCGTAGCAACTCCAGGCGGATGCCCACGCGGCTTTCTCGTGGTAGGTAGTCCACCAGCGCCAAGGCGCGACCGAGATAATCCAGGGCCTCGCGATTGGCGAAGCGCGCCGCCGCCTGTTTTGCCGCCAAGCCCAGGTAGTCCAATGCCTTGGGGAAATCCCGCCCCTCCTCGAAATGCCGGGCCAACTCGGCAGCGATTTCCCCCGTCTGCCCCGCATAGGCGGTTTCCAGCCGTTCGCCCAAGCGCCGATGCAGAGAGATCCGATAGGCCGGGGGCAGCCGCTGGTATAGCACCTCCGCATATAGTGCGTGGCGGAAGGCATACCCCCCCGCTACCGTCCCGTCCGGCCACTCTGCCATCTCGGCCGCCGCCAACATCGGCCCTCGCCGCGCCAGACCTTCGCAGCAGGCCTCAACGGCGATTGGGTCCTGCTCCAGTGCGGCCGCCAACAAAGCCGCCGAGTTGTCCATCCCGGCCGCGCTGGCCACTCCGAGCAGCCGTTGCTCCTCCGGGCTCAGGCGTGCGATCTGGTGCTCGATCATCGTCTGGATCGTCTCCGGCACGCCGCGCTCTATGTCATCTTCAGCCCTTGCAATGCTCCACAGGCTCCCGCTCTGCTTGAGCCGCCCCTCGGCCAGTAGATAGTCGAGCAGATTCACCAGAAACAAGGGGTGTCCACCGGTTCGACGGTAGAGGATCTCGGCAACTGCCTCGGGGAACCGGCTCTCGGGAAACCGCAGCCCCAGATAGGCGTGTAGTTCCGCCGGGGAGAAGGTATCCAGCGGCAGTTCATGGCACAGCCGGTGCGCCTGCAATTCCTGCCGCACTCGCCGTATCGGGTGGTCCCGCAACGCCACGTCGCTCGGCCGATAGCTGCCGATCACCAGCAGCGCCGCATGCATACGTCGCCGCCCCAGCGTAGCGAGTAGATCCAACGTGGCGTAATCGCTCCAGTGCAGGTCTTCCAATACCACGACCAGCGGTGCCTCCGCCCCCAGGATCTCCAACACCTCGCAGCCCTCCCGTAGCATGCGCTCCCGCGTGGCGCCCAGTACTTCATTCTGCAATCCAAAGCGTTCTTCCGCCGTCAGCAGCCCTGGCATCTGCAACAGCCAAGTCGGGGCATGGGCGCGCAACGCAGAGATGAGAGCCGGCCCCTGTTGCGCCAGTGCGCTCAGCAATGGCAGAAACGCCTCGCCCGCGCCGAAGTGTTCGATGCACTGCCCCCACAGCAGAGCCGGACGGTCCGGCAGCGCTTGCAGAAACATCTCGATCAAGGTGCTTTTGCCTATCCCAGCCTCGCCGGTGACGAAGATCAGTTGCCGGCGGCCTGCCACGGCCTGTTCCCAGAGTTGTAGTAGGCGCGCCAAAGGCGCTTCGCGGCCCACTTGGGGGAGTGCGGTTTCCGGCGTGTCCCAATGGATAGTCGCCGGGGCTGAGATGGCAGGCGGATGGGTGTCCTCCAGGCGGCTCACTGTGGCGATGAAGCGATAGCCGCGCCGAGCCACCGTTTCGATATAACGGGGCGACTTGGGGTCGTCGCCCAAAGCCTGACGCAGTTCATTGATGCGGCCCTTGAGCGCTGACTCGCTGATATAGCGGTGCGCCCACACCGCATCGAACAATTCGTCCTTGGACACCAGCCGCCCCGCCCGCTCGACCAGGCAGCACAGCAGTGCGAATGCCTTGGGGGCAAGGTTGACGGCCTGATCATCACGGCACAGGCTGGCGTCGCTCACATCGAGCCGGAATCGATTAAATAACCAGACAGGTTGTGGCATGGTGTCGTTCTCTCCGAATCTTTGTCTTCAGTATAGGCCGTAAGCCACCACTCAAACCAGACACAAACTGAACCATATCCGAACCTAAAGCGGACGACTTCCCAAGCCCGTTCCGGCATTCTGGAATCGCCTTCCGGCTCAGCCGACCTTGTCAAATCTAAACGCATTAGTTAGCAAGGTAAGGCGTGGCAAGGTTTGTCAGCACAAGCCCGGCATTTCCTTCGCATGTCGGGCTTTGTACTTCAATGCCGAGGGACATGGAGCGATGGGGCTGCGAAGGCAATATCCGTCCCGCATATCGCGGCCTAATGGCGTCGAGAACGCCGTTAGGCATAGCAATCTCGAGGGAATTACTTGAAAATCACTTGAAATAGGAGAAATTCAATGCCTTGTTATTTTTTTTCAGGAAACAAATACATCCGCGTAACCCGGCGCGAAACCGGTGCCGGCAAGGTCGATCCGCACTATCCCGCCCCGATCTCCAACTGGGGCTGGGGCGATTTCGGCAAGAACGGTATCGACGCAGCGCTCTATAGCGGCCCGGTCGACTATTTCTTTTCCGGCGACCAATATATCCGCGTGCGGCGCGGTGACTCCGGCCCCGGCCAAATCGACCCCGGCTATCCCGCTTCAATTTCCAAGTGGGGCTGGGGGGAATTCGGCAAGCATGGCATCGACGCCGCGCTGTGGAGCGACACCGTCTGCTATTTCTTCAAGGGATCGCAATATATCCGCGTGACGCGAGGCGACCGGGGGCCGGGAACGGTGGACGACCACTATCCCAAACCGATCTCGACCTGGGGCTGGGGGGAATTCGGTAAGCACGGGATCGATGCAGCGTTGAACAGCGGCAACAAATACTACTTTTTCTCGGGCAACCAGTATATTCGTGTAAGCCGCGCCCACGATACCGGACCCGGCCATGTCGACAAAGGCTATCCCAAGTTGATCTCCGAGTGGCACTGGGGCGAGTTTGGCAAGCAGGGGATCAGTGCCGCGTTGTTTAGTGGACTGGATTTCGACGACCCGGTGTCCTTTGCTTCGGCGGGCAGCGATTCCAACTACCTGATGGCACATGGCGGCGAGAACCTGACGGGCGTGGTAGTGACCATCGACATCACCCGAGACCTGACCCTGATCGCCAATGGCCCGCCGCAGTCGGGGGCCGACCAGGTATCGGGCTTCAGCTTCCAGCTCAATTGCTACTCGCCCAGCCCCGAGACCGACGCCTGGCAGCAATATGTCATAGGCTTCGACACCGACGATTGCTACGGACAAGTCAACAACTGGCAGAACGCCGATACTTGCCTGATCAACACCCCAACCGAGCTTGCCTCACTCTCGGGCAGCACGCTCTCAGCAGGTCACAAGCTGCGCATCGCGCTCAATTTCGACCACAAGGCCAATGTCACTGGCGCGACTTTCAGCCTCTACGACGTTGACGGGCAGGAGTTGGGCTCCGACACCATCACCCTGACTGACAACGGCATCACCGAGGACCAGCTCTCGCCAATCGTGGCTTTTGAACTGAACATTGTCGGCCCGGGCTACTCCGAAAGCGCAACCTTCTCCCATGGCGCCGGCACGATCATCTACCAGTCGCACGGCACGCTGGTCCCGGCCACCAAGAAGCCCGCCGATGCCGAGGCCAATCTGATCACCGCCGAGACCGCCAATACGACCTATACAGAAATGTCGGCCACGGGCTCCGACTATTTCATGCAGCATTTTGACGTCGCCAGTGGCGTGGCGCCCAAGTCGCATCATGTCGGCGAGAAACCCCGCTTCCGCCCGCCGTTGGTCCTGCCGCCGCCTGGAGGGCGCCGCGCGAAAAAGTGACCGGGAACTGTGTAGGGTGCGCACGGCTTTATCGTGCGCACCGATTCGAGAGCATCTCCAGGGTAAACGCATTAAAACTACTTTACAAAGAGAGAGATAAGCGGGCATTCTGATTAGTTTTTGAGGGAGACCCGATGGCTGCCAGTTTCATAGACCATTTCGCGACGTTGAAAGATCCCCGGATCGAGCGCAATAAGCGTCATGCCTTGATCGACATTCTGGTTCTCACGGTCTGCGCGGTGGCCAGCGGAGCCGACGGTTGGGAGGCCATTGCGGAGTTTGGTCAGAGTAAGTTGGACTGGTTGCGACGCTTCATCCCCTTGAAAAACGGCGTACCTTCGCATGATTGCATCGCTTATGTGATTTCCCGGCTGTCTCCAGAAGGCTTCCGTCATTGCTTTATGAACTGGGTCGAGAGCGTGCGGAAGAAGACGGAAGGCGAAGGGGTGGCGGTGGATGGCAAAACCGCGCGAGGGTCGCGAGACGGCCGAAAGAACCGGAATCCATTACACAGGGTGAGCGCTTGGGCGGAAGCCAATCGGCGAGTGCTGGGACAGGAGGTGACGGACGAGAAATCGAACGAGATCACGGCAATCCCGAAGCTGTTGGCGCTGCTGGACTTGCACGGGTGCATCGTGACGACGGATGCGATGGGTTGCCAGCAAACGGTGGCGGAGCAGGTCATCGACCAGGGCGGGGACTATGTGCTGGGGCTCAAAGGCAATCAGGGGACGTTGCACGAAGCGGTGGAGAACTACTTCACGACCGCCCGGGCCGCCGACTTCAAAGCGGTGAAACACCGCTATCTGGAAGAGATCGATAACGACCACGGTCGGTTGGAGATTCGGCGCTATTGGATCACCGAGGACCTGTGCACCCTGCCGTGCACGGAACGGTGGAAGGGCTTACGCAGTATCGGTTGGGTCGAGCGGGAAAGCGGGGTGGGGGAAACCTGCAGCATCGAACAGCGCTACTTTATCAATTCCATCGCCGCGGACGCTAAGCGGTTCGTGCGGGCGGTGCGTGGGCATTGGGGCATCGAAAACCGCCTGCACTGGCGACTGGACGTGGTGCTTCGGGAAGATG
>JAQTSI010000188.1 GCA_028711365.1 Methylococcaceae bacterium
TTAGCTTTATATAAATCAAACTGATAACGAAATTTTGACAGTATTCGCAAGCGTTTTTTGCTCCTTTGAAGCTCAAAGAAGCCGAGAAGGCTTGATTTTCAAGGGCTGCACGCCGGGAACAACTCTAGTATTGATCGTGCCGCATAAACCGGGTATCCGGCGGGTCTGCGTGCGAGCGGTGGATGTGTTTGGATTGGAGGCGGAAGCGGTGGAGGCAAGTGGCAATGTCGGGGGATAAGTTGATGAGGGGCCAACTCGCGCACCGCCGCCAGGCTGCCGCGCAAATTCGCTGCGGCGGTCATCAAATCGTAATCCATTTGCAGATTGAGCCAGTATTGCGGGGTTTGGCCGAAGGCGCGTCCCAGTCGCAAAGCCAGTTTCGCCATAACCGGGCGGCTACCGTTCAACACATGGGATACCCGCATCGGCGAAACCCCAATGGCTTGAGCCAATGCGGCTTGGCTCAAGCTCAATTCGGCGAGTATTTCGCGCAGGAATTCGCCGGGATGGATGGAGGCAGGCCGCGAAAACCAACGCGCTTTGCATCGGTCTCGAAGACGGCGTGGCCGATATTCTGGATTTGGCCAGGCCGACCATAGCGGATTAGGAGTTTGTACATGCAGCCACGCGCTATCGAGTTGATCCGTTGCCTCGAACTTCAGCCGCATCCGGAAGGCGGCTTCTATCGCCGCATCTACCGCTCTTCTAGCCCTGTGGAGCGCAGGGAGGATGGGGCCGAACGATGTGCGTTGACGTCGATTTTCTATCTGTTGCAGGAGGGGGCGCGCAGCCGCTGGCACCGGGTCGTTTCGGACGAAGCCTGGCATCATTACGAAGGCGCGCCGCTGGAATTGTTGCATTTCCAAGCCGAAGATCGTGGCGTGGGTTCCCACCGCTTGGGACCGGTGGGGGAGGGAGGATTGCCGGTGTTCGTCATTCCGGCGGGTTGGTGGCAGGCGGCCCGCTCCCTGGGGGCTTATTCCCTGGTCGGTTGTACCGTCGCCCCCGGCTTCGAGTTCGAGGATTTCACCCTCCTTGCCGATCTGCCCGAGGCGCAAAGGCCAATCCCACAGGATTTTCCCGATTTCACGAAGTTTCTTTGAACCTGAAAGAAAAACCTTGCCCCAGGTATTGCCTGGGGCAGAGGCTTCGTTTGTAGGCACGATGGAGGGGTCAGATTTCCCTCGTCGCTCTTTCCCGCTTAGTCGTCGTGTTCCTTGTCTTTGTTCTCTTTGGACTTGCTTTTACCTGAGGATTTGTCTTTATCTGAGTCATGAGAGCCGCCGTGTGAGTCATCACCGGTGGAACCCGTTTTGCCGGGAGTATTGGAGTCACCGTGCGAATCGCCGCTGATGGTGCCCGTTTTGCCCGGGATGGGGGTAGAACCAGTTTGTGGGCCACTGCTGGTGGAAGCAGGTTTGCCGGGAATGCTGGAGCCGTTTTGCGGGTCAATTCCAGTGGAACCAGCGCCGGAGTTGCTTTGCGGGTCCACGCCGATGGAAGTAGGCTTGCCAGGGGGGCTGGAGTTGCCACGCGAGTCGTCGCTGGTGGATCCGGTTTTGCCCGGAATGCCGGAACTGCTTTGCGGGTTAGCCCCAGTGGAGGAGCCGGTTTTGCCTGGGGTGGTGGAGCCTCTATGCGAGTCAGCGCCGGTTGATCCGTTCTTGCTCGCGTCACTCGAACTGCTGTGCGAGTCATTGCTGATGCCACCTTGGCTATCCGATTGCCCGCAGGATGAAGGAGCACGGTCGACCTCGGCCATCGCACTGATGCCGCCGGCTTCGATGCGGATGGAGCAAGGCGCTGGAAGTCCTGTCAGGGGTTTGCTGAAACTCCAGGTGCCGCGGGCGCTAAGGGAGGTCGTCCCCAGGATCGCACCGGTTCCGACATCGGAGAGGGTGACCGGTAAACCGCGCAGTTTGGTTCCCTTGGCCGCTTTGACGAGGCCGGAGGCGAACAGGGTGGATCTTCTCTGCAACCAATAGGCTCTGGAAATCGTCAGCTTGCCGATCGTCGGGGTGCCGGTGGCGGGAGCGGGATTGACGAAGATCTTCACATCCTTGGCCGATTGCGCGTTATGGTCATCCTTTGCGGTGACCGTCACCACATAAGGGGTTGCGCTAGCCAGGCCCGCATCGGGGCCTTTCGGTGCCCAACTGAATTTGCCGATCCAGTGGCCCGCGCCGTCCTGGGTCTTGGTATCGGTGAAATTCAATCCGGCGGGCAGGTTGGTGGCGGTCAGGGTAAGGGGGTCGCCGTTCGGATCGGAGGCTTGCACCTCGAATGTGAACGAGCCGTCGCCGACGGTGGTGTTCACGCTGGCGGGGGCCGTGACCTGAGGAGGATCGTTCGGTGCAGTCCCCTGGGCGGAAACGCTGAAGGTCACGTTCTGTGAGACCGTCAGGGGTTTGGAGCCGTTGCTGGGGGCGTCCGTCGCCGTGAAGGTGAAAGTGACGGCTGGAGTTCCTACTGAGGTTCCGGTCGGAGGCGTATAGCTCAACACCTTGGCGGAGGAATCCCAACTGGCGCCAGCCGGCAGCGGATTGGGGGTTACCGCGAGGGTGACCGGGTCCTTGTTCGGATCGCTGACCGCGACGCTGATCGGCTTTGCCGCAGTCCCTTCGGTCACCGCCTGGTTGCCGGACGGGGTCAGGGTCAATACGGGAGGATCGTTGGTCGTGACCGGAGTCGGGGTTGGCGCGGGAGCCGGGCAGAAATAGTCGAAGTTGTTCGCCTTGTATGCCGTTTGCCCGGCAGTCGGGGTCAACAGGTTGGTGGTCAGGTCCAGATGGCAATTCGCGCAGGTGACGGTGACCTTGCGCGCTGCGCAATAGGCGTTCACCTTGTCCTTGCGGTCCGGGGAGGCCGTGGCTTCATCCGCGGCGCCGAGGACGGTCATGATCGCAGTGAAATAGGCCAGTTTCAGGCCGGATTTTCGGGGGATCGGCAAGTTGGGCTTGAGTTGGTGTTCCATCGTCTTCTCCTGAAGTTTGAGTTCGAAAAGTCGTCTTCGATAGGTTTCCCTTCCGGAACCGCGTAAGGAAGCGGTTCGGATCAGGTGGCAGCCTTGACCGATCGTCCGGCAAGGATGCTGGATGGAAAGCAGTAATAGTGCCAGTTCATGATTTATATTGTTATCAAGGGATTGGCGTTTTATGGCGGCGGTTGGAAGGGAAGCGGTTTTCTGTTACTTCACTTGAGGTGCGAAAAAAAATGCATAAACGTTTTCTCATATTCTCCACCTGGGCCGCAGGACTGGCCGTGGTGCTGGGCGCATTCGGCGCTCATGGATTAAGAGGCAGTCTGGACGAGCACATGATGGAGGTCTATAAGACCGGCGTTCATTACCATTTCCTCCATGCCTTGGGGCTGGGGTTGGTTGCGGTGCTGGCCAAGCAATACCCGCATTCGGCCTTGCTCAGTGGGGCCGGGTGGTCGATGTTGGCGGGTATCGTGGTTTTTTCCGGCAGCCTGTATGCCTTAAGCCTTAGCGGCTTGAAATGGCTGGGCATGATTACGCCGCTAGGAGGCTTGGCTTTTATCGCAGCCTGGTTGTTGCTGGCTGTGTTTGCTTATAGGGAAGCAGAATGACTTTCGAAAGAGGCCGCCCATAGCCGATGGGGAGAACCCATCGGCTATGGGGTTCGGAGGGATTTAGGCCGTTTGCAGGACGGAATAGCCGCGCAGGTAATCGGCGAAGTTGCGCAGCCCCTGGATATGGGTTTCTTCCGCCCGGCGGCACCAGTCGCGCAAGGCTTCCAGCCGCTTTTCCTGGCTCAGGGCGGAGTTGGACCATAACTCGCGTAACTGCTCCTTGAACTGGTAAACCGTCGCTAGGGCCTGGCTTTTCGCCAAAGCGCGATGCAATAGCTCTTGTGTGGATTCGTCGAGAGAGAGGTTTTCCCGAATCAACAGCGGCCTGGCTTTTTTCAGCAATCGGCGAGTGTTCGGATCACTGCAGCGGGCTTCGAAGCGCATCACCGGCAGTACCACGCTACGGCCGTAGAGCGCCATCACATGGAAGCGGTTTTGCACCACCGCCATCACCGTCTCCAGATCGGCCATCGTCTTGTTCTTGACGATGCGCGGGATGGGGGCTACCCGTTTGACTCGCGCCAGCCGGAAAATTTCCAGCAGGCGGATGTAAAACCAGCCGATGTCGAACTCCCACCATCGGCTGGAGAGTTTGGCCGAGGCGGGGTAGGCGTGATGATTGTTGTGCAGCTCTTCGCCGCCGACCAGGATGGCGATGGGAAGCAGATTGGTGGAGGCGTCCTGGGTTTCGAAATTACGGTAGCCGGTGAAATGGCCCAGGCCGTTGATGACGCCGGCGGCCCAGAACGGAATCCACAACATCTGCACCGCCCACAGGCTGAGCCCCAACGGCCCGAACAAGGTCAACTCCACCGCCAGCAGCAGGGCGATGCCGAGAAAATTCAGCCGTTGATAGACATTGTGCTCCATCCAATCCGTAGGGGTGCCGAAGCCGAATTTGCTCAGGGTTTGTTCGTCCTGAGCCTGCTTGCGGTAGAGTTCGGCGCCTTCCAGCAAGACCTTGCGGATGCCGAAAATCTTCGGGCTATGGGGATCTTCCACGGTCTCGCATTTGGCGTGATGCTTGCGGTGGACAGCCACCCATTCCTGGGTGATGATGCTGGTGGTGAGCCAGAGCCAGAAACGGAAAAAATGGCTGACCGCAGGATGCAGTTCCAGGGCGCTGTGAGCCTGATGGCGATGGAGGAAAATGGTGACGCTGGCGATGGTGATATGCGTCAGAATCAGCCCGGTGACGATGAGTTCCGGGAGGGAAAAGTTCAATAAACCGTGAAACATGTATGTTGATTACCGAGAAAATAGCCTTGATTAGCATTCCGACAGGGGGGCTTGCCGATAGTTCAAATTTTCCCGCTCAGCAAGATGATCCCATCCCCGAGGAGAGTGAAGCGGATTTCGACCGTATCGCCTATGCCCTGGAAAACACCGGCTACCTCATCCTTCCTTCCGCTTTGCCCGGTGACTTGACCGAGGCGCTGTGCCGGCGGATCAACTCACTGGCGGCTGAGGAACTGAGCCGGGCGGGAGTCGGCCGTGGGCAGGATCATCGCCTGCTCGAGGCCATCCGCAGCGATGCCATTCGCTGGCTGAGTGCCTCGCACCCGGTGGAATCGGCCTATTTGGCCTGGATGGAACGATTGCGATTGGGTTTGAATCGTCGCTTGTTTCTCGGACTGTTCGACTATGAGTGCCATTTTGCCGTGTATGAGGCGGGGGCTTATTACCGGAAACACCTGGACGCTTTTCAAGGGGGTAAAAATCGGGTGCTGACCACGGTGTTTTATCTCAACCCGCAGTGGTCTGAGGACGACGGAGGAGAATTATTGATCTATCCTGACCAAGGCGACGAACCCTTGGAAAGAGTGATGCCCGAATTCGGCAAACTGGTGATATTCCTCAGCGACCGCTTTCCGCACGAGGTTTCCGTCTCCCGTAGGAAACGTTTCAGTCTGGCGGGTTGGTTCCACATCAATGCCAGCCGCTAGGAAATCGACATCGTGATCGAGTACGCATCACACCCGGGGTTAAACGCATGCCGGATGCCGTCAAAAAGGAGCCCATAGGGCTGATCGCCGAGGTCCACGGCCCGGTGGTCGTCATCGCTTGCCGGCGCCTGCCGCCCTTGCGACAAGCGCTATGTACCCGCCTCGCCGGCGAGCTTTATCTGTTCGAGGTGCACCAACACCTGGACGAGCAACATGTCCGCGCCATCACCCTGCACCGCACTTCCGGTCTGTGGCGCGGCATGCCCATTTACGACCTGGCGCGGCTTTGAAAGTACCAGTTTCGCCGGATTGTCTGGGAAGGTTGCTGAACATCTTCGGCAAGCCGCTGGACGGCAAAGCGCCGCTGGCTGCCGTGGAGTATCGCAACATTCATGCGCGGCCCGCGCCGCTGGACCAGGCATTGGGGGTCAGCGGGGTGTTGGAGACCGGCATCAAGGTCATCGACCTGCTCTGTCCTTTCGTCAAGGGCGGCAAGACCGGTCTGTTCGGTGGCGCGGGCGTGGGCAAGACGGTGTTGGTGATGGAATTCATGCACGCCATCGCCGCCATTCACCAGGGATACTCCGTGTTCGCCGGGGTGGGCGAGCGCATCCGCGAGGCGCACGAGCTTTGGCATGAAATGGAGGACGCCGGGGTGATGGCGCAGACGGTGATGGTGTTCGGCCAGATGGACGAATCGCCCGGTGTGCGTTTCCGTATCGCGTTGTCGGCTTTGACCTACGCGGAATATCTGCGCGATAGCCTGCAAAAGGAGGTGCTGTTCGTGGTGGACAACGTGTTTCGCTTCGTCCAGGCGGGGAGCGAGATCTCCAGCCTATTGGGGCGAATGCCGGCCACGGTGGGTTATCAGCCCACTTTGAGCACAGAGGTGGCGGAACTCCAGGACCGCATCACCTCCACCCATTCCGGGGCCGTGACTTCGGTGCAGGCGGTCTATGTGCCGGCGGATGATATGACCGATCCGGCGGTGAGCGCCATCCTCAGCCACCTCGACACCACGGTGATTCTCTCCCGCACCCAGGCCGCCAAGGGCATCTACCCGGCCGTCGATCCCCTGCGCTCCGGCAGCAAATTGATGGATCGCCATTCCCTAGGCGAGCGCCATTACGCGGTGGCCGAAGGCGTGCGCGAGCATCTGGCCCGTTACCGGGAATTGGAGGACATCATCACCATGCTGGGATTGGCGGAATTGTCCGAGAGAGACCGGCGCGTGGTCATGCGCGCCCGCAAGCTGCAAAAATACCTGACCCAGCCATTCTGGGTCACGGCGGCGCACACCGGCATCAAGGGCGCATCCGTGCCGCTGGAAAGAACCCTGCTCGATTGCGACCATTTCATGGCCGGCCGCTACGACGAGCTGGCCGAGGAGGAATGCTACATGCGCGGGACGATGGGAGGAGGGCCGTGAACGGTTTCACCCTGCTGCTACGTGATTCGTCTTCGGTGACCCGCCTGGAAAATGTCCATTCCTTTCTCGGCGAGGATGCCAGCGGCAGTTTCGGCATCCTGGCCGGTCACGCCCGCTTCATGACCTGTCTGAATTTCGGCCTGGCCCGCTTCCGCCTCGCCGCAGATCCCTGGCAGTACCTGGCCATGCCGGGAGCGGTGCTATATTTCGCGGACAATTGCTTGAACCTGAGTACGCGCCGCTATTTCCTGGACCGGGACTACGAGCGCATCACCGAAGCCTTGAGCCGGCAATTGCTGGCGGAGGAGGAGAGCCTGCAGGACGTGAAAAAAAGTCTGGCCCAACTGGAGCAGGAGGTGCTGAAACGCATGTGGCGCCTGGGGCAGGATGGCTTCAGGCCGTGACAGCATCAGCCGAAGGGCGCGCAAGGACGCCGTTGAACCTAAAGCGCGCCGGGGTGCGGCGCAGGAATCTTTGTCTCCAGATCCAGCCACTGATCCAGCACTGCATGGGCTTCATCGACCCCCTGCCGCTCGGGGGCGGAAAACAATTGCAGGGATACCTCCAGGCCGCGAGATTCCCGCTTCAAGGTGGCCTGGACCTTGTGCAGGGTTGCCTTGGCGGCGCCGCGGCTCAGTTTGTCGGCCTTGGTGAGGGCGATATGCAGGGGCAGTTCGCAGTGCCGGCACCATTCGATCATTTGCCAGTCGAACTCGGTCAGCGGATGACGGATGTCCATGAGCAGGAACACGCCCTGCAGGGATTGGCGCTCCCGCAAATAAGTCTCCAGCGCCTTGCCCCAGTGGTTCTGTACGGCTTGCGGCACTTTCGCGTAGCCGTAACCGGGCAGGTCTACCAGGCGGCGCTGGTCATCCAGTTCGAAAAAATTGAGCAGTTGGGTGCGGCCCGGTGTCTTGCTGGTGCGGGCCAAGGCCTTTTGCTGGACGATGGCGTTGATGGCGCTGGATTTGCCGGCGTTCGAACGCCCGGCGAAGGCGGCCTCGAAGCCTTGATCCGGTGGCGCGTCTTTCAACTGCAATGCGCTGGTGAGGTAATGCGCTCGATGATAAAAAGGATTCATGCAATAGGGCTGATCGGGTTGATTTTTCTAGTGTACCTGGATTCGCGACCAGGGGTGTGATTCAAAGTGATGCCTAATCGAATGCCGTGGGGAGGGCGAGAGGTTTGCGAGGCACGCCGCGAATACCTCCCGGTAGGCTCGATGATGGCTTCCCTGCCATCAACGGTCTTGCAAGCTACTCGCCCTGCCCGCGTTGCATCACTTTGAATCACACTCTTCGATCCGGATGATTCATGCAAGCCGCGCGAAATGGTAGTATTTTACGCCGTATGGCAAGAAGAGCGTTCATTACACGAGGCGTTGAGGAATGAAAAAAACAACAATCATGGTTTTGGCTTTCACGGCGGCGGTTTTCGCGGGGCAGGTGGGAGCTCAGGGCGATGCCAGTGCCGGCAAGGCGAAGTCGGAATCCTGCGCGGGTTGCCACGGCGAGGACGGCAACGCCAACGCGCCGATTTTCCCCAAATTGGCGGGGCAACATGCGTCCTATCTGGTCAAGCAGTTGCATGAGTTCAAATCGCAAAAGCGCCTGGAACCGACCATGAACGCCATGGCGGCGTCGCTGAGCGATGCGGATATCGCCGATATGAGCGCCTGGTTCGCCCAGCACAGGGTCAAGCCCGAGCAGGCGGAAAAAAACGCCCTGGGGGAGCGGATTTATCGTTCCGGCATCGCCGCCAAAGCGGTGCCGGCCTGTTCTGCTTGCCATGGCCCCACCGGAGCGGGTAACCCCAGCTCGGTTTATCCGGCCTTGGGCGGCCAATATCCTGCTTATATCGGCAAGACCCTGCATGACTATAAGGCCGGCGAGCGCAATAACGATCCCAATGAAATCATGCGCACCATCGCTAACCGGCTGAATGAAGAGGAAATCAACGCTCTGGCCGATTATATTTCCGGCTTGCATTAGGCGCACATCAAGTTTCGAATTGGCCGGGAGGCTTTGAAGTTTTCCGGGAGCTTTTTCAATGTTCAGGAGTCGACAATGATTAAATCGGTTTTGAGTTTGGTATTGATGTTGATCGTATCGTCCGTCGCCATGGCGGCCGAGAAGCCCAAGGCAGGTGCGGAAGGGGAGGGCTATGAACTGGTCACCCCGCCGCATCCCACCAACGACCCCTCAAAAATCGAGGTCATGGAGTTTTTCTGGTATGGCTGCCCCCACTGCATGCATTTCGAGCCACATGTGAAAGCCTGGTTGAAAACCAAACCCGCCAATGTGGTGTTCATCCGCCAACCGGCCATTTTCAATCCCCGCTGGGGGGCTCACGCCAAGGCTTTTTTCACGGCGGAAACCTTGGGTGTGCTGGACAAAGTGCATGACGATTTCTACGATGCCATCCAGAACAAAAAGGAAGCTTTGGAGTCCGAGGCCGATCTCGCCAAATTCTTCCTGGCCCATGGCGTGAAAGAAGATGATTTCCACAAGGCTTACAAATCCTTCGCGGTGGATGCCAAGATGCGCCAGGCCGAAGGCTTGGCGCCCAGTTTCGGCATCGATGGCACGCCCGCCCTGGTCATCAACGGAAAATATCGGGTCGGGGCGGCGACGGCGAAGAGCTTCGAAAAAATGATCGAAGTCACCAATGCCTTGATCAAGCAGGAAAGCGCCGCCTCGGCGGGGAAATGAGCCGCAACCTAGGATCTTAGCCAAGCATGTTCGCAAATCGGGAGGATGGGGGAAGCCGTTGGATGGATGGCGTATCCTCCGATACCGGCCTTGTCGGCGAGCCGGCGTTGTCGGTGCGAATCGACAGGCTGAAGCTGGCGAGTTTCA
>JAQTSI010000189.1 GCA_028711365.1 Methylococcaceae bacterium
AGGCATAAGCGCCGATTTTGAGCCCCTTTTCGATGGAGGAAGCCATCGCTTCGCGATAACCGGTCAACAGGACGACCGGCTTGGTCGGATACTTTTGGCGGATGTTCTGCAGCAGCGTCGTACCGTCCTCGTGGCCCAATTTGATGTCGAGCAAGACCACCAGCTTGTAGTCATCCTGCAAATGGCCGATGACTCGGGCAGGCTCGGTTTCCGTCTCCACCCGATAGCCACGCAGCGCCAACACATCCTTCAGCGTTCTGCAGAAAATGGGATCGTCATCCACCACCAGGATGCTTTCTTCTTCGTGTAGCGCTGCCAGAAAAGTCAGAATCATCTGAAAATCGATGGGTTTGGTCAAAATGGCATAAGCGCCATGATGCCGGGCTTCTTCCACCTGACTTCCGGTGGAGTAGGCGCTGGCGAGAACCACGGGGAGATGGGGACGTTTCGCTTTCATCCGCTTCAAGGTTTCCACCCCGCTGATGCCCGGCATCTTGATGTCCATCAGGACGCAGTCCGGCGGGTCCTGCTCCAGTTTTTCCAGGGCTTCCTCGCCCGAAAAAGCCGCCACCGTCTCGAAACCCTTGATGCGCAGGATATCGCAGGTGGTCTTCACCATCCTTTGATCATCATCCACTACCAGTATTTTCATCCCTCCACCCTTTTGCAGATCATTGGGCAATCGGCAATATTATGGCAAAGGCAGTTCCCTTGCCGGGTTCACTCTCCACCTCCACCCTTCCGCCATTGGCCTCGGTCAGATTCTTCACCACCACCAATCCCAGCCCTATGCCTCGCGCTTTGGTGGTGAACAAGGGCTGGAACAGCTTCTTCAGTTGCTCGGCCTCGATGCCGATGCCGCTATCCTTCACACGGATTCGCACCTGATCCGCCTCGCCTTCCCGATCCGCCAGGATCTCCAGGGTTCCCGTCTCCGCGATGGCTTCCATCCCATTGCTGATGAGATTGCGCAAAACCTGCTGCATCTGCATCGGGTCCACCTGGATCGGCGGCAGGCCATCGGGGATGTCCAGGCGGACCTGGATACGCTCTGGAATCGTGCATTTTTCCAGACTTTCGGCGATGAGGTCCCGCACTTGCACGCGTTGGGGGCGGGGCGGCTTGGTGCGCACCGAATCCAGCAGATCGGAGACGATACGTTCGGAACCGGTGATTTCATTGCCGATGATATCCAGATATTCCTTGACGATGGCGTCCGCATCCGTCAGCACCATTTTCAGAAAATAGACCGCATTGCTCATCACTCCCAGGGGATTGCGCAGTTCGTGGCCCACGCTGCCCGCCACTTGGCCCAACACCGCCAGTTTCTCCTTGCGCACCAGCTCGTCCTGGGCTTCCAGCAACTGCCGGGTGCGCTCCTGGACCTTGGCTTCGAGTTCTTCGTTCAGCTTGTGGATTTGTTCTTCCGCCCGCTTGCGTTCGGTGATGTCGCGAAGAATCCCGATGGCGACCCATTGCCCCTTGAGCCGGGTCGCCGACACCGAAAGCTCGATGGGAAATTCGGTGCCATCTTTTCGCACGGCCTCGAGTTCGAGGATCTTGCCGATCACCGGCCCTTGCCCCGATCGCTCGAATTCTGCATAGCCGGCTTGATAAGCCTGATGATAACGTGATGGCGCCAGTAAAAAGTGTCCTTCCTGCCCCAATACCTCCTGCGGGGCATAGCCGAAGATATTTTCCGCCTCGGCATTCCAATAGGCGATTTTCCCCGCATGATCCATCATGATGATGGCGTCCTGAGCGGCGGCGCTCATGACTCGGAACGTTTCCTCGCTATCGTGCAAAGCCCGTTCCGCCCGATTGCGCTCGATCAACTCCTTTTCCAGCAAATCGTTGGCCTCCGTCAACTCTCCCTTGCGCTGCTCCACCGCGGTCTGCAAGCGTTCGAGCTGGTGCGAGACGCTGACGATGGTCTCGCCGAGGACATCGAACTCGTCCAGGAACCGGCCCCGACGGCGTCGGGTACCGACTATCCTGCGCACCTGTTCGAAAGCATTCTGCGCCAGCAAGGGCAAAGCGGCGACCGTGGTTCGCAAGCGCGACAAAGGCGCCCACAGGATCGCCAATAACGCCAGTTCGGAAAGCAGCAGACCGATAGTGCTAAAAATGACGCTTTGCCGAATCGCCTGGCGGATCTGAGCCGTGGCTTGGCTGATGTCGTCGATCAAAACCAGATAAGCGCCGCCCTGAATGGCGAATTGCTGGGTCTTGATCAGCTTGATTTCATAGCTGCGGCCATCGAAGCCGATCCGTATGCCGGCTGAGATTTGATCCAGGGAAGGGGTCTGTACCGCCAGCGACTGCAACAGGGGGAGATTGGCTTCCAGCCCGGTCAGGGCCGAGACCCGTACCCCCCAATTGTAAATCCTCCGCTCACCGGGCGCGGTTTGCCCCTGATCGTCTTTGGCGATATCCAGTATGCCGATATCGGAACCCGAGACTTCCTTGAAGCTCACGATCAGGCCCGCCAAGGTGCTGCCCAACACCACCACGCCGGTACTCGTGCCCTTGACCAACAGGGGCGAGACGGCGTACTGCACGCACCCATGAATGCAATCCAGGAAAATCTGCGGCCTCTCGGTCTGGTTGACCTGGTCCACATAAGTTTGAATCAGGCTGAGGTCGGGCTCCCGCAGGGTCTCGGCTTTCCATCCCTGCAATAACTGGCCGCTGCGGGCATAGAGTTGGGCGATGTCGATGGCGGCATTCACCTGCAAAGCATCCCAGTGTTGGGCAAAGGTTTGGGTGATGGCCCTGGTTTTGCCACTGGCCAACGAGTCACTCATCCCATCCAGGGAGGGAATGAGATCGGCGAGAGCCGACAAGCGCTCGGGGGCTTGTCGGGTCAGCACTTCCAGTTCCTTGGTCTGTTTGGCATGCACCGTCTGCCGTTCCTCTTCAAACTGTTGCAGCAAGTTTCGGTAGAACGATAGCGAAGTCAGGCCATTGATGACCAGGAGCAGCAGACTCAACACCAGCAACGCTCGCCACTTGAGGCTGAAAAAACGTCGTGGCGGGGAATCTGCGGCCTTTTTGTTCATCATGGCAGGGCCTAAATTCCTGGCTCCTCAAACGCTTAGAAAGCGTAGGAAGCTTGCAGGGCAAACAGGTTCCAGTGTTGTTTGATGTCCGCCGGGTTGGGATTGTCGAGCGCGGGCACCCAGGCTGAGCCATTGATATGGTGATATTCGGCCCGCAGCAGGAAATCCTTGGTCACAGTCCATCCCAAACCCACCGTCATGTCCTCGGCAAACTTGCTATGAGCGGCCCCACCGGTGGACGCGGCATAGCGCTTGCCGTTCTCGTCACTCTTATCGCCGATATAGACGTCATAGCGCAACAGCGCCTCCCATTCCGGGGTGATCTTGTAGGTACCTTGCAGATAATAGCTGGTTCCATTCACCGTCGAATCGGCCACAAAAGGGGTAAATCCCTTGGCCTTACCCACCGCATTGGGTATCCATTCCGAGGTCAGGCTCCAGCGCTCGGCATTGTATTGGGCGGAAAAGATGTAAGCATTGATGTTGATCCGGCCCTTCGGAAACAATTTAACCGCCGAATCGCCGGTGACGTCGATGAGCGTCACCCCCAGACGAATACGCCCGCCATCATACTCGTACAGCAAGCGTCCGACATAGAGGGGCGCCTGTTCCTTCAGGGTTTTGAGCGTCTCCTCATCCAGGATGGCATACCCGCCATTGAAGTCGAGAAAAAAATCGCCGATTCCGGAGCGATATTCTCCGTAGAATTGCCCCCCATCCACGGACATGTACGTATTGCGGGTGCTATCGAAATAGATGGATTGCGGCAGGAAGATACTGGGGCGGGTATTGGCCACATCGCGCGTCAAATTATACAAGCCGATGGGGTTTCGCACCCGCCCGCCCCTCACCCCCAATCGATAGGCAGGATCGGAAAGAAACGTGAAGTCCATGAAGCCGAAATCCAGTCGCGGTTCCCCGGTATCGGTATGTCCTGCCCAGCGCGAGGTGCCTTGCGCCGAAAACCTGAGATTGGTCAGAGGGCGCCAGGACAGGTTGAGCCCCAGTTCCCTGAAATCGAGGCTGGTGTTGCCGGAGCCGAAAAACCGGTTGCTGTCGGTTACGATCAGCGCCTGACTGGCAAAACCATGGAGTTGAAGATTATCGGCCAATTCGATGGCCCCTGCCGGCGAAAATCCGCCTAGGGCAAGCAGCGTCGCGATTGCCATCCCCCACCGCGTTTGCCTAGCGGACTTCCAGAACATGGACTTTTTCATTGGCTTCTCCTTTGATGGGATAATTTTCTGGCAGATAACCGATGGCACCCGGCGTCGAACCGACCTTTTCCAGCATTTCCTTGGGCGAGGAGACTTCCGTAGGCGCTTGGCCGGTTCCGGAAAAAACCAATAGATCCCACGCGCGTTTCAACTGGTGGGGAAGCATATTGAGAAATTTCTTGGTGAATTCGGTATGAAGGGGATGATCGTTCGGCAATACGTAGACTTTGATCGACTTGCCATTCGACCATTCGAGCATGCGCATGCCGAAAACGGCGCGCAAGGCGGGTTGGGGAAGGTTGCGCTCCTGCACGTCGGAACTGACGATGACTTCCTGTGCTTCGACCGTGAAACTCGTCCCTATCCCTAAGGAGAATAATTGCAGCAAAAATAGCGTCTTCGGCAATACTCCAATCCAGCCTCTCATCATGGTCATTCCTCTCCTGATTGAGATCGATACGCCGGAAGATGATGCAACAGGGATGGAGCGAAGACAAGCGCCGCGGCGTATCGCGGTTTCCGGTGTGTGATTCTCGCGAGATCGGCTCGCCGTCCGTGAGACGGTGGCGGAAAAGAAGCCGATAAAAAAAGGGGATTTCGTCATCCTTTGCCGCAGTTATGAAAAGGTGACTACCGCATTAGCAACGGCTGGGGAGGCATTCCCCCGTCGTTGGAAGAGCAATTCCAACGGCGTTACAATGACATATACTGCACGTTACGGGATGCTTACGATTAAGTGACATCTATTGCCGATCGCCTTTCTCGCCATAAGGAGAAATCCATGATCCAAAAGCCTTTTTCCCTTTCCGAAGACTCGCCCCCGTCGGCTGGCGGCGGCCTTCTGGATCGGCGCCTGTTCCTGCAGCGTGGCCTGGCATTCGGCACGGCCGCCCTGGTCGGCAAGGAGGCTTTGGCCGGCGATCTGGAGCGGGCGGCCTGGATGAACAAAGCGGGGGATACTTTCAGCCATTACGGCCAACCCAGCCCGCACGAAAAAGCGATCATTCGCTGGATTTCCAATAACCCTGCCATGCCGGGCAACGGCGTCTCCTGGACACCGCTGCAGCAGTTGGCCGGAACGATCACGCCATCAGGGCTGCATTTCGAGCGCCATCACAACGGCGTACCGTCCATCGATCCGGCACAGCATCGCTTGCTCGTCCATGGCCTGGTACGCAACCCGATCTTTCTGAACCTGGACCAATTGCACCGTTACCCGATGGTTTCCCGCGTGGGTTTCATCGAGTGCGGCGGCAATAGCAGTGTCGGCTGGCACGAGGAACCCACCCAGGCGGCGCTGGGCAACCTGCACGGTCTGGTTTCGTGCAGCGAATGGACCGGGGTTCCCTTGTCCGTGCTGCTGGAGGAGGCCGGGCTGAAAACCGAAGCGCATTGGCTCATCGCCGAGGGCGCGGATGCCGCCGCCATGAATGTCAGCATCCCGGTGGAAAAAGCTTTGGATGACGCCCTGTTGGCTCTTTATCAGAACGGCGAGCCGCTGCGCCCGGAAAATGGCTATCCGCTGCGCCTGTTGTTGCCCGGTTGGGAAGGGGTGACCCAGGTGAAATGGTTGCGCCGGTTGGAAGCCGCCGACCAACCGGTGATGGCCCGCAACGAGACCGCCAAGTACACCGAACTGCAAGCCGACGGCAAGGCGAGGCAGTTTACTTTCATCATGGAGGCCAAATCGGTCATCACCCACCCTTCGCCCGGTCACCGTTTGCAGGGGACCGGGCTTTATCAAATCTCGGGGCTGGCCTGGAGTGGCCGCGGCAAGATCAAGCAGGTGGAAGTCTCCGCCGACGGAGGCAAGAGTTGGGGCGAAGCGCAACTGCAGGAACCGGTGCTGTCCAAGTCTTTCACCCGCTTCCGCATCCCCTGGCGCTGGGACGGATCGGCCATGGTATTGAAAAGCCGGGCCACGGATGAAACCGGTTATGTGCAACCCGAGCGGAACCAACTGATCGCCGAGCGCGGACGCAACGGCTATTTCCATTACAATGCCCAGGTCGCCTGGGGCGTGGAGCCCGACGGCAGCCTGCGCCATGTGTATGCCTGAGTTTTTACTAGCTTTTCTGGTTCCCACGGGCTCCGTGGGAACCTCCGGCCGGCCCGCGCCGCGGGCCGCCATGCGTTCCCACGGGCTCCATGGGAACGAGAGGACGTAAAGCCCATGGGACGCAGCCGCTACCGTATTTTCGACGATAAAGCCCCACATTTTGTGACCTGCACGGTGTTGAACTGGATACCGCTTTTCACCCGCCCGCAAACCGTGACCATCGTCCTTGATGCGCTCGACTACCGGCAAAAACAGGCGAATTGGCGAGTGTATGGCTACGTGATCCTGGAGAACCATCTCCACTTGGTCGTTCAAGCCGAGAGTTTGCGCGAGGAATTGCCGCGGTTCAAATCCTTCACGGCTCGCCAATTGATCGACTATTTGAAGGCATGCGGCGCCGAACGCTTATTGAAACAACTCGCCTTTTTCCGTAAGGCGCATAAACGGGATCGGGATTATCAGTTATGGGAGGAAGGCTCGCACCCGGAGATGATCCAAAACGAGCAGATATTGCGACAGAAGCTGGAATATATCCATCAAAACCCCGTCAAGCGGGGTTATGTCGATGACCCGACCCATTGGAGATATTCCAGCGCCAGGAATTATGCCGGTCTACCGGGGTTGATTCCCGTTTATATGGATTGGCTTTGACTTCTGGTCCCTGCGCGCTTCTGGCTTCTGGTTCCCACGGGCTCCGTGGGAACCCCCCGGCCCGCGCCGCGGGCCGCCTGCGTTCCCACGCAGCGCGTGGGAACGAGAAAAACTGATTACCAAGGTGAACAACCATGAATAAACCTCTGTCCTCACTGTTCTATCCGGCAGCCATCACCCTCCTCTTCCCCACGGCGTGTTGGGCGGCGCCCGAAGGCCCCAGACTGGGGACACCCGCCAGCCCACAGGACATCGCCGCCTGGAGTCTGAATGTCTTCCCCGATGGCAAGGGCCTGCCTTCAGGACGAGGAACCGCCGCCGAAGGCAAGGCGGTTTATGACCGGCATTGCGCCGCCTGCCACGGCGTCAAGGGCGAAGGCGGCAGCGCCGAAGAACTGGCCGGTGCGAAACATGGCCTGACCGATCCCCATCCGGATAAAACCATCGGCAACTATTGGCCCTACACCACCACCCTGTTCGATTTCATACGCCGTTCCATGCCGCCCGACGCTCCGGGTTCGCTCGGCAATGACCCACTCTATGCGGTGACGGCGTATCTTTTGCACCTCAACGGCCTCATCGGCGAAACCACCGAAATGAACGCCGACACCCTGCCCCGGCTGAAGATGCCGAACCGGGAAGGCTTCGTTTGGGTGGATGCCCCTCCCGCGTCATTGAGGAAATAATCGGCGAAAAGGACCTATCCTCTTCACCCGCAGCCCCCAAAGCGAGGTAAGGAATGGCGCCCATCCAAACGATGTCAATGGCGTGATCTTTCCGTCGAACCGCAAAGGGTTCGCGCCGCCGCGCTGTTGAAATTCCAGGAGTCTGTCGCAGGGGCGGGTGATATGCTATGCGCCTCCCGCTTCAGTTACCAAAAACGCCATGATCGATCCCGCAATTCTCAACGCCCGTTTCCTGCGCATCGGCGTGATGACCCTGTGCGCCATCTATTTCGTCATCCTCGCCGGCGGCGTGGTCCGCGCCTCCGGCGCCGGCATGGGCTGCCCGGACTGGCCCAAATGCTTCGGCCGCTGGATACCGCCCACCGAGGAATCCCAACTCCCTTCGAATTACCACGAGATCTACGCCCAGCGAGGCTATGCCGACACTCGTTTCAATCCGATCAAAACCTGGACCGAGTATGGCAACCGCCTGATCGGCGCCAGTGCCGGCGTCCTGGTATTGCTGACCCTGTGGAATTCCCGCCATTTTCGAAGGTCCGATCCCGCCGTGTTCCGGCTGTCGCTGGCGGTGTTCCTGTGCATAGGCTTCCAGGGCTGGCTGGGTTCGGCGGTGGTGGCGAGCAATCTGCGCCCGTGGATGATCACCGCCCACATGCTCATGGCCTTCCTCATCGTCTGCCTGCTGATCCTGGGGCTGGCCCGGTCGCAAAAGCAGAACTTCGCCGCCATCGACGCCCGCGCTTTACCGCGGCGTTTCAATACCGTGCTGCTAGCCGCCCTGGGGATGACGGTGCTGCAGATCGCCATGGGCACCCAAATCCGCCAGGCCATGGACCCTTTGATCTTCCAGCAACTCGTGCATGGCGAGGGCGGCGACCGCAGCCTGTGGCGGGAGAGTTTTCCCCTCGTCTTCTATGTCCATCGCTCGTTTTCTTCCCTCATCCTGTTCACCAATCTCTGGCTGGGCTGGCAGGTTTACCGCCACATCCGCCATGACAATCCGTTGTTCCATTTCGCCAGGGTCCTGCTCGGACTCATCGTCACCGCCATCCTCACCGGCGTCAGCCTCGACCGCTTAGGGTTCCCCGCCTTCATTCAGCCGCTGCACCTGCTGATGGCCAATCTGATCTTCGGAACCCAGTTCTTCCTGATGCGGGTTTACCGGTATTCGAATCGATCATAGCCTTGAGGCGACGAGAACATGCAGGCCATCTGGAATTTGGAACCGATCCTCGTCTCCACCGGGATTGTTGCGCTCGCCGAAATCGGCGACAAAACCCAGCTCCTTTCCCTTCTTCTGGCGGCGCGGTTCCGCCGCCCCTGGCCCATCATCCTGGGCATCCTGATCGCCACGGCAGCCAACCATACCTTCGCCGCAGTCATCGGAACCTGGATTACCCAGCTTCTGGGCCAAGACACGCTCAGTTGGGTACTGGGTCTGTCGTTCATCGGCATGGCGGTTTGGACGCTGATTCCTGACCAATACGACGAATCCGACTCGAATTATGCTCGCTTCGGCGTGTTCGGCGTGTTCGGCGCGACGGCCATCGCCTTCTTTCTGGCCGAGATGGGCGATAAGACCCAGATCGCCACCGTCGCCTTGGCGGCGCAATATGACGCCTTGAGCCGTGTCGTCGTAGGCACCACGCTGGGCATGATGATCGCCAACGTTCCCGTCGTCTTCTTGGGCGACAAGCTCGCCCACCGTCTTCCCGTCCGCCTCATCCATGCGATCGCCGCCATTCTGTTCGCGGGATTGGGTGTGCTGGCGATGATGAATGCGCAAATCGACCTCCAGGCATGGAAATCCCATTTCCTTTCCTTGCAGGCGATCCAAAACATCAATATCACCTCCCTGCTCGATTCCAGCGTGAGCCTGGCGACGGCCTTCCTGCTGGGTGCGATGGTGGGTTTTGAACGTCAATACCGGCAGCGCACCGCGGGACTGCGCACCAACACGCTGGTCGCCGTGGGCGCGGCGGCCTTCGTGGACATCGCGAATCGGCTGGGCGGAGCCACAGGCGCCTATCATGTGGTGGCTTATGTGGTTTCCGGGGTTGGATTCCTCGGGGCCGGCACGATCATGAAGGAAGGTCTCAACGTTCGGGGGCTCAACACGGCGGCTAC
>JAQTSI010000452.1 GCA_028711365.1 Methylococcaceae bacterium
ATGGCGGAAATTGCCTATTTGCCGGTGTCGATTTCCGGCAAGCGTTTCAAGTCCTTGGCGCATTCCAAGTGGGTAGACGGTTTTGCGGTCGAAACCATCCTGATCGTCAACGAGGCTTGGCAAAAGGAGCACTTGCCGGCTTTCGACAATATTCTGCTCGCTTTGCAGGGCGTTCGTTCCAGCATGGAGGGACATAAATGAAGCTCGAACATTTATTACAGAATAGCCGGATCGGCGAGGAAGTTCGATTCGACCCGACCTTGGCCGTCCACGTCGTGGGAAGCGAAGTTTTCGAAGGACCCAAGAGAGTGCAACAGGTCAAAGAGATGGGAAAGATCCGCCTGCTGGAATCCTCGAGCGAATTGTATTTTTGGCGGCTGGAAGGCGAGGATGGCGGTCGCTTCATGCTGATCGAGGATGGACCTGCCGAACTGTTGTTTCTGCTGCGCCTGGTGGCCGAAGCCCCGCATCAGGGCGAGGAACCGGATTTCCTTTCCCTTGCGGAATATTCGATCAACACCGGAACTTCCGAAACGGTTTATGGCCATTATTCCGATCCGCTGCTGGCCGAAGCCTGGAATAGCAAGGCAGGCCGCAACGACCAGGTTTTATTGCGGGTCTTCGTCCGCCGGATTGACGAGACGAGCGAGGAGTTTCTTTGGATTTGGCTCGCCAATGACAGGCAATTGAGCTATTTCGTCGGCGTCATCATCGATCCGGCCCAAATTTTACCGGCTTAATCACTGACAGAGGAGAACAGCGTGAGCATTTTTCGATTCTTTACCCAGGCAAAATTGCAGCAAACCGGAGAGAAAGCCGCCGAGCTTCTGGCTTCCATCGATCCTGAAGGGATGACGGAAGCGGGTATCGGGGAGTTGGAATCCAAACTCAAGGAGCTTTCGCTGGAAGCCGCTTCGGCGCGCACCGATTTCGAGCGCGAGCAGGCCGAGGCCACCGCGGCCCGAACCCTGCACGAGCGCCGGCTGAAAGCGGCGGAGAAGCTGGACGGCGACTTGAAATCCGATCCGGCGAATGCGGAAATCCAGGCGGCATTGGATCAGATCCTGAAACTCCTGGAGGATTCCGCCCCGGATGTGGAGCGCGAGGAGCGCGAGGCCGTCGAGGCGAAGCAGATCCTGGATGAGCTGGAAAGCAGCGCCAGGGAGATTGCCGACGAATTGCGCCATTTGCGCGATATGGCCAAGCAGGCCAAACAGGCGATGGAAAAGGCCGAACGGGAAAAGGAACGGGCCGAGCAAGCCGAAGACCGCGTCAAACGCCTGGCCGGGATCAAGTCCAAGGGTTCCGGGTTTTCGACCGCGATCGATGCCATGAACCGCGCGGCCGATAAACAACGCGAGGCGGCCAATGCCGCGAAACTGCGCGTCGAAGTGCTGAGTCCCCAGGAATTGCCGAAAAACCGTCTACTCGAAGAGGCGATGGCCGTGGCCGAGGGAAAACCCGCCGTCAGCGGCGGCGGGTCGTTGAGCGAACGGCTGGCCCGATTGAAGGGCGGTTAATGCTTTCAGCGCCTTCGAGAGTGAGGCGAAGCTTGCGCGGATAATCCAGCGATTCTCGTGTGCCGGGCCGGGTTTCGATTCGCGGCTCTTTCGCCGGCGGGTTTTGTCGCATCCTCGAAAGTCTCCGCGGGGGCATAACCCGAGCCCGAGTACACTTGCAATTGATCGGGTCCTTCGTCATTGAAGACATAACGATGGTGGATGCGGCCATCCGCCCCGCGCCCGATATGGAGGATGGCGCGAGGTTCGCTCGCTTCGCGATGAGATTCCACGCCGACAGGAGCGAACTCGCGTCGAATCGGCTGGCGATAAGCCAATCGGTTGCCTTCGGCTCCGCCTTGCTTGCGCGCCTGTTTGCGCTGTTGCAACCATTCGCGCAGTAGTACCGTCCGGTTCTCCTTGCTGCCGTTCAACCCGGCTTCCAGGTTTTGATTGACCAAAGGCTTCATCGACCCGTCGGTTTCAGGAATCGATACCTGGGCTACGGTTTGTCCCGCAAAGATAAGCCCTAGGGCCAAGCCGATGATCCGCTGGTAATTCACGTGGGTTGTCTGCTCTGTGTTGCGATGGACGAAATTGTAGACCGAATCGGCAGAAAGTGAAAACACGGGAGCGCAATGCTCAAACCCTACACTCCCGATTAGCAGGTTTTTCAGCCCGCCGAAATCTCTCTCCACTCCCGCTCGAACCCCAGGCCGACGCGCATTCGGTTATTTGGCTGATCATCGGACAGTTCGCGTTCCTCATCGTTGGTCGGGTGTGGGTCCCGAAGCGGCAAAACCGCTATCGTCTTTCATTTACGCAGCGTAGCGGCATCCTGACACCGGTTTTCTTCTTGTGACCTCCGGTTCGCAAGTGTTGAAAATCGGTTCCCACTATGTGATCACCGGTGACCGCCTCGTGAAAACCCCTTACCACGTCGCGGTAAAGGGCGATCGCCTTGTGAAAACCCCTTACCACGTCGCGGTAAAGGGCGACCGCCTTGTGAAAACCCCTTACCACGTAGATCGGAAGAGCG
>JAQTSI010000190.1 GCA_028711365.1 Methylococcaceae bacterium
GACCGATTCGGTTATGCCATATTCCCCGGCGATGCTAGGCCTCCATCCCGCAGGCTCGATCCGGGCCAATTCGAGGCTTTGCCGTTGCAATCCCCTCAATGCGAACAACACTTCTCCCAGTGGGCGCTCGCCCAAATGCGCCAACCCCCGATGCCGGCCACGCAGGGTACGCGGCGGAATCACCGTGCGCGCCAGCACCAGCGGCCTGCCTTCGCAGTGCAGCACGACCTCCCTCACCAAGGCGCGTCTCCCCACCGGCAATTCCAGGGAGGCATATTCTCCGGCGAACGGTTTGTTCCTTCCCTGCCCCAAGAGGTGGACGCCGACCCCCGGTCCCGCCAGTCTCCGCAGGCGGGTAGTCAGCGAGCCGGTTTCAAAAAGCCAGGGACGAATGGCGAAAGGGGCGACGATCAGGCGCTCCGCCTGCCAGGCGGGCTCGCGCTGAAAAAGTAGACTGCGTAGATGCAAGCCGGTTGTCCGATATTGAATGGGCCCCTGCTGAATTCGAGGCGAAGTGATACCGCGAGAGTCAATGAGCCGCGGCAAAGCCTGATCATTGTAACCCGAGAAGCCTGAGCGCGCGGCTCAGTTCGTCGATGGAGCCGAATGGAAACCCTCCGGGCCGGCAAACTCATCCTCGGCGGCGCATACGCGATTGCGCCCGCTGGCTTTGGCGGCATAGAGCGCGTGGTCTGCGGCGCGTAAAACCTGATCGCCGCTTTCGCCATGTTGCGGAAAGGCCGCCACACCCAACGACAACGTGGCGCGTAATTCGGTTTCGGCGTAGGGCACCCGCAAGGCCTCGAATCGTTGGCGCAATTGTTCGCCGCGCTGAGCGGCAAAAGCCAGCATTGCGCCGGGCATCACGACGACAAATTCCTCGCCGCCATAGCGGCAAGCGACATCGGCGTGCCGGGTTTGCAGACTGAGCAATTCGCCTAGCGCCACCAGCACGAGATCACCCGCCTGATGCCCGTAGGTATCGTTCAAGCGTTTGAAATGATCGATGTCCAGCATCAACACACTGACGGAGTGATGATCGCGCGCGGCGCTTGCCAATTCGCGCGCCAGCATTTCTTGCAGATAGCGCCGATTGAATAAATTCGTCAGCGGGTCATGGATGGCTTGTTCGCGCAACTGGTCGCGCAATGCTTCGTTTTCGCGCAACTGCGTCTGCAAGCGCTCATTCGCTTGCCGCAGTCGTTCTTCGGCGCGTTTGCGTTCATTGATTTCTTCGATGAGCAGAGTATTGGCCCGTTCCAGTTGTTCGCGCGCATCCGCCAAATTCTGCACCATCGAATTGAAGGATTCGGCGAATTCCCCCATGAAGTCCACGCGCTGGGTCAGATCCCCTTCCGCGACCATTTTCGTTTGCCAGGTCAGATGGCGCAAATTGGCTTGCAGCGTTTTCAGACTGCCGGCGGTAAAGCCCTTGAGCTTCAGCGAGTGGGACAAATCGCCATTGGCAACCGCCATGGCAAATGCTTGAACCTGATGCATGTCCGCCAATAGCTTCTGCAAGCGCTCCTGCTTGTCGCCGGCCAAACGGCAGGGTTCGGCGATCCCCTTCGACCAGGCTTGTTCCATGAGATCCAGCGCATGGGAAAGTTCGTCAAAGTCTTTTGAGTCCATACAGCGCGCCTGAGACGGGAATGAGCGGGCGTATCAGCCCCGTCTGCCCCTTCAGTCGACGACGTTGGCCGTGAAGCGGCAAGTGCGATCCCCCGTACACCAGCAATCCACTTCCTTGACGACGAATCGCTTGCCGGTAAAACTTTCCATCAAGGCGGCGATGAAGCCTTCATCATATTTGCAGATTTCATAGTCGAGTTCCGGCAAGCCGGAGCAGTCCAAATCTTCCGAGACGGTGATGACGAATTTGCCGTTGGCGAGATCGGCTTGCTCGACGCGCAGGATGCCGACGCCCAGTTCTTTCAGGACCTCTTGCAAGCGCTTCACAAACTCGTGAAAATCGGAAACGGCGCCAATGACATGCGCATAAAATTCGCCCCCGGCGAGTTTGCCGGCTTCGTAAAAAATTTCATCGGTTTGTGCAGTGCCAAAACGTTGCTCCATCTGGTCACGGAAACAGAATTGCATGAGACGGTAAACCTCGAGCCGGGCATTGCGCCCCAGATTGGGGCGCCCCAGATCGATATCACCAAGCAAGCTCCAATCGAATTTGTATTTGCGGGCGGTGTTCATGGCGAACTCCTGATTGCTCTGACAGACATGACTTCAAGTGACGCGACGAGGATCTGCGCCGACGATAAAATTCGCCGCGATTTTCAAGCCGGTGCGTCCCGGACCCACTGGCAAGCATGGGCTTCCAGTCCCATCAACTCTAGCACCCTCTCCGTCTTTTCACCGCCTGCACATATTCAAACCTCCGCATACCGCCCCGAATCGGCCAGCCAGCGCCGCAGCAGGGGCTCCACATGGTCGGGGTGATCGCGCAGCAGGTTTTCGGCGACGCATTTGACGCGATCCAGCATCCCGCCGTCGCGGGAGAGATCGGCGATGCGGAACTGGACTTGGCCGGTCTGCCGTACGCCCAGGAACTCTCCCGGCCCCCGCAGTTCCAGATCCTTCTCTGCAATGATGAAGCCATCGCTGGTTTCCCGCAATATCCCCAGCCTTTCTTTCGCGCCGGCGGATAACGGCGGCTGGTACATCAGCACGCAATGGCTCTCACCGGGACCGCGCCCCACCCGGCCACGCAATTGGTGCAACTGGGCCAGCCCTAAGCGCTCGGGGTTTTCGATCACCATCAATCCGGCATTGGGCACATCCACGCCCACCTCGATGACCGTGGTGGCCACCAGCAGATCCACCGCTCCGGCTTTGAACGATGCCATGACGGCCTCCTTTTCGGCCGGCTTCATGCGCCCATGCACCAGTTCCACCCGCACCCCCGGCAGGGCCTGCGCCAGGGCGGTGGCGGTGTTTTGCGCCGCCTCGCATTCCAGTACTTCGGATTCCTCGATGAGGGTACAGACCCAATAGACCTGCCTTTCGCCCTTCACCCATTCGGCGATGCGGTCGATGAGCTCGGGCCTGCGCGTGGCGGGGATCACCGAGGTCTTCACCGGCGTCCGCCCCGGCGGCAGTTCGTCGATGATGGAAACATCCAGATCGGCATAACCGAGCATGGCCAGGGTGCGGGGAATGGGGGTGGCGGTCATGATGAGCTGATGGGGGTAGAGCCCATCCTGCATGCCCTTTTCCCGCAAGGCCAGGCGCTGGTGGACGCCGAAGCGGTGTTGTTCGTCGATGACCACCAATCCCAGGCGCTGGAATTTCACCTGTTCCTGGAACAAGGCATGGGTGCCCAGCACCGCGCCCGCCCGGCCTTCGGCGATGGCTTCCAGGGTCTCCCTGCGCACCTGCCCCTTGTGCTTGCTGGCCAGGTAAGCGAGCTGGACGCCCAAGGGCTCCAGCCACTGGCTGAAACTGCGGTAATGCTGCTCCGCCAGCAATTCGGTGGGGGCCATGACGGCGACCTGGCAATCCGAGGCCAAAGCCGCCAGCGCCGCCCAGGCCGCCACCACGGTCTTGCCAGAGCCCACATCGCCCTGCACCAGCCGCATCATCGGCTTGAGCCTGGCGAGATCGGCGGCGATCTCTTCGATCACCCGCTGTTGCGCGCCGGTCAGATCGAACGGCAGGGTTTTGCGAAACTGCTTGGATTGCGCCTCCGGCAAGCGCAACAGCGGGGCGGCTTGTTTTCTCATGCGCTCGCGAAAGCGGCTCAAACTGAGATGATGGGCCAGCAATTCCTCGAAAGCCAGCCTTTGCTGGGCTTGCCTCAAGCTGTCCAGGCCTACCCCGGCGGGCGGCTTGTGCAACAGACGCAGAGCCTCGTACAGGGGGGGAAATCCCATCGCCTCCAAATGCTCGACGGGGATCCAGTCCACCAGCTTATCCCCGGTGCAGGAATCCAAAGCGCCATCCACCAGCTTGCGCAGGGTTTTCTGATGCAGGCCTTCGGTCAGAGGATAGACCGGGGTCAGACTCTTGTCGATGTGACCGGACTCGGTTTCGGCGATATGCTGATAATCCGGATGGACCATTTCCACACCGTAATAACCGTCGCGGGCTTCGCCATAGCAGCGCAGCCAGGTGCCCGGATTCAGGCGGGACAGTTGATCAGCGGTAAAATGAAAAAATCGCAGATAGAGAAATCCGGTGCCGTCGGCGATGCGACAAACCAGGGACCGACGGCCTTTGGGGGGGATTTCGGCCAGTTCCACCCGGCCTTCCACCAAAGCGTGATCGCCGGGTCGAAGCCGCCCCAAGGGAGTGAGGAAAGTGCGGTCTTCATAGCGGATGGGAAGATGGAACAGCAGATCCTGGACGCTGTGTAGACCCAGCTTATCCAGCCGGTCCAGGGTCCTCTCCCCGACGCCCTTGAAGGAGGCAAGTTTCAGGCTGTCCAAAGCCAGGGCACAGGACATGGAAGAGACATCAGGATGGAAAGTTATTCCGTGAGGGTCATGACCGCGTCCATTTCCACCCCCGCCCCCCGCGGCAGGGAAGCAACGCCGATGGCGGCGCGGGCCGGATAGGGCTCGGCGAAATAAGTCGCCATGATCTCGTTGACCCTGGGAAAATGCGCCAGGTCGGTGAGGAAGATGTTGAGCTTGACGATATCGTTCAACGAGCCTCCGGCGGCCTCGGCCACCGCGCTCAAGTTGTCGAACACGCGGCGGATCTGCGCGTCCATGCCATCTTCCACCAGATTCATGGTGGCGGGATCGAGAGGGATCTGCCCTGACAGGTAAACCGTATTGCCTACTCTCACTGCCTGGGAATAAGTTCCGATGGCTTTGGGGGCCTTATCAGTCTGAATAATTTGTCTTGTCATGTTTTCTTTTTCTCGGTTCGGATTTAACACGGGAGATTTTCACCACCACCGGCAATTTTCTCAGCTCGAGCATGACCTTGGCCAGATGGACACGATCCTGCACCCCCAGGGTGATGATGTCGGTGGAAAGCTCGCTGTCTTGATTGGTGATCTGTACATTTTCGATGTTGGCGCGCAGCTTGGAAATGGTGGACGCCACCTTGGCCAGGGTGCCCAGCTTGTTCAGCAGTTCCAGGCGGATTTCCACCGAGAAATCGCCGCTCACCTGCCGATCCCATTCCACATCTAGCCCGGTAAACTGCCGCTTGCGCAATTCGATGACGTTCTTGCATTCGCTCAGATGCACCACGATGCCCTTGCCAGGGTTGAAGAAACCGACGATGGGATCGCCCGGTATGGGGCGGCAACATTTGGCCAGGTTCACCACCATGCCTTCCGCGCCTTTGATGATGAGCGGCGTGCGCGCCGCCCTATCGCCCGTCTCCGGGGGCCTGCCCTGCGGCTTGATCTCTTCCTGCAACAGCAGCCGGACCACCAGGAAAGGCAAGCGGTTACCCATGCCGATGTCTTCCAGCAAGGCATCGCGGGAAGGGGATTCCAGGGCCTTGAGCAATTCGTTCATGCGCGAATCGGCGATTTCCTCGAGGCGGATGCCCCTCGCCCCCAGTTCCTTTTCCAGCAGTTTGCGCCCCAGGTTGACGGCTTCCTGTTTCTTGAAATTGCGCAGATAACCGCGAATCGCCGCCCGCGCCTTGGCGGTGACGACGAAATTGAGCCAGAGCGGATTCGGCCTGGCCCAGGGTGCGGTGATGATCTCCACCGTCTGCCCGTTCACCAACTGGGTTTGCAAGGGCGATAACACGCGGTCGACGCGAGCGGACACGCAGGCATTACCCACATCGGTATGCACGGCGTAGGCGAAATCGACGATGGTGGCCCCGCGTGGCAGCTTGACGATCTTGCCCTTGGGCGTGAGCACATAGACCTCGTGCTGGAACAGATCCACCTTGAGATTGTCCAGGAACTCCATGGAATCGCCGGCATTCTTCTGGATTTCCAGCAAGTCTCGGAGCCACTCATGGGCGCGGGTCTGCGAGTTGGACACCTGATCGCTTTCGGACTTGTACAGCCAATGGGCGGCGATGCCGCATTCGGCCATGTGATGCATGGCCCGGGTGCGGATCTGGATCTCCACCGGCAGGCCGTAGGGCCCGACCAGGGTGGTATGCAGGGATTGATAGCCGTTCGCTTTGGGTACGGCGATATAGTCCTTGAATCGACCCGGCACCGGCTTGTAGAGGTTGTGCGCCACGCCCAGGGCGCGGTAGCACTCGTCCACCTGGTCGGTGACGATGCGGAAGGCGTAGACGTCGAAGACCTCGCTGAAAGACAAGCGCTTGGCGCGCATCTTCTGATATAGGCTGAACAAATGCTTTTCCCTGCCAATCACCAGGGTATTGCCCAGGCCGCATTCCTGCAAACGTTTGTTGATGCCGGCCTCGATGGTCGCCACCACCTCCTTGCGATTGCCGCGCGCATTTCTCACTTCGCGCTTGAGCACCTGGTAGCGCAGGGGATGGTAGGCGGAGAATCCCAGATCCTCCAATTCCAGCTTCAATTCGTTCATCCCCAGCCGGTTGGCGATGGGAGCATAGATATCCAAGGTTTCCCGGGCGATACGGCGGCGCCGATTCGGGGCCATGACGCCCAAAGTGCGCATGTTGTGCAGACGATCGGCGAGTTTGACCATGATGACCCGCAGATCCTTGACCATGGCCATGACCATCTTGCGCACATTTTGCGCCTGAGCCTCCGCGCGAGACTTGCAATCCAGTTGGGTCAGCTTGCTGACCCCATCCACCAGTTGCGCGACTTCCTCGCCGAATTCCTCGGCCAGGTGGTCCTTGCCGATATCGCTGTCCTCGATGACGTCATGGAGCAATCCGGCCATGACGCCCCTGGCGTCCATCCTCATGCCGGCAAGGATGATGGCGACGGAAATGGGATGGCAAATATACGGCTCACCGCTGACCCTTAATTGTCCCTCATGGGCCTTTTCCGCCAGACAATAAGCCCGCCGGATGTCCTCCACCTGGCCCTGATCGAGGTACTCGGCAAGCATTTCGGTCAACCGCCGGGTCAGTTTTTCCTGCGGCGATTCCACTGGCTCTTGGGGGAGCGATTCCAGCCCCGACAGACAGGCCGCCGCCAGGTGAGCATCGGACGGCTCGCCCCGGATCAGCGAACCCTCGGCTGCGCCTTTGTCTGCGCCCATGATGGAAGCCCCGCCCAAGGTCCTTATTCCAGGTCGTCGTCATCCAGATCCCCATCATCATGGCGGACCTTGAAGACGGGACGCTCGACCTGGTAACGGTCGTGCTTGGGACCTTCCTTCAAATACTCGCGGGTGATCAAACCGGCGGCGATTTCACGCAAGGCCAGCACCGTGGGTTTGTCATTGGTCCAAGGCAGTTTGGCATCATCCGGATGGCGGGCCAATTGGCGCGCCCGTTTGGAGCCCAGCAACACGAGCTGGAAGCGGTTGTCGACCTTATCCAGACAATCTTCTACGGTAACTCTTGCCATAATGGCTAAAACCTCTTCAAAAAACTTCAGAAAAACAAACGATAAGATTTAACAGTTTCTTTTTACCCCATGGCGGGCTTTCTGTACAGTCGTTGCGAGCAAAAAGCGGGCTTCCCTAGACCCGGCGCAAGCGAGAGCTTGTTGCCTACGCCAAGACCCGGCGCTATGCTCATTCACGCAAAACCCTATGGAGACTAAACATGAAACTCGCCTCACAATCCCGGCAACATTTCACCTACGCCGATTACCGGCAATGGCCGGAAGAAGAACGATGGGAAATCATCGACGGCGAGGCTTACGCCATGAGCCCCGCTCCAAACCGCATCCATCAAACCGTGGCGGGCGAAATATTCCGCCAGATCGCCAACTTCCTGGAAGGCAAACCCTGTCAAGTCTATATCGCGCCTTTCGACTTGCGTCTGCCGGAGAAAGATGAAGCCGACGATGAAACCCAAACCGTGGTACAACCGGACATCATGGTGGTTTGCGATGACGCGAAGCTCGACGATCGAGGCTGCCGAAGCGCGCCGGACTGGATCATCGAGGTCTTGTCCCCCTCCACGGCCAGCCGCGACCATGTGCAGAAGAAGGCGCTCTATGAACGCCATGGCGTCCGCGCATACTGGCTGGTCCACCCCGCCGACCGTGTCCTGACCCGCTATCGTCTGGAAAACGGTGTTTTCACCCCCGCCCTGATCGAGGAAACCCAAGGTGCCACCGCCGTGGAGGTGTTGCCGGGATTGGAAATCCAGTGGAGTTTCATGGCCGGCTGAGCGCGAGGGAATCCCAAGCCATAAAAACGCGAATGGGCGGAACCGCCCGCCTTCGCGCTTAGGCTTTCCGTAGATTAAAGTTCGGTAGGGCGCGCACCATCACGCGCACCATCAAAGGTTTTCGGCTTGCGCCTTGAGTTTGAGGAATTCCGCCATGTCCTCATTCGCCACCCGGGCATAGATCTCCTCCACCGGCACCGTCAAATCGATCGAGGCGAAATAGGTTTCATCGCCCAGGAAGTAATACTCGGATTGCCAGTGACTGGCTCGCCGGCAGATTTCCACCTCGACAAAATCCTGCTCGATCAACACATATTCCTGCAGGCTTGGAATGGCTTGGTAGGATAGGCGCTTCAAGGCTTTGTCGGTTTTGCGGGTGGATTTTGACAATACCTCGACGATGATGATGGGCGATTCGGTGTAATACACATCGCCGCTTTCATTGTGACAATCCACTATCACGTCAGGATAGAAAAAACCCTTGCCCGCTTTAACTTTCATATCCGAAGAGAACAGCTCGCAAGGAGTATTTGCCAAATGGGGATGGAGCTTGGCCACCAGGTTGGCGACTATCCGACCATGGTTGGCGCTCGCCCCAGCCATCGCATAGGCCACGCCGCCGATATATTCATGCTTGATCTCGCTGACCAACTCGCCTGCCAGATACTCTTGTTCGGTAATCAATGGAAATGAAGCTTGCCAGGCCATGCCAGTTCTCCCAAAGAGACTCGTTCAATGCCGCATAGCCTGCCAAAAAGGCGAGCCAAGAATAATTAAAAACGCGAAGAGGCAAAACCGTCTTCGCGTTTCTTTTCAAACAGGAAGGAACGCGAAAACTTGTGCCGATTGCCCGCCGGGAGAGGGAGTATCAGCCCTTGGCCCGCTCTTCCAGGATGGCCACGGCGGGCAGCACCTTGCCTTCCAGGTATTCCAGAAAGGCGCCACCGGCGGTGGAGATATAGGAGATTCGGTCGTAGATGTCGTATTTCTGGATCGCCGCGATGGTGTCGCCGCCGCCGGCCAGGGTGAAGGCGGCAGTCTCGGCGATGGCCCTGGCGATGGTTCGGGTGCCTGCGCCGAACTGGTCGAACTCGAACACGCCCACCGGGCCGTTCCAGACCACGGTGCCGGCCTTCATGATGATGTCGGCCAATTCCTGGGCGGATTTCGGGCCGATGTCGAAGATCATCTCGTCGTCGTCCACCTCGTCGGCATCCTTCAACACGGCGGGCTCATCGGGATCGAATCGTTTGCCGACCACCACGTCGCAAGCGATGGGAATGGTCGCGCCGCGGGCGGCCATCTTCTCGAGCAGGGTCTTGGCGGTAGGGACCAGATCGTCCTCGCACAAGGACTTGCCGATGTTCTTGCCGACCGCCTTGAGGAAGGTATTGGCGATGCCGCCGCCGACCACCAATTGATCGACCTTCTCGGACAAGGATTCCAGCACCGTCAGTTTGGTGGAAACCTTGGAACCGCCGACGATGGCGACCAGGGGACGGGCCGGT
>JAQTSI010000453.1 GCA_028711365.1 Methylococcaceae bacterium
ATCTAGATCACGATGCCTGGACCATGTTTGGGGTTGAGAGCGATCCAGCGCTCGATGGGGGCCGCATCGGAAGCCGTGACAGTCTGGGAGGCTTTGATTTCCAGCGGCAAATGTCGCTGACCGATTTCCAAGAGGCCATCCACTTCCAAACCATCGTGGGTGCGAACATGGAAAAGCCGCGCCGGTTCGTCGGCCAGTGGAAGCAATGCCTGAATTTCCATCATGAGAAGCGTTTCCACCAGACGCCCGAGCATCAAGCTTCCCCGGAGAACATCAATCGACGAAATGCCGCAAAGGTGCGAGGCCAAGCCCACATCGTTCCAGTAGAGTTTCGGGGCCTTGACCATCCGTTTGCCTATATTGGCGAAAAAAGGCGGCACCCGTGTGACTAGAAAACTCGCCTCCAAAATGGAAAAATGCCGTCCGGCTGTTGCCGGGCTCATACCGGCATCGCGTGCCAGATGCGCCTGATTGAGCAGGCTGCCGGTGGCCGCCGCGCTGAGGTTCATCAGGCGAACAAATTCGCCCAAATTTCCGATGTCGGAAATTCGGCGAAGATCCCGCTCCAGGTAGGTGGTTCGGAAAGAATCCATCCACAACATGCGCTGCCGGGGCGTTGCCGCCAGCAAACTGTCCGGATAGCCTCCCGACAGAATACGCTCCATGGGCAGGCGCTCATACCGCCTTCCGGCGAAGGAGCTGTCCAGAGCTTTTACGCTGGTCGTCCCCATCCACTCCCGCCAGCCTGTCGCCTGATACTCTTCAGACATGGTGATTGGCGGCAGCCTCAGGATTCCCACCCGGCCGGCCAGCACGGAGGAAATATCCGCGCAATGATCGAGATCGGCTGAACCGGTCAACAGATAGCGCCCCGCCTCGCGATCCCGATCAACCTGCAGCTTGATCTCTCGAAGCAGTCCTGGAGCCAGTTGAACCTCATCAATACTCAGCGCCATGTCGGACGCCAAAAAGCCTTTAGGGTCTTCCTGCGCCACCGAATACAAGCTCACGTCGTCCAGAGTCAGGTAACGCCGGTCCCGACCGATGACTGGCTGCTGGATGAGAGTGGATTTCCCCACCTGACGCGAACCCACGACAGCCACGACGGGAAACGTCGCCAGCATTTCCCGCAACAAGGAGGTGAACATTCTTTCGATCATGATTGAAAGTGTGTCATGTCATGATGCAATTTCAATACGAAGACTTTGTATGTACCGACGCCGCAGGGGCACGCTCCACGGGCCGATACGTCTGCTCATCCAAGCAGCGCAAGCCTCGCTGAGATGTCCCCATCGAAATGCCGAGAGTTGACGGCGATATTGCTCCAGAAAGCCGTGAGGACGAAGCAACTAAGATAATTCTTGGTCGCCTGATGGCCCAGTACCGCCGTTTTTTCGGAAATTTCCGGTTCGAGTCCACCCAAGCGAAGTTTCCGCCAACAAACCGCTGTGGTGCCGCAAACTTCATCTTTATAGTCGAGTCAGCAGCGGAAAAATATCTGGATCGCCGAGCGTAGAATGGCAGGAGGAAGACCAGCAGAGATCGTATTTTTCAAAGAATCTTGGATGCCTGTCCAATCGGGAGAGTTTTCAGGGAATGCGGCAAGGAAGGCACTCAAGTCCGCAAGAATGGAGGCAGGAAGCTCAGGAGCAGGCTCGCCGGGAAGCGTTGCGGCAAGGCGGAACACGTCGTTCCTGTGCTTGGTGACGTTCCTAGAATCAATTTGCTCCCCGGCTATCTTGCGTTTCGACAGGTCGGCCCAAGCTCGTGCTTTGAGCGGGATGAGGGCCGTGGCATCGGCGAAGGGTAATCCCTCGCGAATGACTTGATGTTCGCGGATCAATGCATAGTAGGCTTCGTCCATCAAGATGGCCGAGAGGCTGTGGTGATCCGTGCCTGCCGGAATCGGGACGATCTCTTGCCCTTCGCCTAAATGAATCTCGTCCGGCTTGCGGCTGAAGAATTCCAGCATGAAAGGGAATTCGGAATTCCCCGGCTTGGCGAAACGATAGAGGACAGGCGCTCCTTCCGTCTTCTCCTTGCTCTCATACATACCTTCGTCGATGAAAGAACGGAGTGCGGCTACGAAGGGCGACCTTACCATCTCGACGATCAACACGATGTCGAGGTCTTTGGTGGGACGAAACTCCGCGCCGAGCCCGGCCAGCCATTCATGACAGGCGGCTCCGCCGATAAGAACAAATGCCCCCTCGTATTCGCGGAATCGTTCCCGGAAAAGATCGAGTCCTCTTACCATATGACCCCTTGGATAAGTCGTTCGAGTTGCTGCTGGATGCGCTCGTCACCGCTGTATCGCAGGCTAAGATAAAGCGAAAGCGGATCCACCGATTCATTGTCGCCAAGATATTTGGGTTCGTAGGACCAAACCTCGATCCTAGCGCTGGCTTGCTCCGCATCCGGACATCCGGCCAATGTGCCGCGCTCCAGCCATGCTTCCAGCATTCTCGGCCCCAGTGCGTAGGTGGGAAGCCGGTCGTCGGCTATCAGGGTGCGCCG
>JAQTSI010000191.1 GCA_028711365.1 Methylococcaceae bacterium
GATTTAAACGACGGAACCAACAATTCCAAAACCAATCCTTTGCCGGGCGCCAAGGGCTGGGCCATCGGCATGTTGACCACCGAACGAAACACCAACCTCTCGAAAAACTATCGCTATATCAAGATCGACGGTTATGCCCCGACGATACAGCAGGCCGCCGCCGGACATTATCTATATTTCTCCGAAGCCGCCTATCTTTGGCGCAAGGCCGATCCGCAGCCGACCGGCGACCAATTAGTCATCATCCAGAAGATCGCCAAGGACGCCACTTCGCCGACCATCTTCGGGCAACTCAATGCTGCCATCGGCCATAAATGGGGGACCGGCGCCTATTTGGCGGTGAGTCCGCAGGGTTATCCGGTCGTTCATCCTTTCGATCCGGCCAATCCGATCACACCTTATACCCATGCCCCCGGTGGCCTCAATCTGGACAATTGCCGCATCCCGCAGGTCGACGATAGCGCCAATGGGAGGCAGCCGAACCTATGATCAAACACATGAAAAAACACCTATTGCTGGGTGCTATCCTGGGGGCTGCCCACCCGGTCTTCGCCGCCATCAACGATGGCACCCGGGGGGATCCTTCCGAGCTATTCATCGCGGTATTCGATGAGCAGGCCCAGAAATCCTATTACAAGGATTTAGGGATCGGCATGGTGCAATTCCTGCAAAACCCCGCCGGCCAGTTCGATTTGAGTCAGGATCCCAATTTCGCCGCATTTCTGGGTAAACCCGGAATCGTGTACAATCTGGCGGCGTTTTCTTCCCTCAAGCCCGATCAAAGCAATCTCACCAGCTGGGGCTATGTGGCGACCTCGAGTGAAGGCGGCAAGTTGTTTATCCCCACCTTCACCGCCATCGACGGAGTCAGGCAGAAAATCCAGGTCTATGTGTTCGATCTGAATGCTCCCATTCCTTTCGAGCCCAGTCTGGCCGCCGTGAATCTGTCCGCCAGTTTTTCACCCGGGGATCTGGGCTATTTCGATGGCACCGACTGGAATTCCTCCATGGCCGGTGCGGTGAATGGCAATACCACCGGGACCTTGGGCCAGCCTCTGGAGTTTTATTTCGTCAATAATTTCACCGGAGATGACAAGGGCAAGCAGGTGGTGAAGCTGGGAACCTGGACGTTGAGCGCTTCCGGACAGCTCAGTTTCAGCGCCAGTGGCAATCCCATCGGCGGCATCAACGCCCTGCCCAAAGCGGATGCCGGCTCGGCTCAATCGGTATCGAGCGGCGTCAAGGTGGCATTGGATGGCAGCAGGAGCGCCGATCCCGACAACGGCCCTTCGCCTTTGACTTACAGTTGGAAACAGGTTTCAGGTCCTGCCGTCACATTGGCCGGTGGCACCACCGCCAAGCCTAGCTTTACCCCCACGGCGGCCGGAGTTTATGTCTTCAGCCTGACGGTCAACGACGGGGCGGGGGATAGCAGCCCTGCCAGCGTGCAGATCACCGTGGTCAACCAGCCCCCGGTCGCCAATGCCGGCGCCAATCAGAACGTCAATACCGGCGTGGTGGTGATACTGGACGGCAGCAAGAGCTCCGATCCCGACAACGGCCCTTCGTCCTTGACCTATGGCTGGAAACAGACTGCAGGTCCTGTCGTGACGCTGAATGGCGATCACACCGCCCATCCCAGCTTTACTCCCAACGATGAAGGCGGCTATGGGTTCTCGCTGACCGTCTCCGATGGCCAGGATAGCTCGAGCGCCTCCGTCACGGTGAATGCGAGCTGGGGCACGATTCCGCACATCAAGTTGCTGAACGTTCCCGGTGTATGGACGCTGAAGCAGGCCCAGATCCTCAGTTGGAAGTCGAATGTGGATGGCAAGCTGCCGGTCAGCTTCAAGTTCTCCAAGGATGGAGTGAAGTTTGGAGTCATCAGGAGTGTCCGCAACAGCCTGGGAAGCTTCAGTTACAAATTCCTCAGCAAGGCGCAACTGATGCAGGGTGGAGTGCTCAAAGCCTGTGTCACCGTGCCGAGGAAAGTCGTCAAGCGGGTGGTGACGCCGGCGGTCACGGTGTGTGACTCAGCGAACGTCACCGTCAAGGCCAAGTAATCGTTGTAAAATTCCGGGTCGATCGGCGCAAGGCCGACCGACCCGTAGACGAAACTGTCTGCCCGGGAAGAATATAGCCCCAGGGTCTTTGTAACAAAGCCGCCATGTCATCGTTACAAAACTGTAACCCTGATCCAGGCTATGGCCCTGCCGCCGCTGATATAATACGGAAATATCTAAGGATGTCGCCGGATATTGTTCGGGCGAGCCGTTCGTACCTGGGTGTGATTTCGCCAAGGTGGGCTGAAACCGCCCGCTTCCTACTCCGTTGCGTCAAGTCGCCCGTCAGCGGCCTGTCGTAGCCAATCAGTCACGAAGCATTAATGCAGAAAGAGATTAAGCCGGTACGCTTCGACCGTTCCCAGGCGATTGCGCTTAGTTTTATCTTGTTGGAGCTGAATCCGGTTTCGGCCCTGGCGCAAGCTGACAAGTCCGGAGGGGAAGCGCCGCGTTTCGACATCTGGGAATATCGGGTCGAGGGCTCCACCGTCCTGGAAACCCGGGTGATCGAGAAAACCGTCTATGGTTTCCTGGGTCCTGGCAAGAGCATCGAAAACGTGGAACAGGCGCGCTCCGCACTGGAAACCGCTTACCACGACGCCGGCTATCCAGCGGCCCTGGTGGACATACCCGAGCAGGATGTGCGAGAGGGAGTGGTGGTGCTCAAAGTCAGTGAGGGCAAGATCGATCGCCTGAAAGTCAGCGGTTCACATTATTTTTCGCTGGGTAAAATCAAGGAACGAGTCCCGGCCTTGGCCGAGGGCAAACCCCTGTATCTGCCGAAGGCCCAGGAAGAGCTCGGCCAATTGGCGGGACAGAGCGCCGACCGGTCGGTTTCCCCTATCCTGCGGGCTGGGCGAACACCGGGTACGGTGGAGGTGGATCTGACGGTGAAGGATGAATTGCCGCTGCATGGCGCCGTCGAGATCAATGGCCGCAACAGTTACGGGACCTCGCGTCTGCGACTGACCGGCATGTTGCGTTATGACAATCTCTGGCAGCGTTTCCATAGTGCTTCTTTACAATACCAAATCTCTCCGGAAAACCCCGCCAATGTGGAAGTATGGGCGGGAACCTATGTCATGCCGATCGATTCTTTGGGCGTGCGCCTGGTTCTTTATGGCATCGGTCTGGATTCGAACAGCAACATCAGCACCACAGGCTCGATGACGGTGGTGGGCTCGGGCGATATCTACGGACTGCGCCTGATCAAGTCGCTTCCCGGTAGCAAGCGTTTCAATCACAGTTTCACTTTCGGCTGGGACTACAAGGATTTCGATCAGTCGGTGAATCTACCAGGACACACTCCGCGGGGACACCATCTGCTGGGCAGCGATACCCAGAACACGCCGATCACCTATGCCCCATTCAATCTGGCCTATAGTGGCGGTTTCAATTATGGCGATGGTTCGGCGACGACCTTCAATGTGGAAACCGATTTTTCCTTCCGTGGCCTGGGCAACGATCCCAAGCAGTTCGAAAACAAACGGGCAGGCTCCCGTGCGAACTACTTCGCTTTGAGCGGGGATCTCAAACATCGCCAGGTCTTGCCGGCCGATTTCATTCTGCAAGCCAGGCTTTCCGGCCAGATCGCCGATTCCCCCTTGATCAGCAACGAGCAATTCGGTGCGGGCGGATGGCAGACCGTGCGCGGCTATCATGAGACCGAGCGACTGGGGGACGATGGCGTCAATGGTTCCTTGGAATTGTACAGCCCCGATCTGGGCAAATATCTGCACGAGGGGTTGAACCAGTTGCGCTTCCTGGCTTTCGGCGACGCCGCCAGGCTCTGGATCAATAAGCCATTGCTCGGCACCCCCACCCGGTACGACTTGCTCAGCGCCGGACTGGGTTTTCGCATGCAGATGTTCCAACATCTCCTGGCCGATTTCGATTGGGCCTATCCCTTCACCGCGACCGACTACGTCAAGGTCGGCGCCCAGCGCCTCGATTTCCGAATGGCCTACGAGTTTTGATGGAAATATCCATGGCACGGCATCGCGCACCGAATTCCACTGGCTCCATCCTCCCTCCCCGGGTCAGACTCAAACCCCGGGTGGTGAGCATCCGCGGCGCCCTGACCGGGGTGGTCCTGGCGGGGGCTTGCGACGCCGTCGCCGGAGAGTTGCCGGTGCCGAAAGCGAATTTCGCTCCACCGGGGCAAGCGAGCCTGGATACCTCCGTCGCCAATACTCTGACGATCAATCAGCAAGTCGCCCGAGCCACCCTCAATTGGCAGAGCTTCAACATCGGCAAGGGCAACATGGTCCGCTTCGCCCAGCCTTCGGCCCAGGCCATCGCCCTGAACCGTATCGCCCAGAGCGATCCCAGCAAGATCATGGGGCAGATCAAGGCCAACGGCCAGGTTTACCTGATCAACCAGAACGGTTTCGTATTCGGCAAGGATTCCCAGGTCAATGTCAACACCCTGGTGGCCAGCACCCTGGATATCCGCGACGACACCTTCCAGCGCGGCCTCACCAAGGTCATCGGCCAGGATGGGCGGCCCGCCCTGGTCGGCGACGGCCAGGTATACCTGCGCGACGCGGAGGGGAACTTCGTGCTCGACGCCAATGGGAAAAAACAGAAGATCAGCATCGATTTCGAGCCGGGCGCCAAGGTGACGGTGGACAAGTCGGGAAGGATCATCGCCGCCGCACCGAAGGTGATGAACCAGGGCGAGTTGAGCGCTCCGGACGGGCAAATCCTGTTGGTCGCCGCTTCCGACAAGGTCTATCTGCAAGAGGCAGGCAGCGATTCTCCGTTTCGCGGCCTGATGGTGGAGGTCGGTTCCGGCGGCGAGGTGCAAAACCTGGGCAGGATCCTGGCCGAGCGTGGCAATGTCACCCTGATGGGCTTTGCCGTCAACCAGAATGGCCGGGTTTCGGCCACCACATCGGTGCGCGCCAACGGTTCGGTGCGCTTGTTGGCGCGAGAAGGCGCGACCGTGCTGCGGGACGGCGACAATTGGGCCCTGGTGGCGAAAAAAACCACTCGAACGGCCGATGCCGGCGATGGACTCGGTTTGAAAGCGAAGGTGAAACTGGGACAGGGCAGTCTGACCGAGGCGAGTCCCGACCTGAAGGATGCCGATACCGCGGTGGATGGCCAGGCCCAGGACCCTTCCTATGTCGAGCTCATGGGCAAGAACGTGGTGCTGGAAAAAGGCGCGAAACTGCGCTCCCTGTCCGGACGGGTGGAGATGACCGCCACCGAAACCCCGGATCAGCCCGGACAGCCCAATGTCGAGAATGACAGCCGCATCTACATCGATCAGGGCGCGATCGTCGACGTGTCCGGGATCGATAAAGTCAGCCTGCCCATGGAGCGCAATGTCCTGAGCGTGGAACTGCGCAGCAACGAGTTGCGGGATGCGCCCCTGCAGCGCAACGGCGTCCTGTATGGCCAGAAGATCAATGTGGATATTCGCAAGGGAACGCCGATCGCGGATATCCAAGGCGCGTTGGATCGCATCGAGCGCACGGTTCGGGAACGCAGCACCTTAGGGGGGATTCTCGATCTGGTTTCGGAGGGGGATGCCGTCATCCGCCCCGGTGCCCTGCTGAATTTTGCTGGCGGTTCGGTGGTTTACCGGCCCGGTTACATCAAAACCACCGAATTGGTTCACGACCGGCAACTCGTCGACATCGGCAATGCCGATCCCAATGTGAAATACGATGGGATAGTCCAGACGACCGGGCCCGGCAAGTTCGAGTCGGGGTATGTCGATGGCAAATCCGCCGGCAAATTCACTCTCAAAGCCAATGCTTTGGCCCTGGACGGTGAGATCAACGGCAGCGTCAAAAACGGCGCTTACCAGCGTGAGCCCAAATTACAGGCATCGGCAGGCAGCCTGAGCATCGATCTGGCGCGTACCCCGAATAGCACCCAGGCGGTGATTTTCCGCTCCTCGGCGAGCGCGCGTTCCATCGGCGAGGAGGATCCGTTTCCCAAGGATCTCGCCACGCCCGATCGTCCGTCGGCGCTGATTCTGACCGAGGGTCAACTGCGCCGTTCCGATCTCTTGAAAGTCGATATCGCCACGGCGGGGAAGGTGGAAGTCGAAAGTGGGGAAAGTCTGCCGATGCCCTCGGGCGGCAGTCTCTCGCTCACCGGCGGGGAGGTCGCGATGAATGGGGAGATTCTGGCCCACTCCGGGAATGTCAAGCTGGCGACCAAACTGACCAGTTCCACCCAGGGCGTTTTCTCCGGCGCCATCGAGTTGGGATCACAGGCGAGGATCGATGTCAGCGGCGCCTGGGTCAACGATCTCCCCGCGGGGGTAACTTCAGCCGATACCGGCCCGATCTGGATCGACGGCGGTAAGGCGACGCTGAGTGCCCAGGGCGATGTGAGGCTGAAAGCGGGCAGCCTCGTCGACGTGAGCGGCGGCGGACGGTGGCAGAGCAATGGAGTCGTCGTCGCCGGAAATGCCGGCGACATTCAATTGGAAGCCGCCCTGCTCGGCGGTTCGGATGTCTCGCTCGGCGGCGAGTTGCAAGGCTATGCCTTGAGCGGCGGCAAGGGGGGATCGCTCTCCCTGACATCCGATAGCATCCTGGTCGGTGCGGGCGCAAGCTCGGTTTCCTCGCCCAGCGGACATGATCCTTTGGTGGTGGCGGCGGACTTATTTGGCCGCGGCGGTTTTTCGAATTATTCCCTGACTTCCAATCAGAGCGGGCTGACCGTCAGCGCGGGGACCCATATCGACGTCTCGGTCGAAAACCGCGTGCTCGATGTCGGTTACACGGAGCGTACCAGCGGAAGCGACATTCACCAATTCAGCCATGTCGAGCTGTTGCCGGAGTCGATCCGCCCCGCCGGACAACTGTCCCTCGCATTGGCGCAGAAAGTCGGGCAGGGCGCAGAAGGCGCGGCGGTGAACATCGAGAAGGGCGCCATCCTCTCCACCCGCGCCGGCGGCGTCTTGAATTTGTCTTCGGATAGCAGCGTGCGGGTGGACGGCATCCTCGATACCCCGGCCGGCCAGATCAGCATCTCAGTTACTCCGCCGGCCGGTGCCGATCCCGGCTTTCTCGCCAATCAGGGAATCTGGCTCGGGCAGGATGCGCAATTGAATGCCAAAGGCGTGGCCCTCGTGCAAAGCGACGCCCGGGGCAATCGAACCGGCGAGGTGCTGTCCGGCGGGCAGGTCAGCCTGCATGCCGACCGCGGTTTCATCATCGCCCAACCCGGATCGCTCATCGACGTGTCCGGCACCCAGGCCGTTCTCGACATCACTTCGGCCAATGCCTCCGGCGCCAAGCTGATCTCGCCCCAACTCATCCCTTCCGACGGTGGGATGATCGAGTTGCGGGCCGCCGAGGGCATTCAGTTGCAAGGTGCCTTGCAGGGCAAGGCAGGCGAGGGGAGTGGGGCAGCCGGCGGCACACTTTCGCTGGAACTCGATCCTAGGACTCGTGCCGAACCCGATCAGCTTTCGCCGAGTCAAATCCCTTTCCCCCGGGTCGAAAGCCTCATCCCGTTGACCCAGTCGATGTCAGGAACCTCCCCCTCCCTGGCGCCAGGGCAGGCGGTGGCGCCCGAATATTACGGCCAGGCGGCTTTGACGGCTGACCCCGTCGGGCAGGGCGGATTCGGGATACTGAAACTGCGCACCGTCGATGGCATCGCCTTCGATGGCACTGTGAACCTGCATACCCAGCAGGGCATCGTCCTGGATGCCCGATCGATCGCTTTCCATCCCGGAGCTTCGGGGGGAACGGCATCGCTGGAATCGGCCTATGTGGGGCTGGGTTCGACCCAATCGCGCCCCGGCGATGCTTCATCGCTGGCCGGCAGCGGGGTTTTGAAGGTGAAGGCGGGAACCCTCGATTTGCTGGGTACCACCGCCCTGCAAGGCTTCGGCCAGGCGGATCTGGCCAGTTCGGGCGATCTGCGCCTGATCGGTCAGCGCAATAGCCAGTTGCAGCGCGATTTCCTCGGTGAATTCCTGATTTCCGGCGATCTCAGCTTGCAGGCGAGCCGGATCTATCCGACTACCTTGAGCGATTTTCGCATTGCCGCGCTAGGCGGGCAGTTGAATATCAAGCCCGCACAAACCGCAGAGACCACAGCGGCTTTGTCGGCGGGCGGAAAACTGACCCTGGAGGCCGCCAATATCACGCAAGGGGGTGTGGTCGAAGCGCCACTGGGAACTTTGGTTTTGAAAGCTTCCGACAGCCTGCAACTGAGCGCCGGCAGTCTGACCTCCAATTCGGCCAAGGACGTGATCATCCCGTTCGGCAGAACCCAGGGCGGATTGGACTGGATCTATCCTCTGGGTGGGCAGAATTTGGTGTTCAGCGCGCCGCCCGGGAAGAAATTGGTACTGGAAGGGAAGAATCTCGACCTGGCCAAGGATTCGGTGGTGGATACCTCGGGTGGAGGCGATCTTTACGCGTTCGAATTCGTTCCGGGCCCCGGCGGTTCGGCCGATCTATTGAATCCCTCCGATCCGAAATTCCTCGACGGCAGTTTGAAATACCGCCAAAGCTATGCAGTGTTGCCCGATTTCAAAGGCTCCACCGCTCCCTATGATCCTTTGGAATCACCGGATTCCGGCCTGAAAGCGGGCGATAGCATTTATCTTTCCGGCGGCGGAGGCCTTCGCGCCGGCAATTATCGGCTGTTGCCGGCCCATTACGCGCTCTTGCCGGGAGCTTTCCTGGTGACGCCGGAATCGGGAACCACCGATCTGTCTCCCGGGCAACAACTGACCCGAGCCGACGGTGCTTCCATCGTGGCCGGATACCGCAATGTCGCCGATACCCCCATCCACGATGCCCGCTGGAGCGGTTTTGCGGTGGAATCGGGCAAGGCGGTTCGTCAGCGTGCGGAATATCAGGACTCTCAGGCCAGTGCGTTCTATGTCCAGCGCGCGACGGACCAGTCTCTGCCGGTTCCGACCCTGCCCCGCGATGCCGGTACGATGCGTTTCACGGTGACCGACGGATTGAGCCTGGATGGCAAGGTGTCTGCCGAACCCGCCAAGGACGGATTGGGAGGCAGTCTGGACATCGAGGCCGAGCGCCTTGCCATCCTGGCGCAAAGTCAAGCCGGAGACCCGGTTTCCGGCGCGGTCAATCTCATCGCCGAGAACCTGAGTCAACTGGGCATGCGCAGCATCGTCCTAGGCGGGGTGCGCAATGAGGCCAATGGGGTGACCACCCTGGAGGCCAAGTCCTCCACGGTCAGTCTGGAAAAGGACGCCCAGTTGAACGGTGCGGAATTCATCCTCCTCGCCAAGGATCGGATCAGCCTGGCCGAGGGGGCCAGGATCAAGGCTTCGCAAGATCCAGGCAGTTTGCAATCCCCATCGGTCTATCGGCTGACGGGGGATGCCGCCTATCTGAATGTTTCCTCCCGCGGCCTGGCGGAACTGGATCGCGGCGGCTTGAAAAACCAGTCCGGGGCCATCCTCGTCGACCCCGGAGCCACCCTGTCTTCCGTGGGCTCTATCGATCTCGATGCCAGCACCGATGCCCGGATAGACGGAAGCTTGGACATGAACGGCGGCGCCCTCGCCCTAGGCGCCCGCCGCATCAGTCTGGGGGAGGGGGGCGGTTCGGCCGGGGGCTTGGT
>JAQTSI010000454.1 GCA_028711365.1 Methylococcaceae bacterium
GCCAAGGGCTTGGAGCAGGCGGCTCTGACCGATCCTTACTTCATCGAAAGAAAACTGTATCCCAACGTGGACTTCTACTCCGGCATCATCTATCGGGCCATGAAGATACCCACCAACATGTTCACCGTGATGTTCGCTTTGGGCCGCCTGCCGGGTTGGATCGCCCACTGGAAGGAGATGATCGAGGATCCGGGCATGAAGATCGCCAGGCCCCGGCAGATTTATACCGGCGAGAACCAGCATCCCTATATGCCCATGCCGCAGCGGCGCTGAAAGACTTTTTCTTTGGACTACCATCATGCGATTCCTGGATGTCAGGACTGATTTTGCCTTCAAGAAAGTCTTCGACAGCGAGGAAAGCAAACCCCTGCTGATCGACTTTCTCAATGCCGTGTTGGAATATCCGCCCGAACGGGCGATTCAGGAATTGACCATCGTCGATCCGTATCCGATTCCGCTGATCAAGGGCATGAAGGATACTTACGTGGATGTCAAGGCTAGACTGGCGGACGGTCGGCGCGTCATCATCGAGATGCAGGTGTTGAATGTGCAGGGGTTCGAGCAGCGCATCCTCTACAATGCGGCCAAGGCGTATTCGCTGCAGTTGCAAAAAGGCGAGGACTACGGCCTGCTCAATCCGGTGATCGCGCTGACCCTGACGGACTTTATCCTGTTCGATACCACCGAGCTGACCAGCCGTTTCAAGTTGCTGGAAAAGAAGCAGTTGATCGAATACGGCGACGACATCGAACTGATCTTCATCGAATTGCCCAAGTTCACCCTGAATGAGTCCGATCTGGAAACGGCTAGGGATCGCTGGCTGTATTTCGTCAAACACGCCGGTTCGCTGGAGTTCATCCCCGATTCGCTGGCGCGGGAGCCACATATCCACCAGGCATTCGACATCGCCAATCTGGCGGGCATGAGCGAGGCGGAGTTGGAAGCGCAGGAGAAACGCTTCGACTTCATCCGCCTGCAGCGCGGCTCCATCGACAAGGCCCGTCAGGAGGGGCGCGAGGAAGGAAGGGAAGAAGGTTTGCAACAGGGCGAAGCCCTACTGCTCAAACGCTTATTGCGGAAGCGTTTCGGTGAGTTGTCGGGCGATGTCGAACGGCGATTGGACCAGGCCGGTTCCGGCGAACTGGAAACCTGGACGGATCGTGTTCTGGATGCTGGATCTCTCGAAGAACTCTTTCACTAGCTGAAGGATGGGGTTAGCGGCTAATTTCACGCGCGATCTCAATTTAATGGATCATCGCCTGAAACGGAGCTGAGCATGCACGATGTTTCCTACAAGCACATTTTCTCCCATGCCGAAGTCGTGGAAGATCTGTTGCGCGGCTTCGTGCACGAAGACTGGGTAGGCCAGATCGACTACGGCAGCCTGGAAAAGGTGGGCGGCAGCTATGTCACCGACGATCTGCGCGAGCGGGAAGACGACATCATCTGGCGGGTACGGTTGAAGGACGAATGGCTCTATGTCTATCTGCTCATCGAATTTCAAAGCCGCAGCGATCCCTGGATGGCGCTACGCATCCTGGTTTACACGGGATTGCTGTATCAGGATCTGGTCAAAAGCGGTCAGGTCACCGCGCCGGGCAAGCTGCCGCCGGTTTTTCCGGTCGTCATCTACAATGGCGAAAGCCCCTGGCGGGCGGTTTGTGATGTGTCCGAATTGATCGAATCGTTGTCCAACGGTCTTGACGCCTGGCGTCCCCGCCAGCGTTACTTTTTGCTGGATGAGGGAAGAGTGGACGAACAGGCGCTGGCGCAGGCCGATAACTCGCTGGCCGACATCATCCGGCTAGAATCCAGCCCGGAACCGGAAGCGTTGCGGCGCATCATCGCCCGGTTGGCGCAACGGCTGAGGGATCCCCGTTACGACAGCCTGAGGCGAGCGCTGGCGGTCTGGATCAACCGGGTAGTCATCAAGCGCCTTATACCCGGTGAAAAAATTCCCGAAACTACCGAATTACAGGAGATCGATAACATGCTGGCAGAACGCGTCGTCGAATGGACCGAAAAGTGGAAACAACAAGGACTTCAACAAGGCATGCAGCAAGGCATTCAACAAGGCATTCAACAAGGCATTCAACAAGGCATGCAACAGGGCATGCAACAGGGCATGCAACGAGGGATGCAGCAGGGTGAAGCTAGAGTGCTGCGCCGCCAACTGACCCGCCGATTCGGTCCCTTGCCGGATTGGGCGGAAACCCGTCTGTCGCAAGCCACGACCGATCAGTGCGAACAATGGGCCGATCGGTTACTGGAAGCCGACAGTCTGGAAGGTGTGTTCGGTTCGCTCGATTGATATTGAGGCAGGCGGTAATGGCCCCGCACGATCTGTCCTACAAGCACATTTTCTCCCATGCTGAAGTCGTGGAAGATCTGTTGCGCGGCTTCGTGCACGAAGACTGGGTAGGCCAGATCGACTACGGCAGCCTGGAAAAGGTGGGCGGCAGCTATGTCACCGACGATCTGCGCGAGCGGGAAGACGACA
>JAQTSI010000192.1 GCA_028711365.1 Methylococcaceae bacterium
GTACGAAAACGTAACCGCTTTGGATTTGGAAAAGCCATCCATCGTCCACAAGAACATTCAGTGCGTTCAAGGTGATATTACCAACCTGGAGTTCGATGACGACTCATTCGGCTTGGTGTTTTGTGCCGAAGTGCTGGAACACATACCTACGCGATTGCTTGACCAGGCATGCTCCGAGTTGAGTCGTGTCTCGAAAGAATATTTGCTCATCGGAGTGCCATATAATCAAGATATCAGGGTGGGTCGTACCACATGTTACACTTGTGGAAAGAAGAACCCCCCTTGGGGCCATGTGAACAGTTTCGATGAAAAACGATTGGCGAGCCTATTCCCCAAGTTCGAGATATGCGAAATATCATTCGTGTGTGACAACGTTTCCCGAACCAATGCCGTCTCTGCGATGTTAATGGATTTTGCCGGTAACCCCTATGGGACTTACATCCAGGAGGAGCCATGCATACATTGCAACAATCGTTTAATACCCCCCCCAGAAAGAAATATCCTGCAAAAGATTTCGACGAAGCTGGCGTTTTTCGTGGATAAGATTCAGCGGCCGTTTTTGCGCAAGCAAGGAAACTGGATTCATGTATTGTACAAGAAGGCTACGGTATAGTTATTATTTGGGTCATCCGAGAATTGGATATCCAAGCTTCACGCGTGAAGGGTGTTCTTCCGGTTTATGCGCTGATGTTTTGACTTTCGACGATACCATCGCGGTAGCGAAACAAGGTTCAGTAGAGTGAGATGGCAAGCGCAGGCCTACATTGTTAGGGATCTTATGATAAGAACAGTCAGAAAATTCAAAGAGGTCATTATCCGTCTAGGTTGGGGTGATGGGTTGTTTTATGTGTCGGTCGTTTTGCTGAAGTCGCTCGGCATTCCTGTCACCGTGCGTAAATATTATTTGCTTGCCCAGGCCGTCCCTGCAGATCCATTCATCCCTCCTTCACCGAAAAACCGTATTTCGGTGCGACAGATTTTGCCCGAGGAATACCGGACGGAATGGTTTCCACGTCCGCAGGAAGTCATCGATGCCCGTTTTGGGCAAGGCGCCGTCTGTTTTGTCGCATTCGATCAGGCCGAACCGGTAGGGTGCATATGGTTTTGCCCGGGGCCCTATCTCGAGGATGAGGTGCGCTGTTGTTTCGTTCCAGAACCTGCCGGTCAGGCGGTTTGGGATTTTGATGTTTACGTTTATCCTAAATATCGTCTCGGTAGGACATTTCTCTATCTGTGGGATTATGGCAATCTCTGGCTTAGAAATAACGGTTATGCTTGGAGCATGAGCCGAGTGGACTGCTTGAATCGTGAATCCCTGAATTCTCATCAACGCTTGGGTGCCGTGAAAAGTGGAAGCGCGATATTCATCACTTGCTGTGACATGCAATTGATGCTGGCTAACCTCTTTCCTTATGTACATGCCTCGTTTTCGAACCGAGCCATTCCAAAATTATCCATCAGTCCAAGCTGATTCCTTCAGGTTCGTGAGTCCGCAGGATCGAGTATGGGGATATCGGACAGGATCTGTCCTTGGGAGGGTGTCGGGCTTTCACGTGGGCGGCAAGTCCTCAGAGAGGACTCGGGGCTTCCATCGACTCGAGTCGGCATCGTTTGGTACACTCCCATGGTTTGAACCGAATCGCGCGAGGCGAAAACCCGATCATCCGGAACTCAAACGGATGGTCAGGCTGAATTTTAATACTGGAGTCAGGGATTCATAACATGATCAACTTGGTGCATGAACTGATCGTTTCATCCGCACAGCGTCAGCCGGCTTCCATCGGTTTGAAAGAGGCCGGGCGGGAGTTGGACTATCAGTCCTTATGCTTGGAAATCGATCAGGCTAGCCGTTTGCTTTTGTCCCTTGGGCTGATGCGTGGCGAGCGGGTGGCGATCTACCTGGAAAAACGCATCGATACGGTCACGGCCCTGTTTGCCGCGGCGGCGGCCGGTGGCGTGTTCGTACCGGTCAACCCCTTGCTCAAGCCCGAGCAGGTGGGCCATATCCTCCTCGATTGCAATGTCCGCATTCTGGTGACTTCGCCGGAACGGCTGGAATTGCTACGGCCCGTGTTGCCTCACTGCCGCGATTTGCGCACGGTGGTGCTGGTGGGTGACAAGCCCGCCGAGGCTCTGGCAGGTTTGCAGATCGCAAGATGGTCGGATCGTGCCCAGGTTCCCGCGCTTTCGCCGCACCGGGTCGTCGACGCCGACATGGCCGCCATCCTTTACACCTCCGGCAGCACAGGGAAACCCAAAGGCGTCGTGTTGTCCCATCGTAACCTGCTGGCCGGAGCGGAGAGCGTCTCCCTATACCTGGAGAACCGATCCGACGATCGCATCCTGTCGGTGTTGCCGCTGAGCTTCGATTACGGTCTGTCCCAGCTCACCACGGCATTTAGAGTGGGAGGCTGCGCGGTGTTGATGAATTACCTGTTGCCGCGCGATGTGATTCGTGCCGTCGAACGGGAAAAGATCACGGGCCTGGCTGCGGTGCCGCCCTTGTGGATTCAATTGGCCCAGCTCGACTGGCCGACGGGCGTGGACGAGCATTTGCGCTATTTCACCAATTCCGGAGGGGCCATGCCCACCGCGACCCTGTCCACGCTGCGGAGCAAATTACCTAAAACCAAGCCTTACCTGATGTATGGACTGACCGAGGCGTTCCGCTCGACTTATCTCCCGCCCGAGGAAGTGGACCGCAGACCCGATTCCATCGGCAAGGCCATTCCCAATGCCGAGATCCTGGTGGTGCGGGAGGATGGAATGCCTTGCTCGCCGGGTGAACCGGGGGAACTGGTGCACCGTGGGGCTCATGTGGCCCTGGGGTATTGGAATGATGCCGAAAAAACCGCGGAACGCTACAAGCCCGTTCCCGGCCAACTGGCGGGCCTGCCTATCACGGAAATGGCCGTCTGGTCGGGTGATACCGTGAAGATGGATGAGGAAGGTTTTTTGTATTTTATCGGCCGCCGGGATGAAATGATCAAGACCTCCGGTTACCGGGTCAGCCCCACCGAGGTGGAAGAGGTGATTTACGCCACCGAGACGGTGACGGAAGCCGCTGCTCTCGGTATTCCCCATCCGGCGCTGGGTCAGGCGGTGGTGTTGGTGACTTATGGCCCCCATCACGATGGGTCGGTTGATGAGCGGATTTTGGAAGAATGCAAGAAACAGCTACCGGCTTTCATGGTTCCCGTCCGGATCATCGCCCAGGCGGAACCGCTGCCGCGCAATCCGAATGGAAAGATCGACCGCAAACGTCTGGCGGAAAGTTTGCTGGACCTATTCGAGGAGATAAATTGAGTGAATGTGACCCATCAGCACCCATTTGACCTGCCTTTTCCTGTTGCGGACAACCGGCTTCGTGTCGGTGGCGTTTCCCTGGATCGATTGGCCGAACGGGTCGGGCAGACGCCGTTCTATGTCTATGACCGCCGTCTGATCAGCGAGCGCGTTGCTCAACTGCGGGCGGCTTTGCCTGCCGAGATTCATCTGCATTACGCCATCAAGGCCAATCCCATGCCAGCGGTGGTCCAACATCTGGCGGGTTTGGTGGATGGGTTCGATGTCGCGTCCGGCGGGGAACTCAAGACCGTATTGGATACCCCCATGCCGCAGGAGCATATCAGCTTCGCCGGACCCGGCAAGAGTGAGCGGGAATTGAAGCAGGCGGCGGCGGCCGGCATCGTGGTCAACCTCGAATCCGAGCGGGAAATGGAATTGCTGGCGAAACTCGGTGCCGAACTTGGCTTGCGCCCCAAGGTAGCGGTGCGGGTCAACCCCGACTTCGAACTCAAGAGTTCCGGCATGAAGATGGGAGGAGGGCCCAAGCAATTCGGGGTGGATGCCGAGCGAGTGCCCGCCATGCTGGCGCGCATGAAATCATTGGATCTGGCGTTTCATGGTTTCCATATTTTTTCCGGTTCGCAGAATTTGCGCGCGGAATCCATCATGGAAGCTCAGGAAAACACTTTCGAATTGGCGAGGCGTCTGGCGGCGGTCGCACCTGCGCCGGTGCGGCTGCTCAATCTGGGCGGCGGCTTCGGTATCCCCTATTTCCCCGGAGAACGGCCCTTGGAGCTGGATCGGGTCGGTGAGTATCTGGCAGGGTTGATGCCCGACGCCCGACGCGATTTTCCCGAGGCCGAGTTCGTCATCGAATTGGGCCGTTACTTGGTGGGAGAAGCAGGCCTCTATGTCTGCCGGGTTATCGACCGCAAGATTTCGCGGGGGCAGCTATTCCTGGTCGCCGACGGTGGGTTGCATCATCATCTGTCCGCCTCGGGGAATTTCGGTCAGGTGATTCGCAAGAACTACCCGGTGCGGGTAGGCAATCGGGTCGTCGCCGAAACGCCGGAAACCGCTTCGGTGGTGGGCCCGCTCTGCACCCCCCTGGATATATTGGCGGACAAGATGGAGTTGGGACATGCCCAGGTAGGCGACCTGATCGTGGTGTTCCAATCGGGGGCCTATGGTTTGACTGCAAGCCCGCGGGCGTTTCTCGGTCATCCTGAAGCGGTGGAAATCCTGGCTTGATCGACAGGGGAATCGGCAGGGATCGCCGGTATCCAGTCGACAGGGAAGGGTTGCGACTCAAGCAACCGTTTGCGATTGGGCGTGACTCCGCCAGTCATCCCGAGCGTCTGGATTCTGGCGGTCCCTGCCGGAATGACGAACAAATGTCTTGATTCAATAACATTGAGATCCAGGCTAGGGCTGAAACCGGTAAATCCGCTTGCCACCTATCACGTCTATTCCATCCCTCGATTGATGGACAGGATTTACAAAATTGATCCAAGGCGTAGCCAGGATTTCATCCTGCAATTCCTGTTCATCCTGTAATAGGTGATAAGGGTGGACCGGTTGAATACCCCATGACACCGCCCCCACGATACCCTCTACTCTCCTGCCCCAAACCCTCCACAAATCCTCTGCTTTGACGCCGAATAAAGTCATTCGCGATCAGGCGCCTTTTCTCCGTTAAGGGTCCAGTTCGATCGGCGGCTCCGCTCTAATCGAGTCATTTCCCTCATTGAATAGGTCAGTTGACGGAGTGTCGTCCTCAAGCGTAACCGTTCGCCGGTGTCGAGCCTAGGCGAGTTCGCTTCCATTCCTTCCAACCGGCTCTCCCGCTCCCTTTTCAATCAAGCGCATAACAGGATCGTGGGCGCTCGCGGATCGCCCCTATGACCGCAAAGCCGTTCCCAAAACCATGCGGGAGTCTTAGCCAAGACGATGGCATGCAGCGTGCAGTCAGCTGCAGCGTCGCTTGCTGCGACTTGCTACCTCGAAACCCCATCGTTTTCGCTCACCGATCACAGCGTTACTTGCAAAGCCCATCCGGAACCTGAAGGGCGCGATGGTCCGTTTCATACAGACTTTAAAAAAAATAATTTGCGCGAGGAAAGCAGATGAAGAATATGACAGCACCGATCCCAGTCTTCTTAAGACTTGGGATCCCCGCATTATGGGCGGCACTGGTTTGCGGCATCGCTTCGGCGGACACCGTGCCTGCATCCAACAAAATCGACGCGCCGGTGGCGCATCCGGCCATCCCCCTGCTGGATGAGGCCGGCAAGCATGTACTCGACAGCGGCCTGCCCTACAGTCCCAAGACGAGCTGTGGCAGCGGGAGCGGTTGCCATGATTACGACCGCATTAGCCACGGCGGACATTTCGAGATGGGCCGGGACGAAGCCGATGACGACTACGGCAAGAAGCGGGGGGGCTGGGGGCACGTCACCGCAGGCGGCTGGTTCGGCGGTTTCAACTGTATGGGGCCGGGCAGTCTGGCGAAGAAGAACAATGGGGGGACGGATGGTTTCGTCGGCGATTTCGGCGCCGCCGGCTTCCTGCAACTGTGCGGCGAGTGCCACACCGGCGGCGGCTGGAGCGAGAAGGACCGTCACGGCATACGCTATGATCAGATGGAGGTTTCGAAGATCCCCGCCCTCGACGGCGATTACTGGAACCGCGAGCCGGCCAGTGGTTACAAGCTCGAATACGATAACCACTATGGGGAGCCGACGGTGGTGAACCTGTGGGACTGGAAGAAGAGCGGTGTCGCGGAAAACGATTGCCTCATGTGCCATGGCGACTACACCAAACTGAAAGTCTTCCCCACCAGCAAGCTGGGGGACTATTCCTCCCTGATCCCGGACAACATGGTTTGGAACGGGTTGGACCATCAGTTCACGAAGCCGAGCGACCCCTTCACGGCCTGGTGGCAAACCCGCAACAAACAACTCAAACCCCGGGGCTTTTTTCGCGAGATGGCCAGTTCGTTGCTGGAGTTCATCGACATCAAGCCGGATACGCCGGAAGGCATGAATCTGTTGACCGTCGAGCGGGCCGACGGGGGCAGCCTGACGCCCAAGCTGGATACCGCTGGCAAGCCCATCCTGCATTGGAACCGGGTTGCCTTCGACCAGAACGGCAAGGTTCAGATTCCCATGCGCAAGTTTCCCGCCAACGACAACTGCTGGCAGTGTCATGGCTGGTGGCTGGAGCAGGATCGCCGCGGCTTCTTCGGCTTCGGCGAGGCTGCTCGCGCCACCACGGACAGTAAGGGCCTATTGGTCAAAAGTGCCAAGAGTGACGTGCATAAGGGCAAGACCTTCACCGACGATAACGGCGAGTCGCGGGTGATCGACAATTGCAGCGCCTGCCACACCCAGGGCATTTACTACAATCCGTCCTACACCAACGTGGACCTGAATGCCAATCACGATTTCCCCCAGGGCCATTCCGATGTCGACATGCGCCGCGATCTCGATAACCGGCCGGGGCCGAAATCCTGCGAATACTGTCACGACAAGGCCCTGCACAAGGCGAATCCCTCCGGCCAATTACCGATCCTGGAGGTGCACAAGCTGCGCTGGACCAACAGTGGATTTTTCGCCGGCTATCCTCAGGAGGCATTGACCAAGATCACCAAGACCCATATGGACACGGTGGGCTGCCAGACCTGCCACATCAAGAATCTCAAGGCGACCGACGAACAAACGGATCTGGATGTGTACTACCGTTATCGCCAGGCCGAGGACGGCAAGCTCAAGATCGTGCCCTATAACCCCAACTACCAATTCCGCTATTACTGGAAGGACAAGAACAGCGGCCGGGTCATCAATCGCGACGAAATGTCCGCGGTCTACGAAAAGAAATACGACGACAAGGGTGAACTGGTCGCCGCCGTACTCAAGGATGCCGTGACCGGCGCGTCCTACGAGCTTCCCAAGACCTGGGCATTCCTCCCGTTCACCGCTTGGAGCAAGAACTTCAAGGACAGCGAGGTCTATGGCGCCGTACACGAGCTCAAGCGGCGCTACGATGCCTTCCTGAAGCAACAGGGTTATGCCAGCCCCGACACGCAGATGGTGTTCATCGAGTCCAACGAATATCTCATCTCCCACAATACCCGTCCCTCCGTCGATTCCTTGGCCTGCGAGCAATGCCATGCGAAGAAACAGGATGGCGCGTTCAGCTCGCTGATCTCCAAGGATGGCCTGCTCGGCGAGGGCAATGCGAAAGTCATGGCTAGCAACTTCGCCATCGACAAGCGCCTAGTGGACGAAGGCGTGGTAGTGCTCGGCATGCCTTATCTCAAGATCGACGACAAGAACCGGATCGTCACCAACATGGCCGACATCCTGAGCGCCAGCCGGCAGGATCCGTCCCTGTCCATCCTGAAATCCGAGACGGCGAAAGTCTATGCCGGCGAATGGTCGCGGGTGGGAGTGGACGAGGCATTCGGGCGGATGGGTGTGAGTAACCCCGCCGATCGACAGGCGCTCGGGCTGGAACTGGGGGCTTCCGAAGTCTTCGAGTTCAGCCTGACTGCCGGTGACCCGGCCTTGAAAGCCATGGCCCTGGCAAGCGGGGTGAGCCCGGTCAGCGCAAAGCTCTTCCCGCTGTTCCGCCTGGAGGTCATGGTGAAGGAACTGGCCGCCGATCAGCGCGCCGCCATCGCCAGCGTCGGTTTGGGAAACCCGGTTTCGGGCCTGTACTCCCTGCGCATGAGCGACGAGAGCAAGAGGGAGGCGACCGATTTCATCGGTCAGAAAGTCCTGCTCAAGCTGCCGTACCAAGGCGCCATGACCGATCCTAAGCAAGTCAAGGTCATCGGCTTCGATGGGTCTGCCTGGCACGACAGCGCCATCACGCCGATCGTGCTGCAACCTCAGCAAGCGGTGACCGGTAGCGATCCGCTGGGCTTGAATCCGCCCGCTTCGAAGATGGATGGCTACGTCGTCCTGGCCATCAGCCAGCCGTTCGCCGGGATCGCTTTGGCGGATTCCGCCAGTTCCACGGGCACAGGCACAGGCACAGGCACAGGCACAGGCACAGGCACAGGCACAGGCACAGGCACAGGCACAGGCACAGGCACAGGCACAGGCACAGGTACAGGTACAGGTACAGGTACAGGTACAGGTACAGGTACAGGTACGGGTACGGGTACGGGTACGGGTACGGGTACGGGTACGGGTACGGGTACGGGCACGGGCGTCAAGCTCGATCCTGCGACCTGGGAAACCGTGAAACCCCAGGCATCCTGCACCGGAAAACCCTGCCAACAAGCCCTGAGCAAAGCCCGGCTAAGGCTCAAGGTCAAGGCGAAAGCCGCACTCATGGCCCAAACCCTGGCGGATCGCGCCAAGGCGAGGGCGGACAAAGCCAGCGCTGCAGGCAAGGCCCGAGCCGAAATGACCGCCGCGAGAATGGCGGCCAAGGCGCAACAAACCCGACAAGAGTACGAAAAGATCGCGGTGGTGGTGCAGGCCATGCACGACTGAGACTCGGGCAAAATGGTCTGCCGGTGACGGATCAGGCCGGAGAGGGTTTTCCAACTTCGGCTTGAACGGAGAAAGCAGGTCAGCGCGTTTCCCTCTGGCCGAGGAGGATTCCCCGGCCATTGGGGAATCTTCTTCAGGGACTGGGGCGCTTCCGCGATGAGCGAGGAGAGTTCCACCAAGATTGGGGAACGCTCCGCGAGCATTGGGGAGCTCCCCAGCCGTCGAGGAGTGATCCGCAAGATTTTCTGGCGCAATCGGTTTTTTCATAAATCCCCAGCGGCGTCTTCTACTCTCAGTAAGCATGAGTATCTACACACATCTGAAAGTGCAAGAAATTTAACTCCTTCCTCCTGGCAGGCATGGGTATCTACACAAGTCTGAAAGTGTAATGGAATCAACTTCTTCCCCCTTGCAGGGTGACAAATCGGCAGGACAGCCCATTTGCACGGCGAAGCCGCCCGGAGGGGGCTGGACAGGGATAGTCCAGCCTGAACGTTGGGATGGGGGTAGAGATTCGCCGTATCCAGAAGTACCGCTGTATCATCAGCGTTCAACCCCCTCCTAACCCTCAATGCTGTTGAATTAAGCCGTCATACCGGCAGGGATCGCCGGTATCCAGTCGACAGGGACGTTACTCCGCCAGTCATCCCGAGCGTCTGGGTTCCGGCGTTCCCTGCCGGAACGAGTGCGCCCGTGAGGGCATATCATCAACAGGGTGAAAGTCCCTGTCAAAGGAAGCTATCAACTTTGTAGCCGAAGGTCACTGCGTCGCTGCGAGGCGGGGTGGGGAGCAACCGGAGGCGAAAGACC
>JAQTSI010000193.1 GCA_028711365.1 Methylococcaceae bacterium
AACTCTGACCGAACGGTCACAGGGCGAACGATACTAACCCCATCAATTTCCTGGATCCCGCGCTGACGCAACTTGCCTCTGCTCAAGTCCGCAGTTTTGACTTGCCCCCCGATGACGAGCAATTCCCGGCTTTCCAGGTAAGCACCCGCCATAGCTGTCACAATATTGGTCAATCCTGGGCCGGCGGTCACAAGCGCAAATGCCTTTCCTTCCTGGCTCGTTTCATTGAAATATTCAGTTGCGATCCCAGCGGCCACTTCGTGGATCACGCTAATTGCGGTGAGGCGCTGACTGATACTCTCCAGCAAATGCATGATGTTCCCCCCTGCCACATAAAAGCAGTGGGTGTATCCTAATTCCTGAAGCCACTCCACCAATAGATCGCTCTGTTTAATCGGTTTCATCTTATCCCAGCACATCAATCTTATGTTGAAAACCCAGTGCGGCTATATCCTTTTTAATTTCCTCTGCGTAAATTGCAGCCGAAATCAGGATGACACCTTCCATCTCGCGGAGGACCGATGGACTTTGTATCGGGATAGAGTGAATGAGCAGACCCTGTTTGTTGCGATCATTGTCCACGATAGCAATGATATTGCATTCCGCCAGCCTAGTTGTCGCCAGCAGTCGTTGAGTATAAGAACCCGCACCCCATAAAATAACCGCCTCGCCATTTGTCGCGTAGCGTTCGATTTTTTCAAGGCGGCCATCTTGTGAAGACTTAGCAATATACTTCAGGATGCCTAATTTCAGATCATCGCTATAGCTTACCTCGAAATTCGCAACGGTGGGCAACTTCCTGAACAGCGCGTAGACCGCAGGATATTCGATAGCGGATGAAACGGGAATGTTTTTTTCTCCCTTGGCAATAACCTCGAATCCATGTCGTCTGGCAAGATTGTCCAAGGCATGGGAGTCGAAATGATTGATGTGCTCGGCATCGAAATAGTAATAGGGAACAACATAGTTAGATGAATAATTTGATGCATTGGGCACTTCAACATAAAGCACACCTCCCTGATTCAGCAATGAGCTCAGAGTGTACATCGCCGAAGCCACGTCGAAAACATGCTCCAATACGTGTGAAATGACAATAGCTTGATGGCTTCCCACGTTTTCTTTGTTCAAATCGGATATCTTCGATGAAAACCCGCAAAATCCCCTTTCTTGCACATGCTTGATGCTGACAGGAGAAGGATCTATTCCTGTCAAATGTTTGAACCCCAGTTTAGACAAGGCTTCCAGTAAACCACCATTGGCGCAGCCGATATCGATTATGCTATCAGTCTTGGTCAGATAGGCAGCGAGGACATCAGCCATATTCGCTAATCGTACCTGATCGGCTGCAGAATATCCGCCTCCACTTGCAGTCTTGGTATCCTCATATTTAGAAAACTGCTCATAATAATGGTCATAATCCTGCTGGGTGGCTGAGCTATCAGCATAAATCATTCCACAGGACTGGCATGACACGATCTGATATTGCCGCGGTAAAGGCGAACTTGCTGGCAACTCAAAATTCATTTGGTACAAAAATACCATCTCACGTGATGCACAAATCGGGCAGGGTCGGTTTGCATTACTAACCATCATACTCTCCTTGCTAAACATGCGCTGATATGGAGTAAACGCCGGCATATCGACCATCCTTGATCCCGAGAAATGATTCGATTTTCTCCGCCGAATAGTCAAGCATATCCTGTGAAAGCGCCGGAAAAACTCCTATCCAGAACGTATTATTCATTACGATATCGGTATTTTTGAGTTCGCCGGAAATCCGGTAATTACGACCTACCATGTAAGGCTGCCGTGCTAGATTGCCGGCGAATAGTAGCCGAGTTCCGATCTTATGTTGATCCAGATGGTTGAGCAGATCGACACGGCTGATGTTCGTTTCTTCGCGAATGGTAATGGGAAAACCGAACCAAGAGGGATCTGAACCGGGCATAGCCTCCGGTAAGATGAGGAATTCCTCGCAGCTCTTCAGGCGTTCTTTGAGGAAGGCAAAGTTTTGCTTGCGCGCCTCGATGAAGCCTTCCAGCCGGTCCATCTGCGCCAATGCGCAAGCTGCCTGCATGTCGCTAATTTTGAGGTTGTAACCGAGGTGCGAGTAGGTGTATTTGTGATCATACCCTTCCGGCAGTTCGCCGAGCTGCCAGCAAAAACGCTTGCCGCAGGTGTTGTCCTTGCCCGGCGGACAGAAACAATCCCGCCCCCAGTCGCGGAAAGATTCTATGATCGGTCTGAGCGAGGGGGTATTGGTGAATACCGCCCCGCCCTCACCCATAGTGATGTGGTGGGCGGGATAAAAGCTCAGGGTACCGATATCGCCGAAGCTACCGACGAGTTTGCCGTTGTAGGTCGAACCGAGGGCATCGCAGCAGTCTTCGATCAGCCAGAGATTATGTTTTTTCGCCAGTCCCGCCACCACATCAAGGTTATAGGGGTTACCCAAGGTGTGGGCCAGCATGATGGCCTTGGTTTTCGGGCCGATCGCTTCTTCGATTTTAGCGGGGTCGATGTTGTAAGTTGGAATCTCCACATCGACGAAAACCGGCACGGCGCCGAACTGAAGTATGGGATTGACCGTAGTCGGGAAACCGGCAGCCACACTGATGACTTCGTCACCCGGCTTGATGGCGCGCTCGCCCAGCTTGTGGGAAGTGAGGGTGAGAAAAGCGAGCAGGTTTGCCGAGGAACCGGAATTGGTGGTCAGAACATGCCTGACGCCGAGGAATCTAGCCAGACGCTTCTCAAAGGCATCGTTGAAACGGCCGGTGGTGAGCCAAGCATCGAGAGAAGCCTCGACCATCAATTGCATTTCCTGGGCGCCAACCACTTTGCCCGAGGGAGGAATGACCGATTTGCCGGGGATGAACGACTTGATTGAGTCGGACTGATTGGCGAAGTTCTCCACATCGGTAGCAATCAGCTGCCGATAGATCGCCTTCATGGCCGTTTCACTCAACCTTGCCAGAGGCTTGATGATCAAGCTACGGTTTAGGAGGAATTGCTTGTCAAGACGGACATGGCTGCCAAACGGCAAGGGGGCACTGCGAAAATGCTCATCGGTCAACGTCATGCTGTTTCCGTCCTCGCTTGCAGGCGTTGTGGTAATGAACAAAAAGCGAACATCACCGTATCGGTCCGGAGCAGCCAAAGCGAGGGCAGGCCGTGCCTTCCGACCGGATAGGTCAGTAAAGGGATAAGGTAATTTATAAATACCACCCGCGAATACTTCAAAGCTCATTCCATACGTCCTCTGCGGGGTTTGCCAGTATATCGATTGCAAATGCCGTGCGTTCCTGTAGATGTGCCAAATGCAGCGCTTCGAAGGGGTCACTTTCTTCGTAATCTAGCACTATCACCTCAACCCGTGCCCCTTTAGGCTTGCCGACATTAAGCTGCAGCAGACCGTTCTCGGTTACGGTTTCTATAAATCGCTGGGCGTGCATGGTAACTCCTGGAAATTGCTATAAATTTGGTATGGCAGCAAAGCGGTATAGGTTATGACGGCAGGTAGAATGTAATTCGAGTATAGGCCCCTTGCAAAACCTATCATTGGGACAACCCACTCAAACCCATCTTATTTAACCGCCTGATACGCTTCAATTTGCTCAATCGTTTTCAAGCGCATATCAACGCCCCGCTGATAGGCAAGATGCCAGTCAACAATAGCACTCAGTGTATCATCAAGATGCCAGCGGGGTTGCCAATTTAGGCGCGATTTCGCTTTCGAGCAATCGAGTTTTAAATAATGTGCCTCGTGCGGATGTTCTCCTTGATCCAACGTCCAGCTTGCCCCTTCGCCCCACTGCTGTGTCAACCGCTCAACTATCCATTGAACAGGCTTGGCATCTTCGTCGTTCGGACCAAAATTCCAGCCTTCGCCATATGCGGGTCCATCTTCCCACAACTTTTGTGCCAATATCAAATAGCCGGACAGCGGCTCCAACACATGCTGCCAGGGACGAATGGCGCGAGGGTTGCGAATTTTCACCGGTTCGCCCTGAGTGATGGCCCGCATGATGTCAGGAATCAACCGATCCGGCGCCCAGTCTCCGCCGCCGATCACGTTTCCGGCGCGCGCACTCGCCACGGCGATGCCATGCTCATCGTATCTGGCAGGATTGAAAAATGAGTTGCAATAGGCCGCAGTCACCAATTCTGCGCATCCCTTACTGTTGCTGTAAGGATCGTAGCCCCCCATTGGCTCATTTTCCCGATAGCCCCATACCCACTCCCGGTTATCGTAGCATTTATCGCTGGTGACGTTGACCACAGCCCTGATGCCTGGGGTTTGACGCACGGCTTCGAAAAGATGCACGCAACCCATGACGTTGGTTGCATAAGTCTCGACTGGATTATCGTAGGAATAGCGAACCAGCGGCTGGGCCGCCATATGGATGACAATTTCCGGGGAGGCTTCGCCCATGGCTGCGATCAACGCTGTTGCATCGCGCACATCACCAATGATGGAAGTCATTCCGTCTGCGACATTGGCTACTTCGAACAGGCTGGGATCTGTGGGAGGGTTCAGGGCATAACCCGTGACCTTCGCCCCCAAATGTTGAAGCCAAAGCAACAACCAACTTCCCTTGAAACCAGTATGCCCGGTGACGAAGACACTCTTGCCTTGCCAAAACTGTGCGTTCATTTCCAGACTTTCCAGGGAGCATTTCCGGACTGCCACAGCTCCTCTAGGTGAATCTTATCCCGCAAAGTATCCATTGGCTGCCAGAAATCATGATGGAAAAAAGCATTGATCTGATGTTCGCGAGCCAGCCGTTCCATCGGCTCGCGTTCCCATAAGGTACCATCATCAGCGATATAATCTATCACTTTCGAAGAAAGCACAAAAAAACCGCCATTGATCCAAGAACCATCACCATGGGGTTTTTCCTCAAAATTAATAACTTGAGAACCTTGCATGTTCAAAGCACCGAAACGGCCCGGCGGCTGAGTCGCTGTTAAAGTTGCGAGTTTACCATGATGGCGGTGAAAGGCAATCGACTCAGATATATTGACATTGCCCACACCATCCCCATAAGTCATGCAAAAGTCATCATCGCCCAGATACTCACGAACTCGCCGCAGACGGCCACCAGTCATGGTTTGCTCGCCGGTATCGACCAGCGTGACACGCCAAGGCTCGGCGTATCGCTGGTGGACTTCCATGTGGTTGCCCGCCATATCGAAAGTCACATCCGACATGTGCAGAAAGTAATTGGCAAAGTATTCCTTAATGACATAGCCTTTGTATCCACAACAAATGATAAATTCGTTCACACCATGCGCGGAATAAATTTTCATGATATGCCAGAGTATCGGCTTTCCCCCGATCTCCACCATCGGCTTGGGTTTTACCACCGTTTCCTCGCTAAGGCGGGTCCCGAGTCCCCCTGCCAAAATCACTGCCTTCATGTTATCTCCATGGAATAATAAACAAATATCTAGTGAGCCTGCTCCATCAGACCGATGAGTCGTAAGGAGGCCGATCAGCCGACTTAGCTACGCCTAACCCATTGAGTTCTCTTCGCATTCTCCGATTTTGGGGATTGGGTGGTTTTAGCGTGGAATGAGGGTTAATTTGATAACGCTAATAGTCCAGCTTGAAACTCAAAAATCCTAAACTAAGTTCACGAGCATCTGAGCTCATATTGAGCGCCTTAGGTGAACTTAAATTACTATAATGGAATCGAACTTGCATAACATTAGAATCTCCTATCAGCTTATAACTAAAAAGTATGCTTTTTGTTTCAGGAGATTTTGCTGATGAATTAAAAGTCCACTTATCAACCTTCACATCGTTCACGAAAACATCAACATCAAAACTTTGATGTCCTGGAACTATCCATGGCTGCAATTGAAACTGCAAAAAATAATCTTTGGTACCAGCGCTCTTTCCAACATTGATCTCAATAATAGACTCCATTCCATTCGACCAAACCCCCCATACCTCTGGTGTAGAAAACCCAGACTTTAGATATTTCGTCGAGTAAAATGTATTGAAATCCACCGTTTTCCCTTTTATGTATGTAGAGTTATAAAAGCCCTGCTTATTAACCAAAACCACTTTTCCAGCCTTATAAATAACACCCCCACCATCAAAGTCGATACTTGTCATTACATTGTAATTTTCAGTATCCATAAATGAAATATTCCCACTTAATACATTATTTGCTGTAACACCAACAGGAAACCCTAAATCCCCAACAGTCAGAATATAGTTTAACACCTTCGAAACAGGCATCTGCGCGATAGTATTGTGCCACCCATTTTCAGTATTATAATATTCATTTATATACCTAACCTGCGTCTGAATCTTATTAAATTCAGTGACACTATAATCTGGGTTTTTAAAAGTCAACATAGAGACACCCAAAGCTAATAGTGGAAATAAAATATAACCAATATAATGACAACTTTTTAAACTCACAGCATTTGGTATGACAATGGAATTATTGACGACGCAAACCAATCTACCGATCCACATAGATATCAATATGATAAAAAATGTAAACAAGCAAAAAAAGAATTTCTTCACAGAATATGCGCTTCCTTTCCCTAGCGATAATAAAAAAAATTGAAATGTCGTCAAGCCCGAAACCGAGAGCAAAATTGCAGAAGCAAAAAGCATAGCTCGACTCTTAGAGTCCCTCACTATATCTGCACTCTTTAGAAATGCAAGCGATATAATAGCGACAATAAACGAGAGACCAACAAAAACATAAGCTACTACAGAAATATCAAGTTTCGTATTAGTAAGAAAATCAAACCCAAGATGGCCATTGCTATCTGCAACCGCCAACATAAGTCTGTTATACGGCAAAATAAAAAACAGAGTTATTACCGCAAGTATATATATACATAGTATTACAATTAATTTTGCCAGATCTAGCTTCTTATGGCTTTCAAAAATAATCACAACAATAGATGAGCCAAATAAAACCAATGGTAGTGTTGGATGAATACAAAACCCAATCAAGATGGCACAAATTAAGAAGCCAATCTTATGCAGTAATTGTATTTCATACCTGTACAGAGCAAATAATATTAAAAATACAAAACCTTGCGAGACGAAGTGAGGATAAAAAAAGTTACCAACAATCTCCGAGCCTATAATTGGTGGGAAAATTGTATTTTTGAGTACTAAAAATAAAATTCCCGCACATACCAATAATGCAGAAATATTTACACTCACAAGCAAATACCCAATAAAATAATACGCAATAGCAAATGACACCAATATAACAATATTCATTGCCAGAAGCGTTGAATGTGTAACTACGGTAACAATCGCCGCAAACCAGTGGGCTAATGGTGGATAGTCCCGCATCCCCCCCACACTCCCTTGATAACCATTTCCGATGCCATAATCACTTGAAATCTTGTTTGCCAATGTATAATGAGTTCCCAAGTCCACACTCGCACTAGAACCATAATTTGCAAATAAAATTACAATCAAAAAAGTAATGAATAACAAATAAATTAAAAAAATCTGTGACTTAGCAATTTTTTCCATTATGGGTTTCTCGATAATTTTACTTCATCACGGACATACTCGCCCGGGTTATGGCGCACTGACCGGTGGGTGTCCCCTATTCTAGCAAACCGCGGCGTACCTGCCTCAGAAAACGACATAAAGAGTGTCTAGCTAAGCCCATAGTGGGCCGGTTCAGCGGGTTGGATGGGACTTCTCTGTCTGATGCTTTCCCCAACATCGGCTACGGGTAGTCCTAAATAGTGCCTGAACGAAATGCCATAACTAAATGACGATAAACAGGTTTTTATGTATTTTAGCGGCGAGGATTTCCAAAACGATCACTCCTACTTTACTTTTAGTGGCGATAACTTGTTGATTTTGCAATATTTCAAATATAGTCACGCAAATCTTCGAATGCCAAAACCTTAAATATAACATTGATTTTTATAGCAATATTGAATTTCCGTCTGGACACTAAATAGCGAGTGATAGGTGGACGCAACGAATCCGAACACCGCCCGAGAATTGTTGACTAGGAATACTCTGCTTACCTAAAACTAGGTATTCACCTTATACTTCGGTGGAATGCTGATACACATATGAACGTGGTTTGCCATCAGGGACCTTCCACAATTTTCGACTCCTTGTGCCCAGCAAACTCATGGAAAATCTCTCCAAGATGCCGCTTGAGCGCTCCGAAAATCTGCTTCTTCCGCCTTTTCGGAATGGAAAACAACATGATACTTACAATCCCATCTCGTATGCGTAAGACTCTGGTACTCTTTCATTGTGAACCTCTATCTCTTGGTCCGGTCGAGATTTCAGGTTCACAACGACCGCCGTATAGGTCAAACCTCAGTGAGTCCCCCCGCAAAGCCGGGGCTTATCTTACTGAGTTACATTGGCTCCAACACTATTTCCCGACCCGCTACTTGCGCGTTTCCTTTAGTCAATATCCTAAATTCGTACACGAATTTAGACTTTGCTTCAAAGATCAACTTGATACTCTGTTCTTTTGTCGATGGATTTACATCTATACTTGTAACCAGATTCATCTTACCCTCAGCCGTTGAGGCAACATTCACAGATGCGACAGGTTCTTTCCCATTGCCATTTGCTGTCAAAAAGAAACTGACGCGATATTTCCCTGGGAACAGTGATATATATGGGCCAAATACCAAAACTCCTTGTTCTCCCTCCTTAGCAACCATTTCACTATGCTTGGCATCAAATCTTCCCACGATATGTGGCGTAGTAACTGACATGTTTATTATACGCCGTAAGTTCCTATATCCTGCAAAGGGTATTTGTTCCGGCTTGTCAACCGGTCTGAGCCGGAACCCAAAATAGTCGGGTTTATCGATGAAACGAGCATAGCCCAAACTTTCGATACTGTCCGCGAGTTCATTGGCGCGATCAGGATAAGCATCACGGTTTATCAAAAGTGCCGAGAATCCGAATCGATCCAGGTCAAAAACCATTTGATCAACTGCCTTGCTCGCTACTTGGACCTGCCAATCGGCATCGCCCCTTCCCATCATGGTTCCGTAGCTGAAGTGTATATCTTTCGTCCACAGCCAGGGACGAAAAAGGTCGTAGCCTCCCATCTCGTAACTGGGCTGTTGGGACTCAGGGAATGTACGTACGGGAAGTTGGAATACCATGGAGCCCGCGGTCAGATTTTTTTCGAGCGCAGTCGCAATCGCTTTATCTTCCATAGCTTGGGCATGGTTGCTTTCCATAACCGCCTTCGTGATTGGTGTAGGTAACTGATCGAACAATCCAACCGAAAGAATTACCGCCGCCAGCATAGCCGAGGCATACTTTTTTCCGACGCCACCGACCATTTGCGCCGTAACCAAAAGACCTATAGTCATCAACACGATGGAATATCGATTTGCCGCATGTAGCAAAGTAAAGCCGAAGGCACCCAGCAAAAAATTAATTCCACCCACGACGCCAAAAGCAAACACCCCTACTCCCTCATCACTCCAATTCCGACTAGACTTGAGGTCATGATGACGAACCTTGTGGGAGGGTGTCATGAACCGAAGAATCCGCATCCAACGTTTGGTCCCCCAAGATCGGGAGCGATGGCAAAA
>JAQTSI010000004.1 GCA_028711365.1 Methylococcaceae bacterium
AACAAAATAACTCCATCACCTGGCTGGTCGTTGCCGTGGGTCTGCTCATCGCCATTATCCTACGCATCATCTCTTTGCCCCAGGAGTTCTTTCTATACAATCCCGACTGGGTCTTGCTGTTTTTGATTTACTGGGCCATGGCCATACCCGAACGGGTGGGCGTGGGCTACGCCTGGTGCACGGGGCTGCTGACCGATGCGCTGACCGGCAGGATGCTGGGCCAACACGCACTGGCCTACGCCGTGGTGTCCTATCTTTGCGTGCGGATGCACCAGCGCCTTCGGCTTTATCCATTTTCCCAGCAATCCTTTTCGGTGCTGATGTTCCTGTTGCTGAGCCAATTGCTGATTTTCTGGACCCAGAGCATCAAGGCCGTCAACGCGATCGGTCTGGTTTACTGGCTGCCCTCCCTCGTGGGCGCCCTGATTTGGCCGGCGGTATTGGTGACGCTACGCCGGGTTCGGCGGCGCTACAACATCTTTTGAAGGTATCGCGGAGGGCGGAAAGTTTCGATTACCAGGCCTAAGCGGCATACCTCAAACCGGGCAATGATAAACTTCGAATTCAACTCCAAAGACCGGTTTTACGAGAACCGGGTATTCCTCAATCGCATCGTCGTCAGCGTGATTTTCATCATCCTGGCCACGGCCGGATTGCTCGCCAGGCTGGCCTATCTGCAGATCATCGGGCACGAGCACTATGCCTCCCTGTCCCATGACAACCGGGTGAAAATCGCCCCGCTGCCACCCACCCGGGGCATGATTTTCGACCGCAACGGAGAAGTGCTAGCGAACAACAATCCGACTTACAGCCTGGAGATCATCCCCGAACAGGTAGCGGACCTCGAGGCGACCCTGGGAGAATTGAAAAAACTGCTGAACCTGAGCGAGGAAGAGATCCAGCGTTTCAACACCCTGCGCCGCCGTCACAAGAGTTTCGATAGCATCCCTCTGCGCATCCAGCTCAGCGAGGAAGAGATTGCCCGATTCGCGGTGAGAATGCCTCATTTTCCAGGGGTGGACATCCATGCTCGCATGTTGCGCAGCTACCCCTATGGCGAACTGACCGCCCATGTAGTCGGCTATGTCGGCCGCATCAGCGAAGCCGAATTGCAAAAACTGGACCCCTCCGTTTATAGCGGCACCTACCACATCGGTAAAAGCGGGGTCGAAAAAGCCTACGAAACGGTATTGCACGGAAAAACCGGCTACGAAGAACTGGAAACCAATGTGCAGGGCCGCTCCATCAACGTGCTCGGCCAAACCGAGCCTTTGGCGGGAGGTGATCTACACCTCACCTTGGACATCAAATTACAGAAAATCGCCCAGGACGCCCTGCAAGACTACAGCGGCGCGGTGGTCGCCATCGAACCCGCCAGCGGGCATGTCCTGGCGATGGTCAGCAAACCCAGCTTCGACCCCAATCCTTTCATCCAGGGCATCAGCCGTCAGGAATACGAAGCTTTGCAGTCTTCCCCCAACCGGCCCTTGTACAACCGCGCGTTGCGGGGGATCTATCCGCCCGGCTCCACGGTCAAACCGTTCATGGCCCTGGCCGGGCTGGAACTGGAACAGACCACCCCGGGGCGGCGAGTATATTGCCCTGGTTTTTTCCGCCTGCCCAACTCGGAACATAAATACCGCGACTGGACCAAATTCGGCCATGGCGCGGTGGACCTTCGACTAGCCATCACCCAATCCTGCGACGTTTACTTCTACGATCTCGCCCTGCACTTAGGGATCGACCGCATGAACGAATACCTGGGCCAATTCGGTTTCGGCGCAAAAACCGGAATCGATCTGGACGCGGAAAAAGCCGGCATTTATCCTTCACAGGAATGGAAGCGCAAAGCTCGCAAGCAGATCTGGTTCCCCGGCGAGACGCTGATTGCCGGCATCGGCCAGGGTTACGTGCAGGTCACCCCCCTGCAGTTGGCCCGCGCCGTCGCCATCCTCGCCAGTAAGGGCAAGGTGGTCGAACCTAGGGTGGTGGACCACATCAAGACACCGATCCCGGTCGAAAATCCTTATCCCTTGAGCGAAAGCGGACAAATCCCCATCACCCCCGATAACTGGCAAGCGGTGGTGGACGCCATGATCGACGTGGTGCATAGCCAGCGCGGCACGGCCAAGGGCATCGCCCCCGGACTGACCTACCATATCGCCGGCAAGACCGGTACGGCGCAGGTGTTCACCGTGCGCCAGGATCAGGACTACAAGCGCATGAAAGTCCAGGATAAATTGAAGGATCACGCTTGGTTCATCGCGTTCGCCCCGGCGGAAGATCCCCGCATCGCCATCGCCGTGATCGCCGAAAACGGCGGCCATGGCGGCTCGGTCGCGGCCCCCATCGCCAAGGCGGTCATTCAGCAATATTTGAAAGGCCAGTAAGCATGTCCAACGAAACCATCCTGTCCGAGATACGGCTCGAGGAAGCCAAACCCAATCCCTGGCTGCAAAAACTGCATATCGATCTGCCCCTGTTGGCCGGCCTGATGGCGCTTGCCGGCGTCGCTTTCGTCGTGCTCTACAGCGCGGGGGGGCAGAAAATCGACATGGTATTGCGTCAGGGTGCGCGACTCGGCCTGGCCTTGGGCATCATGCTCGCCATCGCCCAGATTCATCCGCGTTACCTGCGCTTATACAGCCCGGTGCTTTATTTATTCGGCGTATTGCTGCTGACCGCCGTGCTCCTGGTCGGCGAAACCACGCTGGGGGCGACACGCTGGCTGAACTTAGGCTTGGTGCGCTTCCAGCCATCCGAACTCACCAAGCTGTCCATGCCCATGATGATCGCCTGGTTCCTCTCCTCCCAACCCATGCCTCCGGCTTTGAAGCATGTCGCGGTCGCAGGAACACTGATCCTCGTCCCTACCTTGATGATCGCCAAACAACCCGATCTGGGCACCGCCTTCCTGGTGGGGGTGGCGGGCAGCGCCGTGCTGTTTCTCGCCGGATTGAGCTGGCGTTATATCCTTGCCATTGCCGTGGCGGGCGGTAGTTTGCTGCCGGTGCTATGGCATTTCATGCATAATTATCAACGCGACCGCGTCCTCATGTTCCTCAACCCGGAATCGGACCCGTTAGGCCGCGGCTACCACATCATCCAGTCGAAAATCGCCATCGGTTCCGGCGGGATCTACGGCAAGGGCTGGCTACACGGCACCCAATCACATCTGGAATTTCTGCCGGAACCCTCCACCGATTTCGTATTCGCCGTGTTCGCCGAGGAATTCGGCCTGCTCGGCTGCGTGGGATTACTGGGAATTTACTGGTTCATCCTGGGCCGTTGCTTCTACATCGTTGTTCAAGCCCAGGACAAGTTCAACCGGCTGCTGAGCGGAGCGTTGACGGTGACTTTCTTCGTCTACGTCTTCGTCAACACCGGCATGGTCATCGGCGTACTGCCGGTAGTCGGCGTACCGCTTCCCCTGATCAGCTATGGCGGCACCTCCATGGTGACCTTGCTGGCCGGCTTCGGTATGCTGATGTCCATCCAGACCCACCGCAAACCTTTACCTCATTAAATTTCAGCATGAAGTCATCATTTTTCGTTTTAGGCCTGGCCCTGATCCTCCCTGCGCAGCCGATCCTGGCGGACATCACCGAGCGATCCGAGGTTCGCGCCTTTATCCGTGAATTCAGCGTCAAGCAGCGACAGGCGGCGGCGGAGTTGGAGCCGATATTCAAACAGGTGGAATTCCAGACTAGGATTATCGAACTCATGAATCGGCCCGCCGAATCCAAACCCTGGTGGGAATATCGCAAGATTCTGTTGACCGAAGCGCATATCCAGGGTGGGGTGGATTTCTGGGAACGCAATCGCCAGGCATTGGAAGAGGCTTCAAGCCGCTACGGGGTCGCGCCGGAGATGATCGTCGCCATCATCGGCGTGGAAACCCGCTACGGCCAGGTTCCCGGCAATTACCGGGTGATCGACGCTTTGTCCACCCTGGCTTTCGACTACCCCCGGCGCTCTGCTTTCTTCCGCAAGGAACTGGAACAATATCTGATCCTGTGCCGCGAGGAAGGCATCGATCCCACCTTGCCCCGCGGCTCCTATGCCGGTGCGATGGGTGCGCCCCAATTCATGCCCAGCAGCTACCGCCATTATGCCGTCGACCTGAACGGCGATTTACGCCGCAACATCTGGACCGATCCGGGGGACGCCATCGCCAGCGTCGCCAATTATTTCGCCCATGCCGGCTGGCGCAGCGGCGAAGCGGTGGCTTTTGCCGCCAACGAATCGGACCTTCCTGCCGCTGCCGGGGCCAGGCGGATCGAACTGGCCGGTGAAACCGGTCCCGAATATTGGCTCACCCTGCACAATTTCCAGGTCATCACCCGCTACAACCACAGCCCCTTGTACGCCATGGCGGCTTATCAATTGGGAAGGGAGATACGGGCGCGCCATGACCGAGAATCGTGAGCCTACGATTCACCCATTCAAACCTGAGGATCCCTCTCGGCCGAAGTCGATAGGTACGGCAATAGATATTCCCTCAATGCAACAGCCTGATTGCATTCCAGGTCTTGGGCCGAAAACAGCAGGGTCAATCGGCCCTGCGCCGTTTCATCAAGCAGCCTTGCCACGACTTGCGGTATAGCATCGAGCTCCAAAAAGTAACGAAGCTTGAAGCTCTCCCACCTCGATCGATCATGGCCGAACCACTTGCGCAGCTCGCTGCTCGGGGCCAAGTCCTTCAACCAAAGATCCGCCTGCATCCGTTCTTTCGTCATCCCACGCGGCCAGAGCCGATCCACCAGAACACGAAGACCATCGTCCGGATTCGCCGTCTCGTATACCCGCTTCGTTCGAATATCGATCATTAGGTCGGGACTGATCATTGCGATCCCTGTTGTTGGAGGGCGAGGTGGGCCAAGAGCGTAATCCAACCGTCGAATTCGCCCAAAACGAATTCAGGCCTTGACACCGGCTTGCATGTTATACTGCTTACCATTTTTGCAATCCAACCGAAATAGTGCGAAAAGAGGTTTGATCGGATGCGTTTTAGTTTGTTCTGCCCTTTACTTGTCATGCTGCTCTTGCTGGTTCGTCCGGCATCTGCCGCGGACCCGGTGTTGATCCCCGCCCCCCCCGAGTTGGGCGCGAAAGCCTATATCCTGGTGGATCACAACAGCGGACGGGTCCTGGCGGAAAGTAATGCAGACCAACGCCTGGAGCCGGCCAGTCTGACCAAGATCATGACCGCCTATGTCGTTTTCCGCGAGCTGGCCAAAGGCAACCTCAAACTGGAAGACATGGTGACCGTCAGCGAGAAAGCTTGGCGCACCGAAGGCTCGCGCATGTTCGCGCAGGTGGGCGCGCAAATCTCGGTGGAAAACCTGCTCAAGGGCATGATCGTGCAATCCGGCAACGACGCCAGTGTGGCCTTGGCCGAGCATGTGGCGGGCGATGAGGCGGTGTTTGCCCAGATGATGAATCAGAACGCCGAACGGCTGGGTATGCAGAACTCCCACTTCAAGAACAGCATGGGCCTGCCCGATCCGGAGCATTACACCACGGCGAGGGATCTGTCCGTCCTCACCCGCGCGCTGATCGAAGAGTTCCCGGAATATTACAAGTGGCACTCCATCAAGGAGTTCCTGTTCAACGGCATCAAGCAAACCAACCGCAACCGTCTGCTTTGGCGCGACCCCACCGTAGATGGCGTCAAGACCGGCCACACCGAAGGCGCCGGTTTCTGCCTGGTCACTTCCGCCTTGCGCGACAACATGAGGTTGATCTCGGTGGTGTTGGGCACCAAAAGCGACAACGAGAGAGCCAACGCCAACCAGGCCCTGCTCAATTATGGTTTCCGTTTCTATGAAACCCGCGAGTTGTACAAAGCCAACGAAAAACTGGCCGAAGCCCGGGTCTGGAAGGGAGAAACCACCATGGCCGAACTCGGTCTGCTGAAGGATTTTTATGTCACCTTCCCCCGCGGTCAATACCAGAGTCTCAAGGCTTCGATGGAAGTCAACAACTCCATTACCGCGCCGGTACAGCAAGGTGACAAATTGGGCGCCATCAAGGTCGCCCGCAACGACCAACCGATAGGCCAGGTCGATCTGGTTTCCTTGAAAGCGGTTGCGGAAGGCGGATTATTCCGCCGCGCTTTGGATTCGCTGCAATTGATGTTCAAAAAATAAGCGGCCTCAGATAACATTTTTAGACCTCAAGTTTCCGATCCGGCTTGCGATGACCCAACAATTTCCCATGGTTTACCTGAACGGCGAATATCTGCCCCTGGATCAGGCCAAGGTTTCCGTTCTCGACCGAGGCTTTCTGTTCGGAGACGGTGTCTACGAAGTGGTTCCGGTGTACGGCGGCGAACCCTTGCGCTTGGCCTCACACCTGGAACGACTGAACGACAGCCTGCGGGGTATCCGCATGGCATCGCCTCTTTCCGCCTCCCAGTGGGAAGCCATCTTCAGGCGCTTGATTCAGGGTGAGCAAGACCAGTCCATCTACCTGCAAATCACCCGCGGAGCGGCGCCCAAGCGCGACCATGCCTTTCCCCAAGGCGAGTTGGCCCCGACCGTGTTCGTCATGTGCACGCCCATCACCCCGGCTCCCGCTACCGGTGTCCGCGCCATCACCCTACAGGACATCCGCTGGCAATGGTGTCATATCAAGGCCATCACCCTGCTGGCCAATATCCTGTTGCGCCAGCAGGCAGTGGACGAAGGCTGCGCCGAGGCGATCCTGATACGCGACGGCTATGCCATCGAAGGCGCCGCCAGCAATCTGTTCGCCGTGGTGGACGGCATCCTGCTGACGCCTCCCAAGAGCCAGCAAATCCTGCCCGGCATCACCCGCGACCTGGTGGTGGAACTGGCCCAATCCAACGCCATCCCTCTGGAAATACGCAATATCGGCGAGGAAGAATTGCACCGCGCCGAGGAAATCTGGGTCACCAGTTCCACCCGCGAAGTGTTGCCCATCGTCGAGCTGGACGGAAAGCAAATCGGGATGGGCGAACCCGGCCCGGCCTGGCAACGGATGAACGAGCTTTACCAGACACTCAAGACACGGTTGCGCAAAAGCGTATGAGCAAATCCCTACTGACGTTCCCTTGCGAATTCCCCATCAAGGCCTTTGCCCACAACCGGGAAGGCTCGGGCGATCTGATCGCGGCCATCGTACGCCGCCATGTTCCCGGCCTTGGGGAGGATGCCTTCAGCAACCGTCCGAGCAAAGGCGGCAAGTTTATCGCCATGACCGTGACCATACAGGCTCACAGCCAGGCGCAATTAGATGCCATCTACCGAGACTTGAGCGCCTGTCCCGAAGTGCTGATGTCGCTGTAAGCCAAGATGTTCCCATGGGCATGAGGAGGTAGCTCCAGCCGGCCGCGAGGTCATCCAGTTCCCCCATCCGCACCGACCCACCCCCGGCATCATGGTAGATTCGAACACGAACAACACCCCCACCGACGACCTGCTCAAGCACCATCTGGAACAGGTCATCGAACTGCTAGGCAAGCAGAGACTGGAAGAGACCATCCTGCAACATCAGACCATGCCCCGCCATGATCTGGTCGAAACCTTGCTGCACAAGCGCCACCAGGCCAGCCTCAAGCAAAAGCTGGATCAGCTCCACGCCGCCGACATCGCCTACATCCTCGAAGCCCTGCCGCTGGAACAGCGCCTGGTGGTATGGAACCTGGTCAAATCGGAACTGGACGGCCAAATCCTGTTGGACGTATCCGATGCCGTGAGGCATACGCTGATCTCCGACATGGACGCCGGCGAGTTGCTTACCGCCACCGAACAGCTGGATACCGACGAAATCGCCGACCTCGCCCCGGACCTCCCGGAAGAGGTCATGCAGGAACTGCTGGAGTCGCTCAACGGGCAAAGTCGTGCCCAACTGGAATCGGTGCTGTCCCGCGAGGAAGACACCGTGGCTTCGCTGATGGATTTCGGCATGGTCACCATCCGCGACGACATCACTCTCGGCGTGGTGCTGCGCTATCTGCGCCGGCGTGGCAATCTGCCGGAACACACCGACAAACTATTCGTGGTGGACAAGCAGAATGTGCTGAAGGGCGTACTTTCCCTCAAACGCCTGCTGATCCATAGCCCGGAAGCGCCGGTGGACGAAATCATGTCGCGGGAAGTGGTCAGTTTCAAGCTCGACGACGAAGCCGCCGACGCTGCCCGCGCATTCGAGCGTTACGACCTGCTCACCGCACCGGTGGTGGACGAGAACCATCGATTGCAAGGCCGCATTCGCGTCGACGCCATCGTCGACTATATCCGCGAGCAATCGGACGACGAAATGCTGACCCAGGCCGGGTTGCTGGAAGAGGAAGACCTGTTTTCCGGGATCTGGCAGAGCCTCAAAAACCGCTGGTTCTGGCTCGGGATCAACCTCATCACCGCTTTCGTCAGCACTCGCGTCATCGGCCTGTTCGAGGGCACCATCGAAAAGATCGTCGCCCTGGCTTCGCTCATGCCCATCGTCGCCGGCATCGGCGGCAATACCGGCACCCAGACCAGCACCCTGATCGTGCGTTCCCTGGCCCTAGGACTCATCAGCGGCACCAATGTACGCAAGCTCATCGCCAAAGAACTGGGCATCGCCGTTCTCAACGGCACGGTGTGGGGTTCCCTCATCGGCATAGTCGCTTATGGCCTTTATCACGATATCCATCTCGGCATCGTCATGGCCACGGCGATGATGCTCAACCTGCTGGTCGCCGCCGCCATGGGCGTGAGCATCCCCCTGGTGCGCCACCACCTCAACCTCGACCCTGCCGTCGGCGCCAGCGTCCTGCTCACCGCGATCACCGACAGCATGGGGTTTTTCATCTTCTTAGGGCTGGCGACGGTGTTTTTGATCTGATGGGGCCGATGAAGCTGCGACTCAAACACCTGGAGATTGGCGACTATCGGCAAACCTGGGCGGCCATGCGGGAATTCACCGAATCACGCACCGACTCTACCGAAGATGAGATCTGGCTGGTGGAACATCCCCCCGTCTATACCCTGGGGCGTAACGGCGACCCGGCGCACATCCTGACTCATCATCCTTCGGCCAGGGATTTGCCGGTCGATATCGACGACATTCCCATCGTAAAAACCGATCGCGGCGGGCAGGTCACCTACCATGGCCCCGGCCAATTGATCGTCTACACCCTGTTCGATATCAATCGGCTCGGCATCGGCGTCCGCTCCCTGGTATCCGGTCTGGAAAATGCCGTCATCGCCACGTTGTCCCAGTACGGCCTGCGCGGCGAAGCCCGCCGCGATGCGCCGGGTGTTTATATCGACGGCAAGAAAATCGCTTCCTTGGGACTACGCATTCACAAAGGACGCAGTTACCATGGCTTGAGCCTGAACGTGGACATGGATTGTCGCCCCTTCACCGCCATCAACCCTTGCGGCTATGCGGGGCTGGAAGTCACTCAATTGCGTGATCTGGGCGTTCGGGTCAAACCGATGGAAGCCGCGATCCCTTTAATCCGGGCGATGGCGGATGAATTTGGATATCAATGTTTCTGATGCGATAGAGATTCCCATGGCCGACCCTTTCCAAGCCCCCTCGCGGCAAACCCCTGAAACCCACCAACGCAAGGCCGACAAGCTTTCCCGCATTCCGGTCAAGGTCGAAACCGACCAGGCGATGCTACGCAAACCCGCCTGGATTCGCGTGCGCGCCGGGGATAACACAGAAAACCTGCGCATCAAGCGCCTGCTGCGGGAAAACGGCCTGCACTCGGTCTGCGAGGAGGCCGCCTGCCCTAACTTGGGCGAATGTTTCAGCCACGGCACGGCCACCTTCATGATCATGGGCGATATCTGCACCCGCCGCTGCCCCTTTTGCGACGTAGCCCATGGCAAGCCCATGCCATTGGATGAACAGGAGCCGCAGCACCTGGCCCGCACCATCGCCGCCATGGGGCTGCGCTATGTGGTCATCACCTCGGTGGACCGCGACGACCTGCGCGATGGTGGAGCCGGTCATTTCGCCGCCTGTATCCAGGCTATTCGCCGGGAAACGCCGACTACGCGCATCGAAATCCTCGTGCCGGATTTTCGCGGAAGGATGGATAAAGCGCTGCAAGCCCTGAAGGATGATCCGCCGGATGTGTTCAATCACAATCTGGAAACGGTGCCCCGACTTTACCTTCAGGCCCGCCCTGGCGCGGATTACCCAAGTTCGCTGGAACTGTTGCGTCGATTCAAGGCGGCGCACCCGGATGTTCCCACCAAATCCGGCCTGATGCTGGGACTAGGGGAAAACCGGCCGGAAGTAGAGCAGACTCTGAAGGATTTGCACGAACAAGGCTGTGAAATGCTGACCCTCGGCCAATATCTACAGCCCAGCCGGGATCACCTCCCCGTCGCCCGCTACCTCGACCCGCAGGAATTCGACTCGCTGGCCGCCACCGCCAAGGCGCTGGGTTTTGCCAGCGTCGCCAGCGCTCCTTTGGTCCGATCTTCCTATCACGCGGATTTACAGGCGGCGGAATTATCGCCAAACCTTTCAAACTCTGAACACTGAACTCGCTTGGTCAAAGAGTGCTATCGCCTGAAGACGGTTCGCGAAAGTCGCAGGACGTTTCAACCCCAGTCTATCGCAATATTGCTGAGCCCGGCTGCCAAAGTACCGAAGCGCCGTCTTGCTGGATTCTATGTTCCAGCGCGAACTGGCCCAATCGTTCCGGCAGTTCCTTCTCGAATCGCCGCGTGTTGCAGAGGCTCCAGCCAAACCTCCCAGTTCAAATGGGTGCGGGGAGCGCCTTAGGGCGGCGCAAACCCCTTCTCCAGTCGCCGTCACCCTTGCTCGAACCGCGCAGGCAACAGGGTCAGTCCCTGGTAAGCGGCATCGCCTGGCTGCACGACATGGATCTTCAGCAGGCGCCCCGCATAGGATTCGATTTTCCCGGCGACGGAAAATTGCGCCGCCAGACGGTAAACGCCCGCCGTCAGCGACAGGAAGGGGATTTCCAGACGGATGCGGCCTTTGCCTCTAGGCAGCTTGAATAGTGTGCCGGTTTGAGCCGAGTCGACCGAGGCGATCAACACCTCGGCGGCGTTCCAGAACTGCACGATCAAAGCAGCTTCCAGTTCCGAATTCGCCTCATACTCCACCATAATCCCCAAGGCTTTGCCTGTCTGGATCGGGGATTCGTCTACCCGCAGCGAGCCGATCTTTACTAACCCCAAGCAATCCATGGGGGGCTTCATCAAGCTGCCTAGGGGTTGGAGTTGCCGGTTGAGGTATCCCACCGACTCGTAATATTTATAATAAAGGGCATCCGGCTCGCCCCAGCCGATTTGCCGGCCATCGAACAGCAGCAGGCAGCGGTCGGCCACCTGGCGTATGTTCATTTCCGAGTGCGACACGAACACGATGGCCGTGCCGTTGCGCTTGATCTGATCGAGTCGGTCCAGGGCGCGGATTTGAAAAGCGATATCGCCCACCGCCAGCACCTCGTCCACCAGCAAAATATCGGTATGCAGGCTGGTGGCGATGGAGAATTCCAGGCGGGCGTACATGCCATCGGAATAGGTCTTCACCGGTCGGTCGATGGCTTCTTCCAGTTCGGCAAAAGCGACGATCTCACCCAGCTTGGCGTCCGTTTCCCGGGTGCCTAGTCCCAGTTGCTGACATTGGATATAGATGTTTTCCCGGCCGCTCAACAGGGGGTGGAAACCCGAGCCGATGCGGATCAACGATTTGATCGGCCCCAAAATCAGCAGACGCCCGGCATCGGGGCGATATTCGCGGTTGATCAGCTTGAGCAGGGTGCTCTTGCCGGCCCCATTCGGACCGATCAAGCCCAGGCATTCCCCCCGTTCCACGCTGAATGAAATATCCCGCAAGGCCCAGAATTCATCCTTGCGCAGATGCTCCGCTGGCTTCAGATGTAGGAGGCTGCGCGAGAAATCCTGCAGGCCATGGAGGATGCCGCCAGCCCAGGAGCGATGGAATTTCTTGCTGACACGGTCGACCAGGATGAGTTCGTTCGGCACGGGATTGAGAGTTTAAGCGTGGATATTCGGCAGTTCTAAGGATCAAGTGTTTGAGCCGGTACCTGCCGGGAAAGGAACCGGCCATGGCAAGGTGACCGGCACCCACCCGATGGCATGGACCCGCTCAAGCGTTGAACACGCCTTCCAGCGAAGTGGCGGTCAGCACCGTATCACCCCAACGAAGCAGCGTTTCTATATCGGCCCGGCGTACGAGAGCCCTATCGGTTTCGTTCAAGGGATCAAATCGAAGTTCCAGAAGTCGAAGCACAACCTCACCTTCCTGCCGACCCTGCGTTTCCATTCTTCCGTCCACTCGGTGACTCGCTCTGCCAACATGCTCTGAACCTCGGTCAAGTCGCTGATGCTGCCCAATTCTACGCCCGGCCTCTTGCCCGGTAAAAACCCCCGTTTCAGCCAAACGGTGAAGCCCCCCGCAATGACGTTTGCCCCGGTACCTGCAAGCTAAGTGACCAAGGCTGCGATCGCTTCCAATGCGCCGTCATACCGGCAGGGAGCCCGTATCCAGGTTGCCGGGATGTTTCTGGGCTATGCCATCCCCTGGAGGCTGGGTTCCGGCAATCCCTACCGGTATGAGTGCGCCTGTGAGAGCATATCATCAACAGAGTGAAAGTCCCTGTCAAAGGAAGCTATCAACTTTGTAGCCGAAGGTCGCTACGTCGCCGCTATCAAAGCCCTTCTTCGACATCGGCCATTTCCTGGGGCAAGGATGGTCTTTAGGGTAAAAAAACCTCGCTTCCGCCGGGGCTGCAAGAATGATAGCGGACGTCAGCCAAAATCCTGAAATGGATTCGATAATAGCTGGAACAGTGGATAGGGCTCGCATCAGAACTGGATGACCGCGTCCAGACCCAACAGAACTTGGTCATGCCTGTGTCCGCCGTCAAAAGGCGCGAGTTGCGCCTGTGCCCTGTCGTAACGAATTTCCGGGCGGATCGTCAGCCAGTTCTCGGGTTTCCAGTTCAAACCCGCCGTCAGGGCGTAATAATTGGCGGCACCTGCCGAATAACGGAATCCGTCGTCATCCCGAAACCATTCACCGCGCAATCCTAAGCCCCAAGCATCGCTCGCCTGGTAGATGAGGTAATGGACGATGGAATGCCAATCGGCATTTTTCCCCTGAACGGCATGGACCTGGCTTCCTCCATCGTGCTGGAGCACATAGCGCCACCGGCCGAAGTTTTGTTGGAGGATCGCCGAGTAATACACCAGTTCGGAACTGTGGTGTTCGTAGACATCGCCCTGCAATACCGAAAAGGAAATACTGGTACCCGTGTCGGCGTTGCTCCAGGTCAGCCCGCTCATATGGCTCCAGGCCCCGAAATCGCGGTCGAAATTATCCGCACCGGTGACCGCACCGAGATTGAGGCTCCATTGCTCGTCGAGTGCATAACTGAACAGGGCTCCAGTGGTGGTGAAAGGAGAGGACTTGAAGCTATAGGTGTGGGAGGAAAAGAAGTTCGGCGACGAAGGGACCGACTCGTAGCCGATGATGGTGTAAAAATGGCCAAGTTTTGCGCTCAGGCCGTTGCCGATGGGGGCAAAGACTTCCACATAGGCTTGCGGAAGGGCGATGCGATAGAAGCGCAAGTCGCGCCCGCTGATCAAATCCATGTCCCAATGGCCGCTCGCCTGGGTATAGCGGGTATCGGTGCCGAACATGAAGTCGAAGCGTCCGCCCACATCCCAGTTCGCCGTTTTGGTGACGGCTTTTTCGATGAAAAGGTTCAACTGGTACAAATGAAACTCGCCGGATCGATCGGTCATGGAAACCGGACCGTTGTTGTGATCGTCCGGATCGTCGGTGTTATAGTGGATACCCGCAGTCGCCCAGCCGCCGAGATTCACTCCGTAGGCTTGCAGTCTGGTCCAATTGGAAGCATCCCTGCCCGTGAGCGCGGCGATTAGGCCGGTCGACGCGGTATCATCGGCGCTGGCCGTGAAGTGCAAGACCATCAAGGCGCAAGCGCCGAACAATGGTCGGAAGTTAAGATGGCGTGTCATGGTCGTTCGAGTTCGTGATGGTCGTGGCCAGGATTGCGGAAATCCGATAACGCGTCCGGATCCTGTTTTAACATACTACCCCGTTGGATCGGGTAGTGAACCAGTGTGTCAACGCCGCGGCCGTTCACAGTCAGCGGAATTTCATGTAGGCTTTACCGCCCAGCCTCTCGCCAACTGAAAAAGCCCCTTGAATGAAACGGGGCGCCCCGAGGTCTACGCCTAAAGGGGAAGCCCGGCAAGCGAACGCGCCGGGGCATGGCCGCACCGATACTCTCGATTCGATCCACGACCCTCACTGCTAGGCCTGCGGTCGGGTTTTGGCCCTCTGCCCAAAGCCCATGCCAGATCAGGGGTTACCCGTCGGGGCGAGCGCAAGACCCCTCTTCGAATTCGGACCCGATGGCCGGCGCGGCGATCATGGATCAAGCCGTCAGTTGAAGGTATTCGGGGAAAACCGCGTTTCACTGCATCGTTAGCAAAGGTAGACAAAGTGCACATACACATCTTGGGAATTTGCGGCACCTTCATGGGTGGATTGGCCTTGATGGCCAGGGAGTTGGGTCATAAGGTCACCGGTTCGGACCAGAATGTTTATCCTCCCATGAGCGTTCAACTGGAGGAACAGGGGATAGCCTTGTTCAAGGGTTACGATCCGGCCAACCTGGAACCGCGCCCCGATCTGGTCGTCATCGGCAATGCCCTGTCGCGGGGCAATCCCGAGGTGGAAGCGGTGCTGAATCTGGGATTGGCCTATACCTCCGGTCCGCGCTGGCTGTACGAGACCCTGCTGAAAGACCGCTGGGTGCTCGCCGTGGCCGGAACCCACGGCAAGACCACCACCTCGGCCATGCTGGCCTGGATCCTGGAATGCGCCGGATCGCGCCCCGGTTTTCTCATCGGCGGCATTCCACTGAATTTCGGCATCTCCGCCCGGTTGGGCCGTTCCCCTTATTTCGTCATCGAAGCCGACGAATACGACACCGCCTTCTTCGACAAACGCTCCAAGTTTCTCCATTACCGCCCCCGCACCGCCATTCTCAACAACCTGGAATACGACCACGCCGACATTTTCCCCGACTTGATGGCGATCCAGCGCCAGTTCCACCAATTGGTGCGGATGGTGCCGGGCAATGGCTTGATCATCGCCCCGGCGGTGGACGAGAACCTGGCCGAAACCCTGCGCATGGGCTGCTGGACGCGGGTGGAAACCATCGCCCTGGCCGAGGAAACCGCATCCTCCTACTGGCAGGCACGGCTCAAGCAGCCGGATGGTAGCGAATTCGAAGTATGCAAGGGCGGCGGGAAACGCGGAACGGTCAGTTGGGAGCTAAGCGGCCTGCATAATGTGCGCAACGGTTTGGCCGCCATCGCCGCCGCCTGCCATGCCGGCATCGAACCGGAAAAGGCCGCATCCGCCCTATGCCGCTTCAAGAATGTCAAGCGCCGGCTGGAAGTGCGCGCCCGCGTGAACGGCATTACCCTGTACGACGATTTCGCCCACCATCCCACCGCCATCGCCACCACCTTGGAGGGTTTGCGCGCCAAGGTCGGCAATGCGCGCATCGTCGCCGTGCTGGAGCCGCGTTCCAACAGCATGCGCTTAGGGGTACATGCCGATGCCCTGGCCGGCTCGCTCAAGGCCGCGGACCACGCCATCATCTACCAGCCTCAGCAACTGGGCTGGGATGTCCGCCAATCGGCGGCAGGAACGCCGGGCCTCAGCGTCATGGAATCGGTGGACGAAATCGTCGTCAAACTGGCCGCCGAATCCCACCCCGGCGATCATTTGGTGTTCATGAGCAATGGCAGCTTCGGGGGAATTCATTGCAAGGTGGAGGAAGCCTTGCGGCAAGGATTCCAGCACCCGTAGCGAAGTTTGAGCGCGTCAAGCGCTCGATTTTCTCTATCCTGCTTGAGACGGCGTACACTATCGCATCCCTCTCAGGCAGGAGCATGACATGAGACCATTTTCCCTCATCGCCCTATGGCTCGCCATTTTCCTTTCCCAGACCCTCGCCGCCAAACCCCTGGCCCCCCAGGATGCGCCCGAACCGCTCAAGCCCTGGATAGGCTGGGCGCTGTACGACGAAGAGCAGCGGCTTTGTCCCTTTCTCTATAGTCATTTCGAGGAGCGCCGTTGCGCCTGGCCTTCCCGGCTGGAGTTGAACCTGGAAGAGCGCTACGGCAGTTTCACCGCGTTTTGGCAAGTGGACGCGGAAAGCTGGGTAGATCTGCCCGGCGATACCGCCCTCTGGCCCCAGCAGGTGGAACTGGACGGCAAGCCGGCCCTGGTATCCTCCCGAGCCGATGGCCCGGCGCTGTGGCTGACGCCGGGCAAGCACCGGCTAAGCGGACGCTTCGCCTGGAAGCGGTTGCCTGAGAGTCTCGCCATTCCCCGTGACAGCGGTCTCATCAGCCTGATGGTGAAAGGCAAGCCGGTCAAGCCGGTGTTCAACGAACAGCAACAGCTCTGGATACAGGGCGAGCAATGGCCGCAACGGGAGGATGTCGCCAATGGCTTGACCCTGCGGGTGTTCCGCAAGATTACCGATGCGGCCGCGTTGCGCGTGACGACCCGGCTGGACCTGGAAGTGGCGGGGGTGCAAAGGGAAGTTCTGCTGTCCGGCAGTCTCCTGCCCGATTCCATCCCTCTGCAACTGAACAGTCCGCTGCCGGCGCGTCTGGAAACGGATGGGCGCTTGCGCGTGCTGGTGCGCCCCGGCCATTGGCAGATCGAGCTGATCGGCCGTCATAGCGGCGAAATCTTGGCGCTGTCATTGCCATCCAATCCGGTGGAAGACTGGCCGGACGAAGAGATCTGGTCGTTCGAGGCCAATCGCGAGATCCGGGTGGTGGAAATCGGGGGCGCGCCGGCGGTCGTCCCGCGCGAGACCGAGATGCCGCAGGAATGGAAGAACCTGCCCGCTTATCGCCTGCAGGCCGGCGGCAAACTGGATTTCAAGCCATTGCGTCGCGGCGATCCCGACGCCGCTCCGGACCGGCTGACTCTGCGTCGCCAGTTTTGGCTGGATTTCGACGGCGGCGGTTATACCGTCCGCGATGAAATCGACGGCAGCCTAAGCCGCGATTGGCGGCTGGAGGCTTTGGCCGGCGGGAAACTGGGGCGGGTGGACATCGACGGTGCGCCGCAATTGATCACGTTCAGGGATGCATCCGGCCCATCCGGCGTGGAGATTCGCCGGGGCCAGGTGCGGTTGGGAGCCGACAGCCGAGTGGAAAACGGCCTCTCGCGCCTTTCGGCGACCGGCTGGGCGCGGGATTTCCAGAGCGTATCCGCCGAGCTGAACCTGCCGCCGGGCTGGCGCTTGTTGGCCGCCACCGGGGTGGACAATGCACCGGGGACCTGGGTGGGGGCCTGGACTTTGTTGGACCTATTTCTGGCGCTCATCGCCACCCTCGTCGTCGTTCGCCTGCGCGGCGGGTTGCCGGGAATCCTGGCGGCGGCGGCTTTGGCCCTGCTTTGGCATGAGCCGAATGCCCCGCGCTATGTCTGGTTGAATCTGCTCGTCGCCATCGCTTTGCTGCAAGAGCTGCCGACGGGGCGCATCGCCCAGGCGCTCAGGTTTTACCGCAATCTCACCGCTCTGGTTTTGGCCTTCATCGCCCTGCCCTTCATGGTGGAGCAGGTGAGGCTGGGGATTTATCCGCAATTGGAATCGCCCCGGGCGCAGGCGGGCGCCTCACCCAGACAGGATAAAGCCCCAGCCGCACCTCAAGCGATGGCCCCGCCGGTGTACGAGTCGAAAGCGATGTCGTCCGATCAGATCGAAGAGCCTGCCACCGCGCCTCCCCCCGCCCTGGAATCGGTCCCCAGACCCGCGCCTTCACGCGGGGAACTCCGTCAACGCCAGGCGCCGGAAAAACACGCCCTGCTCAAGAAACACAGGCCCGAGGTCGAAGGCGGTGCGGAACAATTGAGCGAGACCGATCCGGACGCCATCACCCAGACCGGCCCCGGATTGCCCCAATGGCATTGGAATACCGTGGTTTTGAGTTGGAACGGTCCGGTGCTGGGGAGCCAGGAATTCAGGCTGTTCTTGCTCTCGCCCTCGATCAATCTGTTGCTCAACCTGCTGCGGGTGATCCTGCTCATCGCCCTGGCCTGGGTGCTGCTCATGGGGGGCAGGACGATAAGCCAATGGCCCTGGCCGGGCATCAAATCCCTGTCCCTGCTGGTTCTGGCCGCCTTGTGCGTTCCCCAGGCCAAGGCCGATATGCCCGCCAAGGAATTGCTGGAAGAATTGAAGACCCGCTTGCTGGCCCCGCCGGAGTGTCTGCCGGAATGCGCGCAAATCTCGCTGATGCGGCTGCGCTTCGGTGCCGATGAGTTGAGCCAGGTGCTGGAAATCCACGCCCAGGCGGCGACGGCCGTGCCCCTGCCGGCCCAGGAAGGGCAATGGCTACCCAGCCAATCCAGCGTGGACGGCGCTGCGGCGGAGAGGCTGTTCCGCTCCGCCGACGGCGGACTGTGGCTGGGTTTGCCAGCGGGGCGTCATGAAGTCGTGCTGGCCGGCCCATTGCCGGCACGCGGCCAGGTACAACTGGCTCTGCCCCTGCGCCCGCATCGGGTGGAGCTGGAAGGCGGTGGCTGGCGAGTGGAAGGCATCAAGGAAAACGGCGAACCGGAACCGCAACTGCAACTGACCCGCACGCTCGGGGCCGAGCAGGCCGCGCCGGAACTGGAGGCGAGGCCCCTGCCGCCATTCCTGGAGGTGCAAAGAACCCTGCATCTGGGATTGAACTGGCGCGTTGTTACCCGGGTGGTCCGGATCTCGCCGACCGACTCGCCGGTGGTGGTCGAAATCCCGTTGCTGGAAGGCGAGTCGGTCACCAGTTCCGGCTTGCAGGTGAAAAACGGCCTGGTTGCCGTCAGCCTCGCGTCGGGACAGGAGGAGATGGACTGGGAATCGACGTTGGAAAAGCGCCCCGCCATCACCCTCAAAGCTCCCGATACCACGGTATGGACCGAGATCTGGCGGGCCGATGTCAGCCCGGTTTGGCATCTGGAAAGCTCAGGGATCGCGGTGGTCCGCCAACAGGATGGCAACGGCAATCGGATGCCGGAATGGCGGCCCTGGCCGGGAGAGACGGCGACGTTGCAATCGACCCGACCGCAGGGCGCGCCAGGCGCCAGCCTGACCATCGACAGCAGCCGCCTGCGCCTCAGCCCCGGGCTGCGCGCCACGGATGCCAGCCTGAACCTGATCATCCGCAGTTCCCAAGGTGGCCAGCATAGCATCAAGCTGCCGGAAGGGGCGGTCCTGCAATCGGTGATCGTCGACGGCGTCATCCAGCCCATACGCCAACAAGGCCGGACCGTGACCTTGCCCGTCCATCCCGGGTCACAGAATCTGGATCTGAGCTGGCGGGAGGATAGGGGCATTTCCCCCCGCTTTGTTTCCCCCGAGTTGGATCTGGGCATTCCTAGCGTCAATAGTCTCATCACCATCGTATTGGGCAGGGACCGCTGGGTATTGCTCACGGTCGGTCCTCGGCTGGGGCCTGCGGTTCTGTTCTGGGGAGGGTTCGTGGTGTTGGGCTGGCTGGCTTTCGGCCTGGGGCGTTTGCAATGGACTCCCCTGGCCGCTCGGCAGTGGTTCCTGTTGCTGATCGGGCTCAGTCAGGTGGAGCTGTTCGCGGCGGCCTGCGTGGTGGCCTGGCTGTTCGCCCTGGGTTGGCGCGGAAGGCGGGGATCGGAACTGAGCGACATCCGCTTCAATAGCCTGCAATTGGGGCTGGTACTGCTCAGTCTCTTGGCCCTGCTGAGCCTGTTTTTCGCCGTTCACCAGGGACTGCTGGGGATGCCGGACATGCAGGTGGCCGGCAACCATTCCAGCCCCTGGAACCTCAACTGGTACCAGGATCGCAATGGCCAATTCCCGCCTCGGCCCTGGGTGTTGTCCGCTTCCCTCTGGACCTACCGCATCCTCATGCTGGCCTGGGCATTATGGCTGGCCTTGGCTTTGCTGAACTGGCTGCGCTGGGGTTTTGGATGTTTCGCCGGCGGCGGCCTGTGGAGGCCGAGAAAACCGAAGATTGCGGCGTCAGGCGAAAAGGGCGGAAAGTCGGCTTAAAGCCCGAACAAAGCCAGTTTTTCCAAACAAAGCTTGAGTTGGGCGGGGCCCGTGGCCGGCTTGATGTCGGTACCCGGCAGACGCAGGCCATAGTTCATGCCGGCCCGCTCCGCGTCCAGCGCCCAGCGGCACAATCGGCTCAATCTGGCCTCGCTGTCGAATCCCGGGGTTTGGCTCCAGTCCAGGTAAAGCAGGATCCCTTCCTCGCCCCGGTATTCCTTCACATGGACGCCCTGGCCCTTGGCCACGCCTTTCCAGTGGATGCGCCGCAGAGGGTCTCCCGGCTGGTAGGTTTGAAAGCCGTGGAAGTCGCCCTCATGGGTTCGACTTCGGCTGCCGACCTCACCCGGCGCTTCGGGAAAGGGCAGGTGATCGGACGCGGGCCGGGGATAGACCAGCGCCCGTTGTTTGAGATTGAGGGGTGACCAGGCGCGGAATAGCCCCAGGGGAAAGGTGCCGAACAGGGTGATGGTGGGCAAATCCAGCCAGCCGCGCCGGTTCGTTTCCACCGTGAGGGTGACCCTCCGGCTCTCGCCGGCGGGCAAGTTCAATTCCTGAGCCGGGCCGTGACGCAGGCCGATATGGACGCCGATGCGGGGGGTGGAGGAGGGATTGTCGAGGTAGAGGTTGAATTCTGCCGCTTCGCCTGCGAACACAGGCTCCGAACGGCCGGTTCGGATGCTCAGTCCCGCCAGGTTGCGGAAGCAGTAGAGGATGCCGAGCAGGGCGATGCTGCCCAGCAGGAAAGTGAGGATGAAGCTCAGGTTGTTGCTGTAATTGATGGCGGCCAGGAACTGGATGAGCAGCAATATACCCAGCCCGAAGCCGCGCCGGTTGGGAATGATGAAGACACGGCGCTGATTCAGGACGATGGGGCCTTCCACCGCTTTCTCGCCGGCGAAAAATCGGCGCAGGTCCAGGCGCTCGCGAAGTTCCATGTCAGGGAATGTCGACTTCTTCCAGCAGCGGGGCGACCACCGATTGCGAATCCAGGGCGCCGCTGGCCGTCAGCTTGAGCCTGTGGCCGGCGACGGAGGGCAGGACCAGTTGCACGTCCTCGGGCAGGACGGCGCTGCGCCGGTCCATGAAGGCCCAGGCACGGGAGGCGTTGAGCAGGGCCAGGCCGGCGCGGGGCGAGAGCCCGCCCTGGTAGGCTCCGGATTCGCGGGTGTGGCGGATGAGCGCCTGGAGATAATCGAGCAGGGCCTCCGCGGCATAGACCTGTTTGACCTCGGACTGAATCGCGCGAAGTTCCTCCGCGCCCATACAGGCGGGCAGTTTCTCCAGCATGCTCTGGCGCTCCTCGCCCTTCAGCAGCGCCCGCTCCGAGCGGCTGTCCGGATAACCCAGGGCAATGCGCATGAGGAAGCGGTCGAGCTGGGATTCGGGCAAGGGGAAGGTGCCGATCTGGGTCAGCGGATTCTGCGTGGCGATGACGAAGAAGGGCTCCGGCAACGGACGAGTCTCGCCTTCTATCGTCACCTGCCGCTCTTCCATGGCTTCCAGCAGGGCGCTTTGCGCTTTGGGAGTGGAGCGGTTGATCTCGTCGGCCAGAACCATCTGGTGAAAGATCGGACCCGGCTGGAAACGGAAACTGTGGGTCTGGCCGTCGAAAATGGACGAGCCGAGCACATCGGCAGGCAACAGGTCGCTGGTGAACTGGATGCGCTGGTAATTCAGGCCCAGTAGATTGGCCAGGGTATGCGCCAGGGTAGTCTTGCCCACCCCCGGTATATCCTCGATCAACAGGTGGCCTCGCGCCAGCAGGCAACACAGGGCGAGGCGGATTTGCCTGTCCTTGCCGAGGATGACGGTATTGGCCGCAGCCAGGAGCCGGTTCATGTTATCGTGCATGTTTCCCTGTCCCGGAGCGAATGAAGTTGGCGCATCAAGCTGGCTGTCTCCCATGGTAACGTTGCACTCAATCCTAACATCGCGGCGCGCATTTCGCTTCAATCTACCCGGCAACGGGTGTGATTCAAAGTGATGCAAACCGCAGGGAGGGCGAGGGGCTTGCGAGACCGTCGATGGCAGGGAAGCCATCGCCGAGTCTGCAGGGACGTATTCACGGCGTGTCTCGCAAACCCCTCGCCCCTCCCTGCGGGGTTCGACCGGCATCACTTTGAATCATACCCCTCGGCAGCCCCGCTCGAGGATGGAAAATATCCTCCCGATGTCCAGTTCCTCCTCCAGGGTATCGGCCAATGAGTCGATGCCCCGCTCGCGCTCGGCCTCCATGTCCAAGGCTTGGCCGCCGGCCAGTCCGGCCCAGCCCAACAGTTGATTGCAGGCCGGGGCCGAGTCGAACAAACCATGCAGGTAGGTGCCGAGGATTTGTCCGTCCTCGGACATCGCGCCTTCGGCTCTGCCCGCCAGGATGCAGGCGGGGCGCCGCAAGGCCGGCCCTTCGCAAGTGCCGGCATGGATCTCGTAACCGCGCACCTCGGCTTCGGCGAAAGCGAGTTTGCCGGCGACGTTGAGCAGGCGTTTGTCCTGGCGCAGGGTGGTTTCCATCTCCAGCAGGCCCAGGCCGGGGCTGCTGCCGGCTGGGCCCTCGATGGCCAAAGGATCGTGGATGGCTTTGCCCAACATCTGGAAGCCGCCGCAGATGCCGATCAGTTTGCCGCCGTAGCGAAGATGCCGGCGGATGGCTTCTTCCCAGCCTTGGCTGCGCAGCCAGGTCAGGTCGGCGCGCACCTGCTTGCTGCCGGGCAGGATGATGAGATCCGCGCAGGGAATGGGTTGCCCCGGCCCGATTAGGCGCAGTTCCACTTCGGGATGAAAGCGCAGGGCGTCGAAATCGGTGTGATTGCTGATGCGGGGGAAGACCGGAGCGATGATCTTCAGTCCCGTTCCGGACTTGGGGCGCGGGTTTTCCGCCACTGCGTCCTCGGCTTCCAGATATAAACTCCGCAGATAGGACAACACGCCCAGGTTGGGCTTGGCGGTACGCCGCTCCAGCCATTCCACGCCCGGTTTCAGCAGGGAAGGGTCGCCGCGAAAGCGGTTGATGATGAAGCCCTTGGTGCGATCCCGTTCACTGGCAGTGAGCAATTCCAAAGTTCCCCACAGATGGGCGAACACGCCGCCCCGATCGATGTCGGCCACCAGCAGCACCGGGCAGTCCACCGCTTCGGCGAAGCCCATGTTGGCGATGTCATCCTCGCGCAGATTGATCTCCGCCGGGCTTCCCGCTCCTTCCACCAGGATGGCCTCGTATTGGCGGCTCAATCGCCCATAGGATTCCAGCACGTAGTCCATGGCGCGGCGCTTGTAATCCTGGTAGCTGCGCGCGTCCATGTTCGCCACGGCGCGGCCTTGGACGATCACCTGGGCGCCACGGTCGGCCGTGGGCTTCAACAGGATGGGGTTCATGTCGGAATGGGGCGCTAGCCCACAGGCTCTGGCCTGCACCGCCTGAGCCCGGCCGATTTCCCCGCCGTCTACGGTCACCGCGCTGTTGAGGGACATGTTCTGGGGCTTGAAGGGGGCGACGCGGACGCCACGCCGGTGCAGCACCCGGCAAAGGCCGGTGACCAGGGTGCTTTTGCCCGAGTCGGAGGTGGTTCCCTGGATCATCAAGGTAGGGGGGCGGGAAGTGTCCGAGAGCTCCGTCATCGCGGCGGCTCCAGCTCATCCAGCGGCCAACGGGGCCGGGCATGGATTTCGGCGGGCTCGGCGTGGCCGGCCTGCAATCGCTGGCAACCGGCGAAAGCGATCATCGCGCCATTGTCGGTGCAAAACTCCAGGCGGGGGAAATAGACCCGGCAGCCCTCCTGTTTGGCCATTTGGCCGAGCTTGTCTCGCATCAATCGATTGGCGCTGACGCCTCCGGCGGCGACCAGCCGTTCCAGCCCGCATTCGCGCAAGGCGCGCCGGCATTTGAGCACCAGGGTATCCACTACCGCCTCCTGAAAAGCCCGCGCCACGTCGGCCTGGTCTTGCCGCTTGCCTTCGGTGGTGGCCAGGGTGCTGAGGGTGTGGGTCTTCAAGCCGCTGAAGCTGAAATCCAGCCCCGGACGGTCACACATGGGGCGGGGAAATGAGAAGCGTCCGGGAACGCCCTCTTCCGCCAGTTTGGCCAGCTCCGGCCCGCCGGGATAGCCCAGGCCCAGCATCTTCGCGGTCTTGTCGAAAGCTTCTCCGGCGGCGTCGTCCAGGGATTCGCCCAGAGTTTGGTAGGCGCCTACACCTTCCACCCGCACCAGTTGGGTATGGCCGCCGGAAACCAGCAGGGCGATGAAAGGGAAAGGCGGCGGGTCGGGTTCCAGCAGGGGAGCGAGCAGATGGCCTTCCATGTGATGCACGGCCAGGCAGGGGATGCCCCAGGCCCAGGCCAGGCTGCGCGCCACCGAAGCGCCCACCAGCAGGGCGCCGATCAAGCCCGGGCCTGCGGTATAGGCGATCCCGGCGATGTCGGAGGGTGCCGTTCCCGCCGCGCGCATCACCCGGCGGATCAGGGGAATCAGTTTGCGGATATGGTCGCGGGAGGCCAATTCCGGCACCACGCCGCCGTATTCGGCATGAAGCTTCACCTGACTGAACAGGGCGTGGGACAATAGGCCCTGCTGCGAGTGGCAGATGGCCACGCCGGTTTCATCGCAGGAAGTTTCTATGCCGAGCACATTCATGGGTTCAAAGGCTTTTGATTTGGACGAGTTGGCGAGTATAATCCCATGTTTATTTTATCAGGGTAGCCCCTTATTCGGGCGTCGAATTCATATTTGGTTATAAATCGGGAAGTTACATGCCGTCCATCAGAATCAGAGAGAACGAACCTTTCGAAATCGCCATCCGTCGCTTCAAGCGCGCATGCGAAAAAGCCGGCGTCCTGTCGGAAGTGCGTCGCCGCGAATTTTACGAGAAGCCGACCGAAGAGCGTAAGCGCAAGGCCGCCGCGGCGGTTAAACGTCATCTGAAGAAGCTCTCCCGTGAACGTTTCGCCCTGCAGAACCTGCGCAAAGGCCGTCCCCAGATTTGATCGTCGCCATGACCGAAATTACGCTGAAACAGCGAATTCAGGACGACATGAAAGCCGCCATGAAGGCGGGCGAAAAAGCACGGCTGGGCGTGATTCGGCTGATCATGGCCGCGATCAAGCAGCGCGAGGTGGACGAGCGGATTCAGCTCGACGACGCTCAGATTCTGGTCGTGCTGGACAAGATGGTGAAGCAGCGCCGTGATTCCATCAGCCAGTATACGGCGGCGAATCGTGCGGACTTGGCCGATATCGAAAGCGCCGAAGTCGCGGTGATCCAGGACTACCTGCCCAAGCCGCTGAGCGAAGAGGAAATCGATGCCCTGATCGGCCAGGCCATGACCGAGACCGGTGCGTCGGCCATGGGCGACATGGGCAAGGTCATGGCCGTACTCAAGCCGAAGATGCAGGGTCGCGCCGATATGGCGCAGGTCTCGGCCCGCATCAAAGCTCGGCTGAGCTGATCGCTTCCGGTCCGTGCCGGGGAGACGGGCCGGTCATGCGCTCGTCCTGCGGTTGAACCATGGCCGGTAGGATTCCACGCGAATTCATCGACGATCTGATCGCCCGCGTCGACCTGGTCGATCTCATCGAGGCGCGCATCCCGCTCAAGAAAGCCGGCAGCAACTATCAGGCCCGATGTCCCTTCCATAGCGAAAAAACCCCCAGCTTCAACGTCAACCGGGACAAGCAGCTCTACCATTGCTTCGGTTGCGGCGCTCATGGCAATGCCATCGGTTTTCTGATGGATTACGAGCGGCAAAGCTTCGTCGAGGCGGTGGAGACCTTGGCCGATTCCTTAGGGCTGGACGTGCCGAGAGAAGCGGAAACCGGCGAGCGGCGCGAACGCGAGACGGAGGCTCGCCCACTCTATGAGGTGCAGGAACAGGCGGCGGAATTCTATGCCCGCCAGTTACGGGAGCATCCCGAAGCGGCGCGGGCCCGGGAATATCTCAAACGGCGCGGCCTCAGCGGTGAAATCGCCAAGCGCTTTCAGCTAGGTTTTGCTCCGCCGGGCTGGCGTTCTCTTCCCGATACCCTTTCCGCAGAGAATCTGCTGGCGGCGGGGCTGTTCATCAGCAAGGAGGGGGGGCAGTACTATGACCGTTTCCGGGATCGGATCATGTTCCCCATCCGCGACCGACGGGGGCGGGTGATCGGTTTCGGCGGACGGGTGCTGGGTGAGGAGACGCCGAAATATCTCAATTCGCCCGAAACTCCCTTGTTCAAAAAGCACAAGGAAGTTTACGGCCTTTTTGAACTACTCGAGTCGCGGCAGAAAATCGAGCGCATCCTGGTGGTGGAAGGCTACATGGACGTCATCGCCCTGGCCCAGCACGACATCCACTATGCCGTCGCCACCCTGGGCACGGCGACCTCCGCCGACCACGCCACGCTGCTGTTCCGCTACGCGAGGGAGCTGGTGTTCTGTTTCGACGGCGACAAAGCCGGTCGCAACGCCGCCTGGAAAGCACTGGAGGCCAGTCTGCCCGCATTGCGCGAAGGCCGCTCCATCCGCTTTCTCATGTTGCCCGAAGGACATGACCCGGATTCTTTGGTACGGGAGCAGGGGCGGGAGGATTTCGAGCAACGGCTGGCGAAAGCGCAGCCGCTTTCCGATTACTTCTTCCAGCATCTGAGTGAAGACCTGGATCTTGGCAGCATCGAAGGTCGGGCATCCCTGTATCAGGCGGCCAAGCAATTGATCGACAAACTGCCCCAAGGCGTCTTCAGGGAGATGATGCAATCCAGGCTCAAGGAACTGACCGGCTATGGCAAGGTCGAAGCACAGGCTAGTTCGGCCAGGCTGAAACCCTGGGTGCAAAAATCGGATTCTTCTCGCGCCAGACCCTCGACCCTGCGCGTCATCCTGGCGCTGCTGATCCAGAATCCCAACTGGTTTGAACTCATCGACCTCGAGACCAGGTCGGCGTTGCGGCGAGCGGAAAAAGCCGGCATCCTGGTGACGAAGCTGTTCGAACTGCTCGACGAAAAGCCGGATATCCGTTGCGCCGGCATCGAGGAAAGATTTCGGGAGGAAGCCGAGGACGCGCAGGTTAAAAAGCTGAGTGCAATGGAAATTCCGCTTTCGGGAGAAGAAGCTAGAGCCGAATTCCGTGACGCTTTGGCGCAGTTTTGCAAACAGCAGCGGGAAAAGCGGCTGGAAGCCCTGCTCGCCAAGCAGGCCCGCGAAGGATTGGGGGAGGAAGAAAGGATCGAATTGAAGCACCTGTTCAAGCAACAGGTAACGAAAAGTTAATTTGCCAATTTTTTTTTGCGGGCTAGAATAACCGGTTCAGTTTCGCGGACATTACAGCAAAGGTGATTAGTTAATGAATCAAGAGCAGCAGCAGTCCCAGCTCAAAGAACTCATTGCCAAGGGCAAGATGCAAGGTTTTCTCACCTATTCCGAGGTGAACGACCATCTGCCCAGCGACGTCGTCGATCCCGAACAGATGGAAGAAATCATCGCCATGATCAATGACATGGGGATCGAAGTTCATGAAGACGTGCCGGAAGACGCGGAAATGATCCCGGACGCCGCCGTGGTCAGCGATGATGACGAAGACGAGGCCGCGGAAGTCGCCGCCGCTTTGGCTTCCTCGGTGGATGCCGAATTGGGCAGGACCACCGACCCGGTGCGCATGTACATGCGCGAGATGGGTACGGTCGAATTGTTGACCCGCGAGGGCGAATTGAACATCGCCAAGCGCATCGAGGAAGGCATCAACCAGGCCGCAAGGGAACTGGTCCGTTTTGCCGCTTCCATGGAACATTTCATCAAGGCTTTCGAGCGGATCGAGAGCGGCGACATCCGCCTTTCCGATCTGATCTCCGATTTCTTCGATCCCGCCCATCCAACCGAATTGGTGATCGAAGAGGATGCCGAGGCGGAAATCATCGAAGAAGCCGAAACCGGGCCTGATCCCGAACTGGTCAGGCAAAAACTGGAGGCTTTCAAGAAACAGTTGAAAACCGCCATCAATGCGCAGAACAAATACCATCACAATCACGAGCGCACCCAGAAAGCTTTCGATGTGCTGGCGGAAAGCTTCCTGGAATTCAAGAAGACCCCGCAGTTCTTCAAGGAACTGACCGACATCCTGCATTCCACGGTGGAGAGAATCCGCGAACAGGAACGCATGATCCAAGATTTTGCGGTGCACAAAAGCAAAATGCCGCGCTCGGAATTTCTCAAGACCTTCATCGGCAACGAAACCGATCCGGCCTGGATCGAGCGCCAACTGGCTTGCGGCAAGCCTCACGCGGAACCTTTGGCTACCTATACCGATGAAATCAAGCGGGCTCAGTTCAAGATGGCGCAGATCGAGAAGGAGAACAACCTCAGCATCGGCGAAATCAGGGAAATCTACCGCCGCATGTCCGTGGGTGAAACCCAGGCTCGCCTCGCCAAGCGGGAAATGATCGAAGCCAACCTGAGATTGGTAATTTCCATTGCAAAGAAATATACTAACCGCGGTTTGCAGTTCCTCGACCTGATCCAGGAAGGCAACATCGGTTTGATGAAGGCGGTGGACAAATTCGAATACCGCCGCGGCTATAAGTTTTCCACCTACGCCACCTGGTGGATTCGCCAAGCGATCACCCGCTCCATCGCCGATCAGGCGCGCACCATCCGCATCCCGGTGCATATGATCGAAACCATCAACAAGCTGAACCGGATATCCCGGCAGATGTTGCAGGAGATGGGCCGGGAGCCGACACCGGAAGAATTGGCCGATCGCATGGAAATGCCCGAAGACAAGGTACGCAAGGTGCTCAAGATCGCCAAGGAACCGATCTCGATGGAAACCCCCATCGGTGACGACGAAGATTCGCACTTGGGCGATTTCATCGAGGATTCTCGCGCCATGTCGCCGATCGAATCGGCCACGGTGGCGGGTTTGCGCGAGACCACCCAGCAAGTACTGGCGGGCCTCACGGCGCGGGAAGCCAAGGTACTGCGCATGCGTTTCGGCATCGACATGAATACCGACCACACCCTGGAGGAGGTTGGCAAGCAGTTCGACGTCACCCGCGAACGCATCCGTCAGATCGAGGCCAAGGCACTGCGCAAGCTGCGCCATCCCTCCCGCTCGGAGCAACTACGCAGTTTCCTTGATCTGGAATAAAATGCATCTGGAATAAAGTTCCGGGCCCTTAGCTCAGCGGTTAGAGCAGGGGACTCATAATCCCTTGGTCCTCCGTTCAAATCGGAGAGGGCCCACCAAGAAAATCAAAGGCTTACAGCGATGTAAGCCTTTTTCATTTTAGCCGGGGTTACACGGGGGTTACACCATGGCGGAAAACAGGGCAGGGTGTTACCCCGCTTCCGGTCAATAAACCGTGTGGCTGATCCGGCTTCCACCATCAGCGATTTCAGGATCGCTAAGCCCGCCCGTGGCGATATGCGCAAACCGTCCACTAGGGCGCTCGTTTCCATTGGCCCCCTGAACTTCCACGTTCATACTTCTTTGCCGCTCCCGGCTCCCCAGCGGTTCAAACAGCGGCGGCGCTTCCTCGATTGCTTGCGGTTGCCTGCGAATGATCGGGCTTGATACGGTGGGAACGGCTGTCGAAACCGTTTGCGCTTCACGCGCGACTATGGGCGGCTTGCGGGTCTTCCTGGTGGGTGCTTTGCGTGTGGTCGGTGCGTCTGGTGAGGACTGCGCGCCTGGTGCTTTCGTGGACGGCGATGGTGGTGCGTTACTGCTCAACAGTCTGTCAACTGGCTGCGACGGTTCTTCCAGGGGTGCCCCCACCGGCTGGCCCGCTGGTGCTGGCTCATTCGCAAGCTCCCGCTGGTAGCGCTCAAACCGGGCTTGACGGTCAGCCAGGCCGTTTGATCCGCCGTTGATCCGCCTTGTGACTTCGCCCACATCCCCGCGCCTTGCCGGTGCTCCCAGGTTTCTAGTCCGCCAATACCAGGTAGCAATCCGCGCGGCGGTCGCGGGCTCTTCGGCCAGCTCAGGACTTCCCACAAGGTCTATCCCCAAGTCACGGCCAGCGGCTTCGTAGTTCGCTCGCCCGGTCAACTGGGTGAAACCTCGACCGCGATACTTGAAACCGTCTCCCGGCTCGGTGTTGCCCATGCGCCCGTCGTACATTAGATTTCCGACAGCTTCCGGTCCTTCATCAATCGCGGCTTCCACGGCAGGCCGTCCAGCTTTACGGGCTGTCTTCGACACTTCCATGATCCGATCCGCGCTGCGATAGGCGAATGATTCCCGCATGTGGGTGAAGCCCGAAGACTCATGCTCCATCTGGCTCAGAAAAACCGCTTGCTCGGTCGGGTCTTTAATTCCAGCTTGGTGCATTTCGGCAATCAACGCTGACTTACGCTCGGCGGATGTCCCGCTGACTGGCTGTGTGGCTTCCACGGGTCGCGCGGGTCGGGCGGTCGGCCTACCCCTGGACGATTCACGCGGTGGTCGGGTTTCGCTGTCCCCGGCGGTCGGTGTATCGTATCGTATCGCCGATTTCGTATCATATCGTACCGTATCGCGCTGTATCGTATCGCCCTTGCCGTCCAGGGGTTTGCCATCGAAGCCTTGCAGCTTGATGTCTGGGTGAAAGCCAGCTAGCCAGCGGGAAACCATCGCGCCTATGCCAGCGCCCGCTACAGCACCAGCAGGACCGGCTGCTAGACCGCCCAGGCCAGCGCCAATCCCCATTGCGGCAATCGATGGTGCCGGTTTCACTGGTGGCTGCGGTGTGGCTGGATCTTCCAGCATGTCACGCGGCTTGGGTGTTGTTGCAGTGATAGCGGCGTACAGTCCAGCAATCGCTGCGGCAATACCAGCCAATGGTGCCATTCCAGCGCCCCCAGCGGCGGCTTGCGGCTTGTCCCGGATGTCTTCCAGCGCTTTGACACGCGCCTTTGAAAACGTCGTTTCCTCTTTGCGAAATCGTGAAATCTCGCCAGCGGTGCGTCGAAGCCAGTTTGCGTCTCGCTGTACGTTCATACGTTCGTATGTCATTTTTTCCGCATCGCCTTCCAGTCGTTCCGATCCAGCGCCGCCAGACTGCACAACGTCAAACCCAATGAAAGTTCAACCAGATTGCCATCCTTCGTGATCGGCCCTCCCAGGGGGTAGGTGACGTTTTCGATGACCAGTGGGTAGTAATTTCGGCCCTTGTACGTCATGGCAATGAGCGATGGCGACTTTGACGGTAACAGCGCTTCGATCGGACTTTTCTTACCCTTGACGGCATCCACGGCGTTACCCAGCAATGAAGAATCGCGCGCAAGCTCGGCAGGTAGCGCCCAGGCCATGATTTGATCCGATGGCCGTTCGACTTCTTCGAACGTATCGCGCCAAGCTCGAAATATCGCAGTCGCCTGAATCTTGACCGGTTGCATACCGACGAAAACCTGGACGCTATTCAGTTTTGTGATGCCGGTTCGACCGACAAACTGCTGAAGAACCCCGGTGGCCGAATCTCCCGATGATCCAGTCAGCTTCGCAAAAGCATCTACGGTCGGCTGAAACGCTCCCGATTGCAGCATTTGAAAAGCAGTCGGCGCGGCTGATTCCAGCGATTTGCCTTCAAACGGGCTTTGCCAGTTCAGCGAAACGTCCAGGCTGCATTCGGTCAGCGGTGCCAACACGGTGACGGCTTCATTCAATCGCTTGCCTTGTCTGTCAACCTCGAAAAACTTGGCGATTAGGTTGGTGTTCAATCCGTCCCATCGGGATGAAAGTGGCCTATTAAGACTGGCAAATGGGTTTTCTGCGCTCATGGTCGATATAACCAAACGTTATAAATAATCAATTGTTTATCACACTTTGTGAAGATAACCGCGAGTGAACTAACCATGGTTCACTCGTGGTTCACCATGGTTCACTCGCGTTTCACGAAGTGCATGGCGCTTATTACAAAAGGTTATGAACCATTCGAGAAAAAAGCGCCTACGGTGGTTGCGAAATTACTCGGTTTTTTCGAGTGATTTCAACAAGATACGCTTGACTACATTCCCCGCCGTTTCATTGTGCTTTTGGTGCTTTCGGCACAATTCTTGAATGATCGTTTTGGGCAGACGAATCTTGACAATCAGGCTATCCGACTTGGGTGCGGCGGTCATGCGGCCTCCAGGGTGGTTCCTTCCAGCAGTTCAACGCGGAAATGCGGTTCATCGCCCAGGAACTGGCCAAGCTTGTCGATTTCGGCTTGCAGGGCAGCCTGTCGCGCGGTGCTTGCGGAAATTTCATCATCGCCCAGGTGGGGAATCTGCTGCGCGGCCAATTCATGCGACAAGCCTTTTTTAATCAATTCCGCGCGTAGCGCCTCGACAGTTCGCCCCCTGCCTTCAAGGTGAGCCTTTTCGCTGGCAAGATCGGCCAGCAAACCGAACAGGCGACGACTTGCCCTTTGACGAAGCTCGGCAGTCGCTTCCCGGCGCCCCGCGTGCTCGCCATTGATCCTCAGTTTGAACGACTCGATCATGCCGCCCAGGACAGTCTGCGCCTTTTCCAGGTCGGCCAGCGCCCGGTTGGGCTCTGCACCATGGCTAGCTGATACCGCGTCGCCCAGATGCGTGCAGGTGGCTTCGATGGCGGTTTCAAAGATGTTTCTTTCGTTTTGATTCATGGGTTTGTCCTCAATGTGTTGTTTCGTTTTCATTCCCGATCCAGGCAAAAACCTGATCGCGTAGGGTTTCGGTCAACTCTTTTAGTTCGCAAGCGGCCTTGTCGATTTCCAGGATAAGGGTGCTCACGTCGGTTTGCTGACTCGCGGTTTCCAGGCACTCACGCGCCACGGTGAGCCTTTCCTGGACGGTTGCCGGGTCAATTCCAAGCTCATTCAGCGTCATCAGCTTGCGCCTCTGTCGCAGGCGAATGCCTGTCAAATATTGTCGGCTCAACCGCTTGAGTTTTTGCAAACCTCCGCATGGCGGACATGGCAACCTGTGCGGCCAGTTGTGCACGCTCGACCGATGAAAGTAACGGTGAGCCTGCCGCCATATCCTGAAATTCAGGGTTAAGCTCCATGAATCGATCCAGGGCCACTTTGATTGACTCAACTCCAGCCGGTAGGGTTTCGACGGCGAGAACACACGCGGAAATTTTGTTATGCAGCTTCCGGCTTTCGTTTACAGTCTCGGCCAGGCCCTCCATGTGTTGCCTGACGAGCGAAACGTAAACATCTCGCTCCCGGCGAGCCTCTAGGCACAATTCCCAATCATCGGGAGACAATCCATACAGCCAATCGATGCTGACCGCGTATCGCTCAGCGGCCCGCAGGACCACCCAGGGGGCTGGCGCGTCCTCAACGCTTTGCTCGATTGCAGTAAGCTCATCTCGCGTGACGCCGAGCAGGTGCGCTCCCTCATCGGGGTTGAAACCACAGATTTCGCTGCGGGCTTCCCGAAGCCGCCGGCAGATTTTTTGGGTGACTTTGCGCTTTTCGTGCTTTGTTGGGGTCATGCCGTCCTCCAGCGTAGCCCATGCACCACGTCGCCAATGACCTCGACGGGCAGCGCAAGCCCACGGACGACCGCATCAAACCGCTTCATGAAAGCTCGCGGCGTTTCGTTCGGGTAATTTTCGTTCGGGTAATCAACGAACTCGATAAACCCCTGATTCACGTCAAACAAGGGCAATCGTCCTCTGCGGTCAAGCTTCATCCTTTCAATCACGAACGCGGCCAGGCGGTCGGCTGCGGCGGTTGGCCGCGCTCTGTGCAAGTGGTCGCGGGTTTGAAAGCCATTTAAGAAATCAAGCAGGGGTGCCTTGTGGCGGCTCAGCAGGTGGAGCATCCCTGCGTGCCTTGGGAGGGTGTCTGAGCCGATTTCGATTCGCCCACGGTTTGGGTATAGCTCGACGCGCGCCCAAGCTGCTTGGCGAAGCGCTTGGATAATGTCTTTTGTGGTTGATTTGCTCATGTTTTTTTCCCCATGGTGGGTGGGTTTGTTGACGTGAGCAAAAGTATGCGCCCCTGCGCACCCGGTCCTCGGTCAGATTTTCCTTATTTCGTCGGTCGGCGGTCGATTCTTCCAGGGGGCAAATCGGCAGGCACAAAAAAACCCGCTTGAAGCGGGTCGGTGTGATGAAATGATTGGTAGAGGAACCTCTACCAATCTATCAATCCTGAAAGCCACGGCTGGCGCGGGTTTCAGGATTGGTAGATTGGTAGATGTCTGATATAAGATGTTTATCTTTTTAAGGGTTATTTCTCCCTTAAGAGCTTTTATTTTTAGGGGGGGGTCAGACTGGGGGGGGGCTGTAGTGAACCTCTACCAATCTACCAATCATTTTTTTGCCCTGAAACCCACGGCTGGCGCGGGTTTCGGATTGGTAGATATTGGTAGAGGTTCCTCTACCAATCATTCAGAATTTGAATGATTTCATAGACATAGGTAAGTGTAGCGGTTATCTACCAATGGCGCAAGTGGAAGGTGTATATCTATCCATCCAAACGCCGGACAAACTTGGTTGAAACCAGCAGCGGTGGCCGGTCTGCCTTGGTTGATTCGACTTCAACGATGTCGCGGTCCGCGATCAGGGTTTGAAGCAGATCAAACCGCTTTTCTTGCGAAAGGTTTTTGAAGGCCCAGCAGTCAGACGCGAGCCTTCCACGGCCAATGCCTTTTTTCCCCTTTCCTTCAATGAAGGCAAGAATCTTTTGCATCACACTCTGCTTGCCGTCATCGCTTTCAGCTTTGGCAACGGCATCCAGTATTTGCGCGCGTGATCGTGCAAGGTACTGGCTCGCCCAGCGAATATGCCCGGCATCCACAGTGGGCGATGACGGGCGCTCGCAAATGGCCAACAAGCTTGCCAGTTTGCGCAGATGGCTGGCGTGCGCTGCGCAAAGATTTCGCTCCAGGCGGCTGCGCGTTGGGCGCTCGTCGTCCCATTCCGCTCTGGGATAATGCTCATCAAAGTCTATGCCAGTGGAAAGCGCTACGATCCGGCAAGTGGGCTCGTGATCGCTGGCATCGGGATCAAGCAAGATGTCGTCACCAATGTCCACTGTGGGCGGTCGAATCGCAGCGAACAGGTCAGCAAGCCCCCCTGGAAGCCCTAAGCGCCTGTCGGGCGTTGAAAGAGGATCGCCCTTAGTGTCATCTGGGGTAAAGTAGAAAATCGTCTGCTGGACAGTGCCTTGCGCGGCCTCAGCACCACGAAACAATGGCCCGGTTTGGTTCTTCGCAACCACGGCAAGCTGATTCAGGCAAGGCTCAAAAATGACCGGCTTCCCTGGAAGCTTGCGGCCCTCAAGCTGGGAAAGGTTAAGTTGCTGCTTTCCGTCCAGCTTGATTTTTGGGCTGTCGAAATGCTCGGCGGTCAGTGCCAAAACCTTGCGAATGAGTCCCGACGGTTGCCGGCGGCAAAACTCAAGCCGCCCAGCATGGTCGGTTTCTACTCTCAAAACTACGGGGTTTTCAACCAGTTCGGTATAGAACTGCATCGGACTGTCGCACGACTGGCCAATAAAGAGCCTGTCCAGTCCAGTTTCATCCAGCGCCTTCTGAATTGCGTTTTTCAGCGGTGAAACGTCATTGACATAATCCGCTATTAGCGCCGCGAACAGGTTCAGATTATCGCCCGAAACGGTTTTGTATCTTCGACTTGCCACGGTCGCCAGGGTGACGATCGCCGCAAGCTGGCAGGCTTCCATGGACCGCACGCCAGAAACGGCTGAAATCCAATGTGTCAAATCGCGCACAGCCTGGACGGGGCAAATCCCTACCGATGGTTCAACCGGCTCAAAGGTTTCATATCGAGGCTTAGGTTGTGCTTGTCGCATTTCCTCTTCATGCTCAAAAACAATCATTTGCGCGCGCTGAAGCTGGCTGTACTCCGCGTCCAGGCGGGCATCTTCCTTCAAGCGGTAAACTTGATCCGTTACCGACTTGGCTACGTCGTTTGGAATGCTATCCTGCTGCGTTTCCCCCGTGGCCGGAACTTCCTGTTTTGGTGGCCTCGGTTTGCCATCCCCCCATGGTCTAACATCCCCCCTGGACGGTTCAGGATCGGCTTTCGGCGCTGCCTCTTCCACGTCCCCATCGCTTAAATCGACCGACTCAAAAACTGGCTTTGGCGTCCATCCATAGGCCAGCGCTTCCTTGAAGATCGATTCAAGGTTTCGTCCTCCCCCATTGAACGATTGCCATTTAGTGACGCAGGCTTTCGCGCTGTACTTTGCGCTTCGCTGTGACCAGGTGTCCCAAAGCTCGAAACCGGCTCCTTCGTCGATGGTGGACAGCGCCATGCCGGTGTTGATCCATGAGTGATAGTCATCGGCGTCAATATGCTCAAGCGCCGACCGAAGCTCTTCCAGACGGTATGGATCGACGTAAACCGTGCCCGTGCTTTCTGTGAGGTCGATGGCATGACCGGCTTCTGGTGCGGTCCAAACCAGCTTTAGCAACCATTCCGGGCAGTCCGAGATAGCCTGTCCTTCCAGGGGATCGGATGAACCTTCCCATTCATAAGGACCGTTCTTGTTACGCGAAGGCCAGACGCAAATGTGATTTTTGGTCTTGATTTCGAGCCCTTTGTAGTGCTCGACATAGCCCTTGAACTGGCCTTTCGGTGCGCGAAACAGATAGTGAAACCCGCCACTTCCGGTAATCTGAACGGCGGTATCAGGAAGACTTCCATGCCTCACCTGCAAGTCGGCCAGGTCATCATCGTTAAGGTAGTTCCGTGGATCAACGTCCAGGACGATCAGGATTTTCGACTCTTCGCCGGGGATCGGCTGACCGCAAACTAACCCGATGCCGGCAACCGGTCGCTTCTTCCACCATTCCTTGATTTGAACTGGATCGGTTGATCCCTCAAGGTAGGATCGAGCGTATAAAGGATGCTTGCCTTCGGAGCGGCACCCTGGATCATTACAGGAGCATTTGCCGGTCGGACCAAGCCAATTAAGCGGAATGATTTTCAATCCAAGGGCGGCGTATTGCAGCGCGGCATCGCGCATAACCCCATGGGCGGGTAAGCCGTTTGGCTGGAATTGTTGAGGACTTGCGTGTTCTTGTTTTGGCATGTTTTGGATTTCCAAAAATGCCGCACGGTTGGACGTAAAAACAGCGAAAAGACTTGCGCATGGCCATCACAATTAGTAATATGCGCAACGTGTTCTTACAAAATCCGCGTGCGGCGGGTTGTTGTTCTTGGCCAAGCGACTTGGTGGGTCATGGCCGAATCTAATGGGGGGTTGCCTTTCGGGGCAATCCCCTTTTGCTTTGGGTCCGACAGAGTATCTTGCCATGGCCCCACACAGCAACCCACAAGCCCGCTCGCGACGGGCTTTTCAGGCAGAAAGTTGTTGGCGCTGTAAGACAAAAAATATTTTCAGACGGTGGGAAGCAGGACGTATCGCGCCACGCCTCGATGACGTTTTCCGCGCCTGGTTTCGGCTCTAATGCGCTCTGTTGCGATGCTGTGGCCATCCAGGCGAAGCTCCTTGACGCGGGCTGCCGGCATCATGATGTCAAGCTGTTTTCGCGCTTCCACGGTTGTTACAGGCCCTTGGCGCAAGCGGTCAAGCAAGCGCTCTCGCTGACTGGATGAACTGTTCTCATTGCTCATGCCGCCTCCATTTGCCCGGTGTGTGACATGATGCGGCCATCGATGAAAGCCAAAAGGTCGCCCGCGCGGTAACGCACAAGACGCCCGATTTTGACGAAACGCAGCGCAGGATAACGTCCGGTGGAGCGCCAAACTTCCAAGGTGGCCTTTTGAACGCCCAAGCATTGGGCGGCGGTTTCAGTGTCAAGCATGTGGCCGGCGGGAAGTGCTCGAAGATCGATAGTTTTCATGGTGCCTCATCAAGTCGCGTTAAGTGAGGCAACACTATGACATGCTCGGTTAAGCTCGATTTTCCGATTTTTCCTATTTCGCATGGTCACAAAAAAACCCTGGACGCGGCAAAGCGCCCAGGGTTCATGGTCGGTGCTTATTCGGTGGGCGCTAGCAAGGCTTCGCACGCGTCAAGCCGTTCGGTCGCATCGCTCAAGGTCAAAAGCAACCCGTCCATCGCGCACGGGCTCAATGTCTCAGGCTGGCCAAACCCCAGCGTTTCGATGGCGTACCGTAGTAACGTTTTGACTCGATACAGTTCGTCTCGAGCCTCGACGATTGACTTGTTAGCGCTAACGTTGCTATTTTCATTTTCAGACATGAATCGACTCCTTATATAGTCGGTTTGTGTTTAGGGCTGGCATGTGGTTGTCAGCACATGCTGGCCCGCTTAGTTTCCAGGATAACCCCCTGGTCGGTATCAAGCGCGATCGCGCTTCAATTCAGGCTGCTTGCTTGTCCTCAGTCATGGCAGGATAGATACCCTCCTTTTTCGCGTCCAGGATGGTCATTTCAACTAAATCCCCATCCGCCGCATAAGCCATATTGATATACCAGTTATGTGAAACCTCGCGGACTATGGGCTTGTCGTTGAACCGCATATATAAAATATCATCGTCGGGGTAATAGATCGTTTTCATTAAATTTCCTCAAGTTGAAAATGGTGCATCACGGTCTTGATGATAAGGTAATCCTCCAGGACTGCCGCCGCACATATCAGGTTATCGCCGCGCCCTGGATAAGCTTTGAATATCCAAATGCGGGTATCATCTTTCTGTTTTGTCGTGCCGGTTTCGACCAGATCGAATAATAAATCCTCGGAAATACCCCGTTCAGCCATGCGCTCCTTGGCATGACGGGTTATGTGGATAGGCCGGTCAAATCGAAGACTATCCATGTTGGCGCTTTTGTTCCAGGCTGATAACCTCGGCAGTTTCCTTAATACCTGCCGACTTCAAAACGTAGTCGGTGATTTTCTGCATAGGATCGCGCAAGCGTTCCACGTTTGCCACGATGTAACCAGCGGTCACGTCCGCGCCATTGGCATGGTTCAACAGCCTCTTGAGGGCATAGGCGGGAATGTCCAGGCTTTCGGCTACGGTGGCAAAGGTGCGGCGCAGATCGTGAATACAAAAGGAAACCCCGCTCGCCTTCTCGATTGCGGCTTGAGCGCATCGGAAATTGGAAACCCTGCGCCCCAGGTGGTCGGCAAAAACGAACTCGGACACGGTGACGGCCTTGCGCCGGGTGAACAGTTCGAGCAGGAAATCGGACAAGGGCAGGGTGTGGTCCCGGTGGTTCTTCGGGTCCACGATGGTGAAGGTCTTTCCGTCCATGTCCACATTCCCCCAGGTTAGCTTTAGGGCTTCCTGCCTCCTCAAGCCGGTCAGCAGCACGGTCATGAAGTAATCGCGCATCTCCGCGCCTGGTAGGGCCAGCACGGCGTTAACCCATGCGCCCAATTCATGCGGCTTGATGACGGTCTGCCGGCGGTCCACGCGATACCATGCCTTGGTTTGACTGAGTTTCCTTACCGGGTTCACGTCCACTAGGGGCTTTCCTTCGTCATCCTGGTACTCCGCTTGGGCGTAGTTGAACAGCGCCCGCAAGTAGCGCATGGCCAGGTTGGCGCGGGCTTCTGAATGGTCCTTGCCGTGCTTTGCGTGACGCTCCTGCACCATCGTTGGGGTAATTTTGTCCAGTGGCTTACTAAGCCAGTCGGCGAACGTTTCCTTTAGCGCTCGCTCCATGTCCGCGACGGTTGTTTTCTTCAAGTCCTTGCGGGCGGTCTGGTAGTCGATGAACACTTCGGCCAGGGTTTTGGCCTTGATCTTAGTCAGCTTTTTCTCAGCCACAACGCTTTGCCCGCCCGCCAGTTTTGATATGGCTTCCAGGGCGCGGCGCTTGACTTGCTCGGGTGACAGTCCGGGATAGCGTCCCAGGGTTACACGCTCAGGCTTCTTGCCAGCCGGTCGCATGACGATGGAAAAGGTCTTGACGCCGGTCGAACTGACGCGAAGCTCAAGCCCGGCGATGCCATCAAAGTGATAGATTGCCCGCTTTCCGGCGGGTGGAAGGGGAACGGCATCGATGGCCGCTTTGGTGAGTTTGATCGTGGTCGCCATGGTCTACGCTCCGGGGTTACAGTCTGATCCGGGGTTACACCGGGGTAACACGGTGGGTTAAAAACTGGCTAATTTCGTGTAACCCCGTTAAGCTTAGGATAGGCGCAAATGACTGTTTTGTAAAGCTTCGTTAAGCTCAGTTAATCCCTGTATAGCTGGCAAAAATAGGACTCATAATCCCTTGGTCCTCCGTTCAAATCGGAGAGGGCCCACCAAGAAAATCAAAGGCTTACGCGGTTATCCGGGTAAGCCTTTTTTCATATCTGTGTAATTCTGGTGTAATCGTGGCAAGGGTGGCACCAACATTCCAAGGCTTAACGGCGATCCCTGCCCGACCCTCTCCTTTTTTCAATTCCTGGCCTTTGCGACAGTTCCTGGTTTACTTCCTTGCGATGGTTATCGGCAAAACCGTGGTGGCTTTCGGTTTCGCGGAGTGGTAACGATCTTCTAGCTTATCCATTGCGGCGCCGATATGTTCACCGTTCTGATGGGCGTACCTTACGACCATTTGCAAGGTCTTGTGTCCGCTGATCCGCTGGACGGTGGGCAAATCGACCCCGGCTTGTACAAGGTGCGTGATGGCCGTATGCCGCAAGGTGTGGCGGACAATCTCCTTCGGGTCCATGCCGGCGGCAGTGACAACCCGGCGGAATTGCTTTTCGATGTTCATCACGTGCCCACTGGCGGACGTTTTCGAGGGAAACAGCCACACTTGCCCCGATTCAGCCGTTTCGACATACTCCCGCAAAAAATCAGCCAGTCCGGCGGTGATAGGCTGTTCCCTGGCTCCGGCTTTGGCTTGTGGAATGAAAATCACGCGGCGGGCAAGGTCGATGTTTTCAAGCCGGATGCTGAGTATTTCCATTCTACGCATGGACGTTTCCAGGCCGATGACGATGAACGGGTAAACGTCGGGGCTTTGATCGAAACGGGCGGCTTCCAATAATCGCGCGGCTTGGTCGATGGTGAGGTAGGTTATTCGTCCGGCTTGTTCCCTGGCCCGTTTGATGTGGGCGGACTTGTGGTCGATCCATTTCCAATCAACGGCTTTGGTTAGTAGGTGCGAAAGCGTGGCAAGTTCCCGGTTCAATGTACCCGGCGTGATACCGGCTTCAAGGCGGGCTTTCTTGTAGCGTTCCACGTCGAAGCCTGCGATCTTTGCCAGCGGCTTGCTTCCGAAGAATGGCCCCAAATGATCCCGGATATGCTGGGCTTTCTTCGCAAGATTCTTCCCCCCTTCCTCTTTCGACTTCTCAAGATATTTCGCGGCGGCTTGCTGAAAGCCCAAGGCAACCTTCCGACCTTTGGGTAGATTCAAGCGGCCTTCGCGGGCTTCCGTGCGTAGTTTCTCAATGACGTTTTCAGCCTGTTCACGGGTTACGCCTGCGGATTCCATACCGATGACGCGGTGCACGCGCTGCCCGTCCACCATGATATTGATCTTCCATCGTGCATCGCCGTTCGCCGTGCGTTCAAAGCTGATGCCGTGTTCGATGATCGTTTCCCCTGGCTTGGCCTTGCGGCAGGCATCGCGGGTGAGTAGGGCAAATTTAAGAGCCATCCTGATTAGAAAGCTTCTTCAGCCAATCCAGATTCTTTCCTGCAGAAGGCGCATACTGGTGGCCTACCCACCTTCTGGAGGCTGCTGTCATGGCGATGAACCGCATCCAATTTCAACCCGGCTTGTC
>JAQTSI010000194.1 GCA_028711365.1 Methylococcaceae bacterium
CATCGGCACGCCCCGATACGCCTACGCGGTAGTCGAGCGGCGAGGTATCCTGCTTGTACCATTGCCTGATGGCCTCCTGCCAATGAACGAGGTTGGCGGTGCGCTCGGAGGCCGCGATGGGCAGACGGCGGTAACGGCCGTTGCTGATGGCCTCGAGGCCGTGTTGGGCCATTAGAGAGCTTGCCGCCTCCGCCAGCACGAAAGTCGGCGTCCAGTTCGCTCCCAGTGATGCGGTCGGTTCCAGGTCGGTTGTGCTCGCCGGAGAGATCGCACCCGCGGGAACCGCTGACTCCGGCACGATATCGTCTGGGGCTACCCATCCGGCGATCAGTATTCCGCCCGGGTTTCGGTAGATTTTTTTGTCCAGAAACAGCTCGAGTTGAGGCAGCGTTTCGTTTTGCCGATACAGGGGAAGCCGGGTTTCAATCGGATCCGGAATGACCTCGAGTGGCGGCGATTCCACCGGCACCACGAGAATCCTGTGTATCGCAGCCGTTCGGAGTGCCTGCGGTTTGATCGCTGGAGCGAGGCAGGCACTCAATGCGAGGAGCAAAACCAACAACGCGCTATAACGTTTCATAGGAGTTCCATGGGATGGTTTTCAACTCAGCGCCGCCGGGGATTGGCACTTCCGGCCCATTGCCAAAAGCAACCGTGATGCCATGATGTGAACCTATAAAAATCATTGGCTTGCTATCCGACCAATATCGGGCGTGGTCGAAATGACATCGCCTCGATAATAAATGCCAGCCAAACCCGGTACGGCATACCCGGAAAATGGAATTTATCGAGCGGTAAGCTGGGAAATTCTCGACGGATGGGGCAGGATGCTTTAATGTCGTCGATCTGACATCACGGTTGTCCGATTGACGATGGGCCTTGGCAGATGAATGAACGCTTGAAGATAAGAATGACCGGGGAGGCGATTCGCGAAGCGGTTTTGAGTTTGACCGCGAACCTTTCGATGAAAGAACGCATCGAGGGATTTCTGGAAATTTTCGCCGAAGTCACGGGGAATCATGCCTGCGCCCTATTGCGCTATCAGGATGAGGTGCTCGTTCCCGTTGCGACCCGCGGCCTTTCGCCCGAAGTCATGGGCATGCAATTTCATCCCGAGCAACATCCCAGGCTGGCGGCGATCCTGCAATCGAGGACGCCGGTGCGATTTGCGGCCGATGATCCCAGGCCGGACCCTTATGACTTGCTATTGTTGAATGATGCCGGGGTCAGGCTGCCCGTTCATTCCTGCTTGGGCTGCAGCCTGTATAACGAGAATACCCTGTTCGGGGTGCTTTCCGCCGATGCGCTGGAGCCGGGGGTGTTCGACGGCATCAACGACCATATCTTTCAGACCTTTGCCGCCATCGCGACCGTGGCGTTGCGCTATGAGACCTTCATCGGCGCGCTGGAAAACCTGGCGAAACATCGTGGCCTGGTGACCAGCGAACTGGTGAATGAAGCTTTCCAGCGCGGCGGCCAGATGCTCGGCGAGAGTCCCGCCTTGCAGGAGTTGAAGCGTAACATCGGCATTGTCGCCCGCTCCGATCTGACGGTGTTGGTGATGGGGGAAACCGGCGTCGGCAAGGAGGTCGTGGCCCGCGTCATCCACGCTCGCTCGCTGCGGGCCAACCAGCCTCTGGTATATGTGAACTGCGCGGCGCTTCCGGAAACCCTGGCCGAGAGCGAACTGTTCGGTCATGTCCGCGGCGCTTTCACCGGGGCCAGCGCCGACCGCGCCGGCAAGTTCGAACTGGCGGACGGGGGCACCCTGTTTCTGGATGAGGTCGGGGAGCTGTCCCTGTCGATTCAGGCGAAACTGCTGCGTACCCTGCAATTCGGCGAAATCCAGCGGCTGGGTTCGGACAAGAATCACCGGGCCGATGTCCGCATCATCGCGGCGACCAATCGGCCTCTCGCCGAGGAAGTGAAGGCGGGGCGGTTCCGCGTCGATCTTTACCATCGGCTCAGCGTATATCCGCTGAATGTGCCGCCATTGCGGGAACGGCCCGAAGATATCGCCCAGTTGGCCGGGCATTTCCTGGATCAGGCCAGGACTCGCTTGGGGCTGGAGCGGGCAGGTCTGACCCCGACGACGATAGTGGCGCTGCAGGACTACTCATGGCCCGGCAACGTGCGGGAGCTCGAGCATGTCATCCTCCGCGCCGCCCTACGCGCCTCCTCGGATCGCGGGCGCTGTGTGGTATTGGAACCTGACGATCTGGATATCGGCCCGGAAATTGTGCGGGGGACGGAAACAAGAGCCGAATTGTCAGGCAGGACCGGTGAGCTTTCGCTTTCCCGCGCGGTGGACGACTTTCAGCGGCAGTTGATTCGAGCAACCCTGAACGAATCCCAGGCCAATTGGTCGGAAGCGGCGCGCCGCTTGGGGCTGGACCGAGGCAATCTGCACCGTCTTGCCAAACGCCTGGGAATCAAGTAGGTCGGGTGGGTGGGCGGCAGACTTAGGTTTTGGGTAGTCCTGAATAGCGAGTCGCCCTATAACTCACAGGAGCCTCGAGCAGGTCAGCCACCAAAATGGCGCCGCGATCCTGGCGCAGTCGACTGACGGCTATGACGGCTTCGGCCAGGGATGGGCTCCAGGGATGACGTTGGCTTCGAACAGCCCTGGAGCCCGGATTCCGTTCACATGCACATGGCCGCCATGTCCTGCGGGCCGAGGTTGGGGTACCAGATCGTCTTGGCTTTGCATTTCGGCGTATCCACGCACTGGGGCGGGGCGCCGGAACCCGTCACCGCCACGGCATCGCTGCTGACCGTGGCGCCGTTGTAAGTCAACTGCGCCTTGATATGACAGGGAAGATTGCGATAACCGGCAGCGGCCGAATTGCTCGGATCGAGGGTGGCGGTATAGCTCCAGGCCCCGGTCGGATCGACCGCGGCGCCGTGGTTCTGGGAGCTGATGGGTTTCGTTCCGTCGCCGAAGTTGATCTGGACCTTGAGCCCGCCTGGCAGGGTGCCGGAAGTCTGCACCTGGCCGTGCGCCGTCAGGACCCAGTTGGAGCCATTCCCGTTGACGGAGGCATCGCCGACCGTCACGGCGCTGATGCCGGACGAGGATGATGAACCGCCCACCGAATATTCCACATCGTATTCCGCCTGGGAGGCTTGAGCCGACCTCGGGTCCACATCGGCATTGTCCGCCATGAACTTCAAGGTGCCGGTGAGTCCCACCTGATTGGCCCTGGGCTTCCAACTGAGGAGGCGGTGCCAGTTGCCGTCGGCCCCCTTGCGGGTTCCTCCCAGCGTGGCGCCCTTGGGGAGTCTGACGCTCGGGTCCAGGACGATCTTCAGGCGGTGAGCAGGGTTGCCGGCATGGCCGGGCCCGGGAATGGCGATGATGTCCAGGCTGCCTTTCTGTCCGGGGTCGAAGTTTTGATGGGCGGGCAGGGTACTGGAAAAGCTCGGCGCCGTGTTGTCGGCGAGACTCAGAACGACCTGCTGGGCCGGGGCATTGGCCCCGGTATAGGTGTTGTTGGCGGTGAACGTCAGCAGCTTGCCGTCATAGGTCTTGGCGTCCCCGGCTTGCGGGGTCCAACTGAAGCTGCCTTCACCCAGATGACTGGTGAAGGTGGCGCCCGCGGGCAGCGACGAAGACACGCCCACGGTGAGGGACTGCACCTTGCTGGGGTCCAGTCCTTTGGGGTCGTTGCTGTTGATGGCCTTGATCTGGATGGAGATGGGCATCCCTTCCATCGCCTTGATGACGCCGTTGTTGTTGCGCTTGGGGGTGGCGCTCAGGCTGAGCTTGATCGGCACCGGCCGGGTGATGACCGTCGTCGCCCGCGCCACGCCGTCGAAGCCGCGATTCTTGAAGACCCCGGTGGTGTTGAGGACCAGGCAGGCCGCCATCAGCAGGCCCTGGCCGCACAGGCGCATCCACCTGCGCCCGGGGCGGGCCGTGAACGAGGAATTCTGGCGCATGGGAGGGTTCTCCTATTTCTTACAGTTGGCCGGCGCGGAATCGACTTTCACCTTGCCGGTTTTGCCTTTATAGATCCAGATGATTTCGCAGGGCACCTGCGAAATGTCCATTTTTCCCGTGAAACTCAGCTTGCCGCGGTCGCTGGGCATGGCGCCCTGCATAGTGCTGCCAACGCCCTGGGCATCGACCGAGGAATATATCATATTGCCGCTGCCCGTGGTCATGCCCAGATAATGGCCGTAAAGCGACTGGATTTCCGCGGCGCTCATCAGATTGGCATGGGTGGGTTTGATCTGGGCGGAGAGATTGAGGTTGTGGGCCTGGCCGTCCCAGGAGACCTTGACGTTCTTGACCCCGAAGGCGTTGGAGGGACCGGCGCCGGCGGGCCAGACGCGGATGCTGAGCTTTTGGATCTTGGAATCGCCATGGCCGGAGTGGACGCGGAAGGTGGCGTTGATCACCTTGCCCGCCTGGTTTGCGCGGGAGGTCCAGATCGCCTGCGATTTCCAGGCATGGTTGACTACCTTGTCGGGCATGGGGGCATCGAGCTGGGCGTCTTTCAGGCCGGCGAGCTTGAAGCCGGGGGTGTCGCTGCCGCAATAATGGACGCCCAGGGGAATGGCGAGGGCGGCGCCGGCTTCCACATCCCAGGGCCCGGAGACCGGGGCGAGTTCCGGCTTGGCGCCGGTATTGCTGGCGCAGTCCGCCACCGGCCAGCCCTGGATGCTGAAGTGCAGATTGGCCTTGCCGTTCATTAAGACAGTGAGATTATTCAAGGAATAATCACTCATGGATACGCCGCCATAGCCATAGGGGAGATATCCCGGCTGTCCTTGTGGCGTGTCGTTCTCCGTTCTGCAATCGGTGCAGCCGCCGCCGAAGGCCAGGGTGTAGTCGCCCTTGGGCAGGAACTGGTTGTGCACCCGCTCGGCGGCGGTATTGGGCGCGGCCTTGGAGGCAGGCGAGATCGGCAGCAGCGTGGCGTCGCCATCATGGCGGTTGGCATGGTTGATGTAGTAGACCCGCGCCCAGTCCACCCCCGCCGCGTTGCCGCCGGCGCAGTAGAACTTCGCGCTTGCATCGGTGGTCTGGCATAGCGTCATGGTGGCCGGATCGTAACCGGGATGGTCCTTCTTGCAGGCGTCATCGAGAGCGCAGTCGGCGACATTGCCGTTGGCGGATTCCCAGTTTGCCAGTGGGTCGAACTTGCCGATATAGGGGTTAACGGGGAAACCCGGTTGGGTGCTTGCCGGCAGATTGGGATCGTTCGGCAGCCACACCCCGCCGGTGGCGGTGAAATTGAGGGTATCGCGGTAGCCGTTGTGGGGGACATAGCTCTTCCGGTACCAGTCGGCTACCGAGGTGGCCCCGTCGGTTTGGATCAGGTTCTGCAAGTGCGGCTCGTTGTAATTATTGCGCCAGGGATGCAGGGCATTGCCCGGATCGGCGTTCATGCTGGCGACCAGTTCGCCGAGGGTCATCCCCCAGTCCGGGTTCACCTGCATCGGCATCAGGAAGCTCACCGGGTCTATGGTCGGCTGACCGTAGGTCGGATCGATGACGGGGCTGCCGTCCGGGTTGATGTTCACATACCACACCTGGGCGATGTTGGGGTCGTCGGGGTGGGCATCCATGGGACAGATCAGGGGCATGCCCCAGGCCGTCACTGGATCAAAACAGGCATAATAAGGTTGATCTCCGGAATCCATCGCCTTTTGCGGCAAGAGGCCCTTATACAGGCTGAAGGCCGGGTCCACGTTGGCAGGGGCCCAGGTGGAGCGGTTTTTGGGGTCGCCGGTATCCTGCGGCGCGGCGACGGGCAGGGCGTCGATGTTGACGATGGCGTCCTGGTCGAGGTGGAAACGGAAGAACTGGGGCTGGCCGTGATAGGTCATGAGATCCTTCAGCACCGGCCATTTGGCCGCGAAGGCCCAGTCGTCCTGGTCGCTATTCCCCACATCCTGGTCCAGGCTGCCGGTGATCGTGGCGCCGTTCAGGTGCAGGGGGATCTCGTGGTAATAGATATGCGCCCCCGCCGGGAGGCTGGCGAGGCCGAGCAGGAAGGCGGGGATGGCTCGTTTGTTCATGGGGCTTGCTCCTTTGAAATCGGTTTATGGCATCGCGGCCGGGTCCCGGCTCGCGGCTTTATAAATATGACCAGGCCCCGGCCCCGCTAGGTGGGGCCGGGGCCCAATACTGTTGAATTAAGCCGTCATACCGGCAGATCGCCGGTATCCAGTCGACAGGGAAGGGTTGCGACTCAAGCAACCGTTTGCGATTGGGCGTTACTCCGGCCGCCATCCATGGAGTCTGGGTTCCGGCATTCCCTGCCGGAAAGACGAGCCAAGAGCTTATTCCAACAGCATTGGGGCCGGGGCCTGGCTTGTGGCGGTTACTGGATCTTCACGCTGATATCTCCACCATGCAGCGCGGTATCGCCGGATTTGGCGCCCGCGGCGGCGATGGTGTAAATGCCCTGGGGCAGCAACAGGGTCAAGGTTTCGGTGACGCCTGCGCCATTGACGTTGCGGGCGGCGATGAAAGCCAGTTCGGACCAGGTCACCGCCGTGCTGAGATCGGGGAAGGTCGAAAGCAGGTAACGGGTTCCATCGCTATTCCAGCCGACGAAATTTTTGGGGTCGGCCGGATTGGCGAAGCCGTTGGCCATGCTCCAGTTGTTGATGGCGTTGAACTGGCCGAGGAAGGGATTTTTGGCGACATCCGGTGTCGGCTGGATGCCGGTCAGGCCGCCGGTGTTGGTGAAGTTGAGCGTATCCCGGTAGGGGCCGTTGCCGGCATAGAAGCCCAGCGCCTTGAGGCTGTCATAGTAGTATTTCCAGGTAGCCCAGGCCGGATTGAGGGTGAAGGTGCAGGCGAAGGTGACCGGGTCCTGGGTGAAGAGATATTTCGGCACGCCGGGGTCCATGCCGGGCACTTCGTCCGCGGCATTGACCAGGGTCTGGCCGCAGTTGTTGCCGTTGGGATTCAGGGGATCATAGGGATTGTCGTCGTGGCCGTCGTCCGGCAGGGTATGGGCATAGAGGCTGAAGGCGGGGTCCAGCGGGGTGGCGCCGTTGACGCCGGTGTTGTTCTTGAAGGTGATGGTGACGGTGGAGCTGGGTTTGGTCGTGCTGAAGGTGAAGAAAACGCCGCCATGCAGATTATGGCTATCGCCCAACTGCTTGGTGGTGCCGCTGATCCAGCCGTTGCCGGAGAAGCTGTTCAGCCCGGCGGAACCGTAGGTACAGGCATAGACCGCATGGGTGAAGCCGGGATCGGCATAATACTGTCCGTCGGCCGGATTGCGATAGGCGGTCGGGTAGGTGGTGGCGGTGGGAACCGCCAGATCGGAATAATACCCCACCGGGCAATCCGCCGAACCGCTGCCTTTCGTCCGCAGGGCTGCCGGCAGGGAAGCCGGCGCCACCGCGGTGATCGTGGTGCCGCTGGCCGTGGCGGTCGACTGGTAGACATTGTAGTAGGGGGCATCGCCGCAAATGGCGTAACCCGGAGCGCTCAGGTCGACATTGCAGACATGGGCGGAAGCGGAATGGCTCAGCGCGAGTCCCGCGGTGGCCAGGGCAAAGCTGAATGGGCTGTGTTTCATGATCGATTTCCTCTATCTGTAGGGCAGGATGGAATGACCCAGGCCGGTAGCTAGGGCGGCCTAGGGATGTATGGGACGAATCAGTTCACTTTCTGCAGCGTGACCGTGGCGCCGAAGTTGGGGTTGGTCGAGTAGATGCCGCCGCCGTTCGCGCAATTCAGGGCGCTTGCATAAGGCGGCTGGGCCTGGCAGCGCTCGCCGCCGACCAGGATGGTGTAGGCCCCGGAACTCGGTGCGGTGAAGCTCCCCCTTTCGGTCTTGCCGTTGACCGGGAGACTGCCATCGTGCTGGTTGCTGCCGGTGGGACAGCCGCGGTCGGAGGCGTTGCCCGTATAGGTGAGGATCATGGAGCTGGTGCCGTTGGACATGCTCATGTGTCCGCAGGGGTTGAATTGGCCGACATAGCTCACCGAACTGTCGCGGCCGGTCCAGTCGCCCGGCGCATGGCATTCCGCCGTGTCGGGGTTGGGACTGCTACAAAGCGGCGGGTTCAACGGGTCGGGGTACAGGTTGTCATGGGCGCCGGCCACGGGCGCCCCCTGATACAGGGTGAAGGCCGGGTTCATGAAATTCGACGGGGAGGGCGTTCCATCCTGGGTCACGGTGATGACGAGCGACTCCCCTGCCGTCGCATTGAAGGTGAATGACGCAACGAGGTTACTGTTCCCGATAACCCCGCCATTTTGCAGTCTATGGGAGTCGCCCAGTCTGGGCTTGCCGGCGCCGTCGAGCAGAAGCCCGTCGGCCCAAGCGTCGGAGTTCCAGCCGCCCGGAATGTCCTGCGATCTCGTGCAGGGCGCCGCGCAATCGATACTGAAAACATTGATATGAGCCATGGCGGGTTGGGCGCTCATGGCGAGTCCCAGACTGATGGCCAGATACAGGTGTGTTCTATTCATTAATCGAATCCTCTATACGGAATAGATGTGGGATGAGAGGGAGGCGGAAAGGACGTCGGGATATCCCGCCATCGCTTCCCGGATTTCCCCGGATGAGTGGGTTGTGCCATCGTGCATCCACCGTCCCAGGATTCAGGCGATAGCCGCCCGGCCCCGCAACCCCTTGCGCCTGGGAATCGCGGCCGGGATTCCCTTCCCCATCGAAGGACGGCGACGACGGCACGCCCCACCCGGCAAATGGATTGCAGGCTTCGGGCCACCGCAGGAATATTTTCAATATCAGCGGGTTGGCGCTTTACGGTGGGTTTTGTCTGAGTAACTCAAGAGGGTATATCACGACTCACCGTGGGATTTGACATACTGCTTGCGCCACCGTGCTAGAACGACTCTTGCAGGTTTCTTTGGGGTATTATCGTGATGGGAATATTATATTCTGAATATATCAGCCTTGAATCGCCAACCTGGAATCCAGCTTCGAGTCTCCGGCCAGGAAGCGGGAGCTTTCAAGGCAGCGCTCCCAAGCTATGAGCCTGGGAACGAACAAATCCCCTCCCCCTGGCAGGGGGAGGGTTAGGGTCAATACTGTTGACTTAAGAACCCTCCCCCTTGCAGGGGGAGGGCAGGGTGGGGGTAGAACGCCAGAACCTTGCGCAGAGTCTCGGCGTTTAGTGGCCGTTTCAAGCGCTTTACCCCCATCCCAACCTTCCCCCTGCAAGGGGGAAGGGGCAGAAAACCTTAATTCAACGGTATTGAGGGTTAGGGTGGGGGTTGAACGCCGATCCTATGCGCCGCTTCTGGGTTTCGGCAAGTTTCTACCCCCATCCCGCCCTCAATATTGTTGAAATAAACTCTTGGCTCGTCGTTCTGGCAGGGATCGCCGGAACCCAGACTCCATGGATGGCGGCCGGAATAACGCCCAATCGCAAACGGTTGCTTGAGTCGCAACCCTTTCCTGTCGACTGGATACCGGCGATCCCTGCCGGTATGAGTGCGCCCGTGAGGGCATATCATCAACAGGGTGAAAGTCCCTGTCAAAGGAAGCTATCAACTTTGTAGCCGAAGGTCACTGCGTCGCTGC
>JAQTSI010000005.1 GCA_028711365.1 Methylococcaceae bacterium
CGGCCCCCACCCGCGCCGAGGCTTCCGCCGCCATCCGCGCCGCGCCGCCATAGCCCAGATCGCCGCCGACCACCAGCACATGGCCGAAATGCCCCTTGTGGGCGCCGCGCGATCGGCGTGGCAAGCCTGCTTGCCAGGCGGGCAACAGCCAAGCGGAGGGCGTTTCGCGGCGGCGCACCGAAAGCGGGGTATCCAGATCGTCATAGATCACCTCGCCGCAATGTTCGGGGCCCTCCCCGGTGAACAGGCCCTGCTTCAGGCCGATGAAGCTGATGGTCAGCGCGGCCTTGACCGCCGTTCCCAGCACAAGGCCGGTGTCCGCATGCAGACCGGAGGGGATGTCCAGGGCCAGCACGGCGCCGCGGAAGCGGTTGATGCCGGCGATCACCTCCGCGTAAACTCCGCTCACTTGCCGATCCAGGCCGGTGCCGAGCAATCCATCCACCAGCACTTCTGCGCCCTCGAAATCGGCGGGCACGAAATCCAGCACCGGCCCACCGGCTTGCCTATAGTCCCGGCAGGCGATCAGGGCGTCGCCTTGCAGTTTTTCCGGATCGGCCAGAGGATAGACGCGCACGTCCAGACCCGAACGCAGCGCCAGATTGGCGAGCACATAGCCATCGCCCCCGTTGTTGCCCGAACCGCAAACCACGGACAGGGTGCGGGTCTGGGGCCAGCGCCGCCGCAGGGCGGAGAAAGCCGCCGCCCCCGCCCGGCGCATCAATTCGATGCCGGGGATGCCCAAACTATCGATGGCGTAACGGTCCATGGCCCTCACCTGCTCGGCGCGAAAAAGGCTGGAAGGCAATTTGTCGATCGGATTCATAAAGGTTAAGCTGAATGTCAAACTTAAGGCGCAGATGGGGTGAGATTCAAAGTGATGCAACCGTGGAGAGGGCGGGGAGTCAGGAGACCGTCGATGGAAGGGACGCCATCGTCGAGCCTACAGGGACGTATTCACGGCGCGTCTCATAAGCTCCTCGCCCTCTCACAGGATTCGACAGGCATCACTTTGAATCGCATCCGAAGATTATAGTCATATGTCCTCACCCAAGCCCCCCATCGATGCCATCGAACTGGCGGAAAACATCAAACGTTGGGGAAAACAGTTGGGATTTCAGCAAATCGGCGTGGCCGGCATCGACTTGGCCGAGGCCGAGGCTCATCTGCTCGACTGGCTGGCGGCGGGCTTTCACGGCGAGATGGACTACATGGAGCGGCACGGCACTAAGCGTTCTCGCCCGCCCGAACTGGTTGCCGGAACCGGCTCGGTCATCAGCGCCCGCCTGGATTATCTTCCCGAAGACCGGCAAGCCATGGCCCGGCACCTGGATGAGCCGCAGGAAGCCTATATTTCACGCTATGCCCTGGGCAGGGATTACCACAAGCTGATGCGCAACCGATTGCAGAAACTGGCCGACCGCATAGCAGCGCAAACCGCTCCTTTCGGCTATCGCGTCTTCAGCGACAGCGCGCCGGTGCTGGAGAAAGCCCTGGCCGCCAAGGCCGGCCTGGGCTGGATCGGCAAACATTCCAACCTCATCAGCCGGGAGGCCGGCTCCTGGTTTTTCCTCGGCGAGATCTACACCGACCTGGCTCTGCCGCCGGATGAGCCGGTGCCAGAAAATTGCGGCACCTGCACCGCCTGCCTGGAGGTCTGTCCGACCCGAGCCATCGTCGCCCCCTACCGGGTCGATGCCCGTCGTTGCATTTCCTATCTCACCATCGAACTGCACGGCTCCATCCCGGAGGAATTCCGCTCCGCTTTGGGTAACCGCATCTATGGCTGTGACGATTGCCAAATCGTCTGCCCCTGGAATCGCTTCGCCCGGCTGACTGGCGAGGCGGATTTCCTGCCCCGCCAGGGTCTGGATGCGGCGGGTTTGATCGAATTGTTCGCCTGGAACGAGGCAACCTTCCGGTACCGGACCGAAGGCTCGGCCATCCGGCGTATCGGCCACGAACGCTGGTTGCGCAACATCGCGCTCGCCTTGGGCAACGCCCCGGCCGATCCTTCGGTCCTGGCGGCCTTGCACTCCCGGGAAAACCACCCATCGGATCTGGTCAGGGAGCATGTCGCCTGGGCTTTGGCCAGGCAGCTAAGCCGACCCGGGAAAGGGCTCTCACTCGATCCGCGCTGAAAGCACGATGACCGTGATATTGTCCTTGCCGCCGGCCGCCAAAGCCGCCTCGATCAGTCGATCGACCCGTTCCTGGCTGTTTTCGGTACTACCCATGATTTCGTCGATGCGCGCGTCTCGAACCCCACCGCATAAACCGTCGGTGCAAAGCAAAATGGAATCGCCCGGGTTGAGCTTGCCCGTCACCGTGTCCACCTTGACCAATCCGCCCTCCGCACCACCCACGCCCAGCCCTTGGGAAATCACGTTGCGGGAAGGATGATCGAACAGTTCGCTTTCCATGATCAAACCCATCTCCAACAAGAGTTGGACATAGGAATGATCCTTGGTGAGTTGGTGCAATTCCAGGCCATCCCACAGATAAGCACGGCTGTCGCCCACCCAGGCGATTTGATAGCTCGATCCATCCAGTTTCAGCGCGACCACGGTGGAGCCCATGTGTTTGGCGCCCTGGCCCTCATCGGTTGCGATCTGGATCATGCTGTGGACCATTTCGATGGCGTCGCTCAAGCTATCGCCTCGCGTGATGCAGCGGGGTAGATCGCGAATCACGATGCCACTGGCGACCTCACCCGCCATATGCCCTCCCATGCCGTCGGCCACGACCCACAAGCCGAGTTGGGGATCGGCAAAAAAAGCATCCTCGTTGATTTCGCGCACCAAGCCGACATGGGTGCCGCAGGCATAATCGATTTCTGTCATGGTTAATTTTCCTTAAGCCCCCTGCGCCTTGTCATAGCGGCTTTAGCGTTGATGCGTTTCGCCCATGATGACGCGCCTGACTTCCTTGAAGGTCAAAGAATCGGGAAGACCGCCGGCAGGGGGATAGCCGGCGAGGAGACGTTCCAGGGAATGAATGCGTCGGGGGTCATGCAGATGCACCTCCCCGCCCGCGGGTAAGCGGCGCGCCACCTGCAACATGGCATGCGGATCATAACCCGCCGCCTGTAGCAGGGAAACGGCGATCCGATCGGCCTGCTGCTCCTTGGCCGGGTCGATGGATTGCCGAATCGATCCCACCCCCACCTCGTAATGTTCCGAAGGCGGCATGAAAATATCGCCCTCGCCGCGAGAATAGGAATCTGCGCAGAAATGCCCCGCCAATTCATGCCCCAATTCATGGGCGATGATCGCCGCCAATTCCGACTCGCTTTGTGCGAACGTGATCGCTCCCTCGGTGACGAAGACATTACCCGCGCCGATGGAGAAAGCATTGGGCGCCAGGTTGCGCACCAGCGAGAAGCGCCAGGGAATCCCTTCATCGCCGTACTGCGCCAGAAAAACGCCGAGTTGCTGGATGAATCGGCTGGCTGGGTCGGAACTGGAGCGCAAGGGCCATTCCCGAAGGATGCGCTGCTGCATCCGGCCGGCGTTTTCCATCTCTCCGGGACACAGGCCATAGGCGCCGGCAGATCCCGCGCCCAACAGCCCCAGCATCAGGCCGGCGACGATCAAACCTCGGCGACTGACGGCACGGGAACACACCGGTTTGCGACTATTTCGAGACGACGAAAGTCGATTCGTCGGTATCATAACTGCTGCCTGCCTGGACCTTGTGTTCGACCACATAAGTGCCGGGTTTGGCGTCTTTCGGGATCGGCACCATGGCGTCGGCATTCCAGCCACCGGAACTGCGCTGGCTGCTCTTTTGAGGCAACTCGGCCAAAACCTTGCCGTCCTTCTTCAAGGTCCAGGTTTCCGCCACCTCGGTCGCGTTCATGTTCGCCGGCAGCATGACGGAATAGTCGGTGAACAATTTGACCGATTCCCCCGCCCTGACCGTGTTCGGACTGGTGGTCCCCTTGTGGATCTTGACCTGGGTGCTGTCGACCGATTTGGTCAAACCATACATTTGCTGATCATCGTAGGCCGAACGGACCTGAGAGGCCTGATATTGGCTGATCTTGACCGCGCTCCATCCGACCACTGCACCCACGACGGCGCCGACTACCGCGCCCCTGGCGCAACCGCCGGCATGGCCGCTGGCCAGGAATCCGGTCAGGCAGCCTAACGCCGCGCCACCGGCAGCACCGCCTCCCGCGCCCATCAATTGATCATTGCCTTGTTGGGTCGCGCAGCCACCCGCTATCAATGCCGGACACAGCGCCAACACGACCAGATTTTTACGATTGAAGATCTTGTTCATAGTAAAGCTCTCCGCTTGTCATCTTATTTGGGGGCGCCCACATTAGGCGCCGGGAAAGGGGACTGGGTAGCCGGCATGGCAGGCATAACCGGTATGGCAGGCGCCTGGGTCTTGTCGAAATATGGCGACACCGCGCCCGCCGGTAATGGCGCGATGGCCTGATTCAATTGCTGGATCAATTGCTGAAGCTGCGGAGCGGGAGGCGGTTCGATGGCCTCGAACTTCCCGTTTTCATAAGCGAACTTGGCGCTGCCCGAAGGGTACTCCACGCCCAGTTTGAAGCTGTGCTCCTCGCCATCGACCGGCAGATAAGAACGGAAAGTCACCACGTAATCGCTTTGCACGATATTTTGAATCTGTTCGACCACCTGTTGCATCCTGGACATGGTTTCGCCGATCAGGTAATAAACCCCGAACGAGTTTTTGGAGAGCGATTCCAGATTCTTGAAGTATTTCTGGCTGACCCTCGAATAAGCCAGGGAATACACGGGGACCGGAATCCCCAGGTTGGTGATGCGGCCGTTCAACTCTTCCCGCGACAGGGCGCTGCCTTCATCCATGCCGTCCGAAAATACCACGATGGAGCAGGAAATCACATAGTTTTCAGGGCTGGGCGCCACCGCGCCCTGGGAACTCATGCCGCACATCTGCATGGCCGCGCCGATGCTATCGTAAAGCCGGGTCTTGTTGCCATCGGCGCGCACATCCAGCAGCCGGCGGCCCAAAGCCTTGGGATCCCGCTCGAATTGGGACACGATGTCGTAGCCTTCCTTGGTATCGCGGATCGACAGCACCGCCACCTCGTCCTGGGGACGCTTGCTGTCGATATAACGGGCGGCGGCGCCTAAGGAAGCCTCGAACGGAAACCCTGCCATGGACCGGCTGGCATCCAGCACCAGCACCGTGCGCGTCGCCTCCGGCCGTTGCCGGATGGGCTGAATCACATATTGCCGTTTCGCCGGATCGTAGCCTTGTCCCTTCACCATCAAGCCGATGTTCATCTCGTTGAGATTGACCAAAGGCTGCTGGTTTTGGTCGAAGGTGCGGAAATAGACCTGTACATAAGGGTACAAGGCATAATTGACCCTGTAGATTTTCAGTCCATAGCCGCCGGGCATGCCGATGCTTCCCAGATCCGCCAAGGCGCTCGCCGAACCGGCCAGCAAACCGGCGGCCAACAACGCGCGCTGCAGAAACTGGAATCTGGGGCTTTGTTGCAACTTTCGCCGTCTGTGGGAATCTCGCATGACTTACCTCTTTTTTTGGGTTTATGGGATGGTACGAGTTTAGTCGGTTTTATGCGCGCCGCCGGGAATGATGGTCCATGACGGTTCGGCAGCGCGGGCCGGTGGCGGACTGCTCCGTTCCGCCGGTGCATGCACCACCGCCTTGGGTCTGGGTTTGGGCTTGGGTTTCGGGGGCGGCGAAGCCGATACCACGGGTGCCGGCGGTTCGGGTTCCACCGCGCGGCCCTTCAGCATTTCCTGGGCCGAACCGCCCCCCCCCTCGGTCGCCGCCTTCGGGGGCGTCACGGCAGGCGTGGCGGGAACGGCCGGCTGAACGGGCGGTGAGGCCGGCGGGGGAATATTCGCCACCGGTGGTGAGGGCGGCGGCGTTTCGGCCGGGATAGGCGGAGGCGTCGGCACGACCGGCGGCGGGATGGCCGGTTGTGAAACCTGGATGGGGGTCTGTGACCGGGAAAAATAGAGGTATAGCCCGGTGGCGATGGCGGCCAGGACCACGGCGATGCCCAGCAGAGGCAATAGCTTGTTGCCTTGCGGGATCGGCTCGGGAGTTGGCATGGCAGTCTGCCTGCCCGCTGTCTGACGCGCGGTGGGAAGCTTGAGCCCGGTGGGTTTGCTGTAGGCGCCTTCGGTCGCCCGGCTGGCCACTACGGTGCGTTCCCCCTGCGCCTCGGTTCGGATCGGATGGGACGCCGTTCCCATTTCCTCGCCTTCCAAAGCCAGGGCGAATTCCTGCACGGTCTGCTGACGATGATGCACATTGAGGCTGAGCGACTGCAGGATCGCATCTTCCAGCTCGGGCGAGACATCGGGGACGATGTGGGAAGGCGGAACCAGTTCCGCTCCGGCAACCCGTTCGTGCGCCGCCGGCGGGTTCTGTCCGGTCAGCAAGGCATAAAACGTCGCGCCCAGGGCGTAGATATCGGAGCGCTCGTCGGTGCCGGTGCCCATCACCTGCTCGGGAGGACTGAAACCATGGGTCGCGGCCCTGCCCAGGGTGCGGGTCATGGCTTGTGGAACGGCTTCCTTGGCGATGCCGAAGTCGATGAGCATGATGCGATCATCCTCGTTGAGCAGGATATTATCCGGCTTGAGATCGCGATGGATGATGGGCGGATTTTGGCCGTGCAGATAACTCAGCACCTCGCACAACTGGCGCATCCAGGGAAACAGCTTATCCTGGGGGATGCGCTTGTCGGGATATTGTTTGCGTTCGCTGCCCAAAGTGCGGTTGCCGCCGAATTTGAGCACCAGATAGACCATGTGGTTCACGGCCTTGCGTTCGATGATATCCGGAATGGCCGGATGGTCGAGCCGGCTCAACAGCGTGGTCTCGTACTCGTCGAACAGCATCTCCGGCACTTCCTTCAGGGCGCGGCGCTTGCCGCTCAACTGCAGGTCGTCCACCAGGTAGGCCGCGCCGAACCCCCCCTTGCCCAGCACCGACTTGATCTGATAACGGTCGAGGACCACATCGCCCGCCGGAAGCAGCCAACCGAAGACTCCGCGGACCGTCCCATTGACGGCATAGTCCAGATGGGCCAACTCCAGCTTGCACCGACTGCAACGGTATTCGCGCCGCGGCAATTCCACCAGGGCATTGGCGGCCCCACAGGCCGGGCACAGATGCGTCGGTTCGGATTGGGGAAGGACCGTCTTGCCCTCCATCACCTGGGTTTTATCCTCTGGATTCGTAGTCATTTTCGGCGATCTTTCAATTTCAGACCCAATACGGCCAAGCCCAGGAACAGGATGCCGAGCACGGAAACCATCGCCAGATCCTGGCCGAAGACGCCCGAAACCGGCACGATCAGTTGGCCGCTCATGTCGCGGACCGTTCGACTGTCCACGCTGAGGGTGGATTTCATGGCGTCCAGCGCCCAGTATGAAACCATGCTGCACTTCGCCACCCAAAGGCCCGCCTCGCCCAGGCGCACCACGGCATTGGACAGCACCATCTGCGGGATGAGCAGGATCGGCGCCATGGCCACCGCCTTGTCGTTGCTGTCGACGAAGGCGCTGACGGCCAGGCCCATGCAACTCGCCGCCAGGCCGGCACAGAACAGGGTGGCGAGGCGTTCGGCGAAACTACCCGGCATGGCGAGCATGATGCTCACCAGGCCCAGCAGCAGGGTACATTGAATCAGGCACAAGGCGGCCAAAGGCAGCAACTTGCTGATCAGATAGGGGGTCAGCCCCAGATTCACCGAGCGCTCGCGCAGATAGATGGGCAATTCCTTTACCAATTCGCGGGCCGAATTCAAAGTGCCGAACCAGATGGCGGAAAGCACGAGAATGAAGGCGATCTGACTCTCCGCCGCCGCCCGCACCGCAAGATGGCCTTCGGTGTTGAACACCAATCCGATGACGACGGCGATCAATGGCGCCTGGAGCAGCAAAATCAGCAGATTTTTCCGGTCCGACAGGATCAGATCCAGATAGCGCCGCATCAGCGTGCCCGCCTGCCGCCAGTCGAACCAGGAAGCGTGCGGCTTGAGCATCTGCAGGGTCGCGGCGGAATGGGGGCTTGCTTGGCGGGTGGAGTCGACGCGCATGCGTTCCTCCACATAGCGGCGGTAAAATTCCGAAGCCCGATACTGTTGCGCCCAGCGTTCGGCCGGGCTGCCTTCCAGCAAGTCGTAGACATCGGAAAGCCGCTTCACCCCGAAATACTCGGCGGCCTCACCGGGAGGACCGAAATAGACCAGTTTGCCTTGGTGCAGCAGTATCACCAGATGGCAGACATCGATATTTTCCAGGGTATGGGTCACGCAGACCACGGTCTTCTTGTCCAAGGCCAGATCGGCGAACAGCTTCATCATGCGTTTGTCGGTGCCGGCATCCAGGCCGCTGGTCACCTCGTCCAGGAACAGGATATGGGGATTGGCCACCAGTTCCACCGCCAGGCTGACGCGCTTGAGCTGCCCGCCGCTCAAAGGGGCCGGGGTATCGATGGGCGAGTAGGATTTTTCAGCCAAGCCCACCTGGTCCAGCACCCGGTCGATATATTCGCCCACTTCCCGCTTCGAAGTGTCGGGCGGGAGGCGCAAACTGGCGGTATATTGCAGGGCATTGCGGACCGTGATCTTGCGGTGGACGATGTCCTGCTGCGGCACATAACCGATGGAAGCGCGAAAGGAGTCGAAGCAGGCGTACAAATCCGCGCCGTTATAGAAAACGTTCCCGCCCGTGGCGGGGCGGCGTCCGTTCAAGGCATCCAGCAAGGTGGACTTGCCCGATCCACTGGTGCCGAAGATGACCACGAACTCGCCGGGCTCGATGACCAGGTTCAAATCGTCCAACAGGCGCTTGGGAGTTTTGCTGGCGCGATCGATGACATCCTTGTACAGGCCGCAAACCTCCACCCTCACCTGCCCGGATAGATCGATGGGCTCCAGCGCCTCGCCGGTGAACAGGAAGAAGAAGGAGGCGATGGCGATGCGGTCGTCCTGGTTCAGGCGCATCCGCCCGATCAAACGCTGGCCGTTGACGAAGGTGCCATTGGTGCTACCCAGGTCTTCGATTTCCACCCCGGAAGGTTCGCAATACAATCGGGCGTGCTCGCGGGACACCAACGGAGAGGGAATGGCCAGATCGCACTCCGGCAAGCGGCCTATGGTCAATACTCCGGGCTGGGGCCTGGCTCTGCGGGTAGCGGCGGTTCTGCGGGTGATCGGGGGCTGATAACCGAGCGGCGACTGACCGGGCAGGCTCACCTGGAACAGGGTGGTGCCCAGGGAGATCCAATCGCCGTCGGCCAGAGGATGGGCCTCGCCCACCACCTGGCCGTTGACCGAAACCGGATTTTCCCCGGCAGGGCTCACCGTCCAGCCTTCCGCGCCCAGATTCACGCGGATATGTTCGCGGCGCACATCCGGCCCATCGAGGACGATGTCGCCCTCGGTTCCGACGGTCCGACTCTCCCCCATCGCCAGCTCCCGCGCCGTTTTTTCACGGGTGAACGAACTGCGGAACTCTATGGTTTGCCGATCGAGCACATGCTTTTCCTCTATCCCGTCTCATCCCCGACTGTTGCGGTTCGCCGCCCGCGATAACTTCGCGAGTATAGTCAATCCTCCGTTCATTTCACAACGCGGTTTTCCGTTTCGCGCTCCAATTTTCCCATATTTCGAGCGATAGCATTTCTTTCCTGGACCTCAGATGGCGTAAAATCCGCCTTAATTCAAGCCTCAGGCAACCGATCCCCTGCTAAGGAACCCCCGAATGAAGTTTCGCCCCATTATATTCCTGAGTTTTCTGACTTTGGCCGGCTGCCAGTCAACCCCCGTTCAGGAGCGCACCCAGACCGAATCCGACGGCGAATGGCACAGATCCACCCTGTCCGAACAAACCATCGCCAAGGTCAACGCCGGCGTGGCGGACTACCGCCAATGCCTGACCGATGCCATCGTCGCCCAGGCCAAGGATAGACGCGATCCCCGCGACATCGCCAACACCATATTGAAAACCTGCGAGCCTCAATTACCGGCGATCAAGACCGCTTTCGATGCCGAGAACGTCCCTGCGAACTTGAGCGAACGTTACCTGCGCAAGACCCGAAGCCAGGGTGCGCAGAGCGTGCTGCGCTCGGTCCAGGCGGTGCATGCCCTGCGCGCCGCCGAGGAAGAAGACGCCAAGGAAGCCGTCAATCATAAGAAGAAGCCATCAGCCCCACCAGCCGGAGAGAGAGACCACCCATGAATATCGACCTATCCCTGATCCCCGACACGTTCGACGCCGTGCACGCCGGATTGGCCGCCACCGTGATCGGTTTACTGTTTTTGCAAATTCTGTTTTTAACCGTCGCTTTCATCGCGGTTTACCGCAAACCGTCCCCCGGAAAAACCCTCCCGGAAGAAATTCCGGCATCCGAATCCATCGCGGCGAAACCACTCCCGTCCGCCGCTCAAGCGGCGCGTATCGAAGCGCCGCAACCCGCTTTGGAGCAAGCGCCGGAAAAGTCAGCCCCGGTGCAGATCAAGACCGTGGTGGTGAAGGAAGCCACGCCGGATGCAGCCCTACAACTGCTGGGTTTGTTGCAGAAGGAAGCCCGCTTCATCGACTTCATCCAGGAAAACGTCAGCCAATATTCCGACACCGACATCGGCGCGGCGGCCCGCGTGGTGCATGAAGGCTGCCGCAAAGTGCTGCGCCAGCATTTCGAACTGGCGCCGGTGCGCACCGAGAGCGAAGGCAGCCGCATCACCCTATCCAAAGGCTTCGACGCTTCCCGCATTCGTCTGACCGGCAACATCGTCGGCGAAGCCCCCTTCACCGGCAACCTGGTGCATCGCGGCTGGAAAGCGACCCAGATCAAGCTCCCCAAGATCACCGAGGGCCATGACGTCAGCATCATCGCTACTGCGGAGGTGGAATTATGAGCGAGTCTCCCCGCTTTTCCGTCGGCATCGACCTGGGCACCACCAACAGCGTCGTCGCCTATCTGGAACTGGAAAAATGCGACGGCGAATATGCCCCGCTGGAGGTCCTGGACCTTCCCCAACTCACCGGCCCCGGTTCGGTGGGCGAGAAGAAGCAATTACCCTCCTTCATCTACCAGGCCCATGAGGCCGAACTGACCCCAGGCGACCTCGCCCTGCCCTGGGACGATCACCCCGAGGCCATCGTCGGTGAGATCGCCCGCCAGCTCGGGGGCAAGACTCCCATCCGTCTGGTGGCCAGCGCCAAGAGCTGGCTATGCCATAGCGGAGTGGACTGCCGTGCCGCCATCCTGCCGGTGCAATCGCCGGAAGAAGTCGAGCGCATCTCCCCCTTGCAGGCCTCGATACATTACCTGCGCCACATGCGCGACGCCTGGAACAGCCGTTTCCCCGACGATCCCTTGAGCGAACAGGAACTGGTCATCACCGTGCCCGCTTCCTTCGACCCGGCGGCCCGCGAACTGACCGTGGAAGCCGCTCATGCCATCGGCTTGCGCCAGGCCATCCTGCTGGAGGAACCGCAGTCCGCCCTGTATAGCTGGATTCAGACCAGTGCCGGCCAGTGGCGCAACGACGCCAAACCCGGCGACATCATCCTGGTCGTCGACGTGGGCGGCGGCACCGCCGACTTATCCCTCATCGCCGTCACCGAGGACGAGGGCAACCTGGTCCTGAACCGCGTCGCCATCGGCGATCACATCCTGCTGGGCGGCGATAACATGGATCTGGCCCTGGCCTATGTGCTGAAGATGAAACTGGAAAAGGAAAGCAAACGCCTGGAGCCCTGGCAAATCCAGGCCCTCACTCACGGCTGCCGTGACGCCAAGGAAACCCTGCTGGCCGATCCCGATTCGACCGAGATTCCCGTGGTGGTGCCCAGCCGGGGCTCCTCCCTCATCGGCGGCACCTTGCGCACCGCGCTGACCCGCGAGGAAGTCGACCGCACCCTGGTGGAAGGCTTCTTCCCGAAAGTCAACATCACCGACCGGCCCGCCACCCAGGCGCGTAGCGGTCTGACCACATTGGGCCTGCCCTATGCCAAGGACGCACGCATCACCTGCCATCTGGCCGCTTTTCTCGCCAAACAGGTCAACGCCACCTCCGAGTTGCAAGGGTTTGCCTCAAGTCCCGCCGCGCGCTTCATCCATCCCACCGCCCTGCTCCTCAACGGCGGCGTGTTCAAATCCGAAGCCCTCGCCCATCGTCTGCTGCAAGTGCTCAATCAATGGCTTTCCGGTGATGGCGCCCCCACCGCTCGCTTGCTGTCCGGCGCCGATCTGGATCTGGCCGTGGCGCGCGGCGCGGCCTATTACGGCTATGTGCGCAAGGGCAAGGGCGTGCGCATCCGCGGCGGCACGGCGGCTTCCTATTATGTCGGCGTGGAAAGCGCCATGCCGGCGGTGCCGGGCTTCCCGCCCCCGCTGGAAGCCCTCTGCATCGCCCCCTTCGGCATGGAGGAAGGCACCAGCGCCGAACTGCCCCATGCCGAATTCGGTCTGGTGGTCGGCGAACCGGTCCGCTTCCGCTTCTTCGGCTCCACCGTCCGCCGCGACGATCCGGTCGGCACCCGGCTGGATTACTGGACCGAGGACGAGTTGGAGGAGCTGGATGAAATCGAGGTCGACCTGTCGGCGCAAAACCGCCAACCCGGCGAAGTCGTCCCCGTCCATCTCGCCTCCCAGGTCACCGAAGTGGGAGTCCTGCGGCTGGAAGCGGTCGCCACCGACGATGGCGAACGCTGGAAAGTGGAATTCGACGTGCGCGCCGGTGAAACCCCAAAATCGGAAGAGCCGGCCAGTTTCGAGGAAATTCCGGAGAATCCGGTGGAGTTTTTGGAAACGCAAGCCGAAACTGAGGCGGAAGAAATAGAAATGGAAAATCATCAGGAAACAGCGGAATCGAATCAGGAAGATCAAGGCGGCAAAAAGTCGTTCTGGCCGTTTAGTAAGTCGCCTGGAGCGTAAGCAAGCCTTGCACTCCAGGGAAATATCGGGTGGGCAATTTTGCGTCCATCGCATTGACTAGCGATTGACACAGGCGCCTGGTGAACAGCAACGAATTCAAACGTTGGCTTGCCCAACAAGGCTGCACCTTCGAGACGAAGAAAGCAGGTTCAGGGCATATCATAGTGCGCTTGGGCGATAGGAAATCCGAAATTCCCATGCACGGCGCAAACAAGGAACTCAAGAAAGGATTGGTGGAAGCCGTGAAAAAACAACTTGGCTTGAAGTGAGGCAATAACCATGTGGATTTATCCTGTGTTTTTCGAGCCTGCCGAAGAAGGCGGATTCGTAGTGACATTTCCCGACGTGCCCGAGGCCATCACCGAAGGCGACGACGAAACCACGGCCTTACTGATGGCCGAGGACGCCCTGATTACCATGCTCGATGCGTACATGGGAGACGGACAGCCGATTCCCGAACCTTCACCGCTCAATGGCCACCTCGGCGTCGCCCTCCCCATCCTTGCAGCGGGTAAAGCCGCCTTGCACAACGCCTTACTGGCATCCGGCATGACCAAAGCCGAGTTGGCTCGCCGCCTAAACCTATCGCTCACCCAAGCCGAGCGATTGTTCTCCCTCCACCATAAAAGCCGTATCGAGCAGATCGAAACCGCTCTGGCGTTGTTCGGCAAGAGATTGGTGGCCGACGTGAAAGAGGCGGCTTGAAGACATGAGGAGATAAGGATACGGTCAAAAATACTATATTGATAACTACCTAATAAATGCCGTCAAGTCCGGCTTCAAAGCTATGTTTGGAAGTGAGCATGAGAAACTGCATGACTGAATATCAAGTCGAAGCCTTTTGGGATCATGGGGCGCAGGTATGGGTGGCAAGCAGCGAAGATGTGCCTGGGCTTGCCACCGAAGCCGAAACCGTGGAAGCCTTGGTGGACAAGTTGCGAACCGTCATACCTGAATTGCTTGAGTTATCCGGCGTTACGCCCGGCGCAGACATTCCTTTCCGGATGCACGGGAGCGAATCAATAAAATTCATGCAAACCTAACCACTCCAACTCATGCCCCATTCGCATCCGTCCCGTTACCTCGTCGGCATCGACCTGGGCACCACGCATACCGTGGTCGCCTATGCCGATACGGCCGGGGGCGCAAACCTGAAAATCGAGGTTTTCCCCATCGAGCAGTTGATCGCTCCCGGCGAGATCGCCGCCCGTCCCCTGCTGCCTTCGGTGCGTTATCATCCGGCGCCGGGAGAGATGGTGGAGTTGGACAGCCGTCTGCCTTGGAGCGAGACCCAGGACGATACCCGCCCCATCATCGGCGAACTGGCCAGGCTGCTGGGTTCCAAGAGCCATGGGCGAGCCATCGTCAGCGCCAAGAGTTGGCTGTCCCACGGGGGCGTGGACCGCACCGCGCCGACCCTGCCCTGGGGAGGGGCCGAAGGCGTAGGTAAAATCTCCCCCCTGGAAGCCAGCGCCTCTTATCTCGAGCATGTGCGTCGCGCCTGGAATCGGCATTTCCCTGAGCACCCTTTGGAAAACCAGGAAATCGTCGTCACCGTGCCGGCCTCCTTCGACGAGGCCGCCCGCTCGCTGACCTTGGAGGCGGCAAGGCAGGCCGGCTTATGCGACATACGCCTGGTCGAAGAACCCCAGGCGGCCTGTTACGACTGGGTATGGCGTCACCGCAAGACCCTGGCCAAGCAACTGGCCGGAGTGCGCCTGTTGCTGGTGGTGGACGTGGGCGGAGGCACCACCGACCTGACCCTCATCCAGGTCGAAACCGGCGAGGAAGAACCCAAGCTGACTCGGATCGGGGTGGGCGATCATCTGATGCTGGGCGGAGACAACCTGGATTTGACCCTGGCCCATATCGTCGAACACCGCCTGGTGCGCGACCGCCGGCTGAGCGCGGCCGAGCTTTCCCAGGTGGTGGAGCAATGCCGCATCGCCAAGGAAAGCCTGCTGGGTGAGGATGCGCCCGCCGCCGCCTCCATCACCCTGCTGGGGTCCGGCTCGAAACTGATAGGCGGAACCCGCTTCACCGAACTGAGCCAGGAGAAGGTCCGCCAGGTGGTGCTGGACGGGTTCTTTCCGTTGACCGGGCTGGATGAATTGCCGGTACGCAAACGCGGCAGCGCCGTGGTGGAATATGGCCTGCCCTATGCCCAAGACCCCGCCATCGGCAAACAGGTAGCGGCCTTCCTCGCCCAGCATCGGCAGATCATGCAGGAAACCCTGGGTGAGGGGATGCAGCCCATGCCCGACGCCGTGCTGCTCAATGGGGGATTGTTCAGCAGTCCCATCATCGTGCGCCGACTACTGGAACTGCTGAATTCCTGGCGCAGCGGCCCCCCTCTCAAGCATTTGCGCAATGATCGGCCCGACCAGGCCGTGGCCCATGGCGCGGTGGCTTATGGCCTGGCCCGGCGCGGCTTGTCGGTTCGGAAAATCGGTGGCGGTTCGGCCCGCGCCTATTTCCTGGTGGTGGACACGGATCATGAAGAAACTCAACACGGCGTCTGCCTGCTGCCGCGCGGCACCGACGAAGGCCACGAGGTTTTCCTGGCCGAGCGCAGTTTCGCCCTGCGTTTTGGTCAGCCGGTACGCTTCCATCTGGTTTCTTCCGTCGCCGACACCCGCTGGCAACCCGGGGATCTGACCGAAATCGACCCGGAGCATTTCGTCCAGTTGCCCCCCCTGGCGGTGGCATTCGACCGCGACCAAGGCCGCAACGAGGTGGTCGTGAGATTGGCCGCCACCCTCACCGAAGTGGGCACTTTGAAAATCCAGTGCGTGGATGCCGAAAACCCCGAACGGCGCTGGAACGTGGAATTCCAACTCCGCCAGACACGCACCGCACCATTGCAAACCCCGACTAGCGGGCTGCATCCCAGGGCCGGCGAGGCGGTGGAGCTGATCCGGATGGTCTTCGGCAAAAAGACCCGCATCGTCGACCCCAAGCGCATCAAGGGTTTGCGAGCCGAATTAGAGAAACTGCTGGGCAAGCGCGAAGACTGGGACACGGCCTTGCTGCGCGAATTATTCGGCGCGCTGCTGGAAGGACTACCCCATCGCCGCCGCTCCGATGCCCACGAACGTTCCTGGCTCAGTCTCACCGGCTACTGTCTGCGTCCCGGCTTCGGCTATCCACTGGATGATTGGCGGGTGGAACAAATCTGGGCGCTCTATGATCAGGGCATCCAGTATCACATGGAGACCCAGAACTGGGCGGAATGGTGGACGCTATGGCGGCGCATCGCTGGCGGATTGAACGCGCAGGCCCAAGCCAAGATCTTCGCCGTACTGGCCGACTTCATCCATCCCGAAAAGGCCAAGCGCGGCAATCTGCCCGCCCAGTCCAAGAAACGCAGTTACGAGGACATGCTGCGCCTGGCCGCCGTGCTGGAACGCCTGCCGCTGGCCGACAAGACGGCGCTGGGCGACTGGCTGCTGCAGCGGTTGGGCAAACCCGGGGAGCCGGCGCAAACCGGGTGGGCTTTGGGCCGGATCGGCGCCCGCATCCCTTTCCACGGCGGCATCGAGGGCGTGGTGCCTCCCGAAACCGCCGAAACCTGGCTGTCCGTCCTGCTCGAATTCGACTGGAAAAAGGCTCCCTTCGCAGGCTTCGCCGCCACCCTGATCAGCCGCATGACCGGCGACCGCGCCCGCGACATCAATCCCGGCCTGCGTGAGCAAGTCGTAGAAAAGCTGCGCACCGCCAAATCCCCGGAAACCTGGTTGCTTATGGTGACGGAAATCAAGGAATTGGATGAAGCGGACGAGCAGAGGATATTCGGCGAGGCCCTGCCGCCGGGCTTGAAGCTGATCGGCTGAAACGGCTTTGGCAAGCTTGGGATTCAAGGCGACAACGCCAATTCCCGATAGTCCATAACCCCTTCCATGCGACGGAGACCATTATCATGCCCAAACATGTTTGCAACGGAGCGACCTTGATGTGCAGCTTCGGCATGGCGCCGAGCTCGTTGGTGGTGTTGCCGCTCAACCGGATGATGACCGGCAACATGCCGGCAGCGAACATCATGGACCATATACCGATGGTGAATATCCTGCCGTTCGGCATGTGCACCACACCCAGCAATCCCACCGTGGCGGCGGCCACCGCGGCGGCGATGGGCGTCCTCACCCCGATGCCTTGCATTCCCATGACCGCGGCGCCCTGGATTCCCGGCGCGCCGACGGTGTTGCTGGGCAACCAGCCCGCGCTGGACGACACCTGCCAACTCATCTGTACCTGGGGAGGAACCATCCAGGTGACGGTTCCTGGACAAATGACCGAGCAGATTCCATAATCGGAAACTACTTTCCCGTTCCCCGGTCATATCTTTCGCCTTATAAAACCAAAGGAGATTCCAATCCATGAGCCGATACCAAACCATTACCCGCACCCAACCGGGTATCCTGGAAACCAACAAAGTCCTGCGCAATACCTACGCCCTGCTGTCCATGACGCTGCTATTCAGCGCCGCCATGGCCGGGCTCGCCATGACGCTGAATCTGCCTCACATGGGCCCCATCGTCACCTTGGTGGGCTATTTCGGTCTGCTGTTCCTCACCCACCGACTCAGCAACAGCGCCTGGGGCATTCTGGCCGTGTTCGCCCTGACCGGTTTCATGGGCCTGACCTTGGGGCCGATTCTCAACGCTTACATCCACGGCCTGCATAACGGCGACCAACTGGTGATGACCGCCCTGGGCGGCACCGGGGTGATCTTCCTCGGTCTTTCGGCCTATGCGTTGACCAGCCGCAAGGACTTCAGTTTCATGGGCGGCATGCTGATGGCCGGCATCCTGGTGGCCTTCCTGGCCGGTTTGGTCGGCCTGTTCGTGCCCATGCCGGGCCTGCAAATCGCGGTATCGGCGATGTTCATCCTGCTGATGTCGGGCATGATCCTGTTCGAAACCAGCAATATCATCCATGGCGGCGAAACCAACTACATCCTCGCCACCGTCAGCCTGTATGTGTCGATCTACAATCTGTTCCTCAGCCTGCTGCAAATCCTCGGCATCTTCAACAGCGACGATTGAACCTAAAAAAAACCCTTCCCCCTAGCAGGGGGAAGGTTGGGATGGGGGTCGAACGCCGAGTTCCGAGACCAGTCCCATTCGTGCGCAGAATTCCATTCAACGCAAACCCTATTTTCTGGTTCCCACGGGCTCCGTGGGAACCAGACCCGGCCCGCGTCGCGGGTATCATGCGGCGTAACGCCGGAACCTCATTTCACGCAGCGCGTGGAAACGAGAAAGTCCCCCCTATGACGGCCGTCAATCACCCGGACAGGCGTTCAACATCAACGTCGTCGAAATGAGGCACAGCGCATACCCGGTTTTTTTGAATACTCAAACCTAACACGGGAGCATCGCACTTGTCAGGCCAGAGACCTATTCTCAGCCCAACTCGGACATCTCTGCTACCCCAAGGGCGGTTAACTTTGGCGTTATGGCTCAAGAACGATCGTGAAACCTTGAAAGGGCAATATCGTAGATTTCATTTCGATCGCGTTTGCCAACGGCAATCACCGTCACTGTAATGGTCTTGTCTTGAACGGAGTAGACCAGGCGATAGCCGAGCTGGCGCAGTTTGATTTTGTATAGGTTGGGTGTCCCAGAAAGAGCAGCGGATGGTATATGGGGATTTTCCAATCTTTCTTTCAATTTTTTCTTGAATTGATTTTTGAGGGTGTGCCCAAGTTTTTCCCATTCTTTCAGAGCGGATTTTTTGAATTCCAGTTTATAGGTCATCGATTGAAATCCCGATCGACTCCTCATCCTGGCGTTCTTTTACGAGTTTGAGTAATTCGATATCGTCCAGCAACTCCATCATCGCCTCATAGGTAGCGGCTGGCACGCAATAAAAGGCAGGTTCATTTCTGTTCAAAACGGCAATGGGCATTCCGTTTCCGCTGGACACGACTTTCATGGGGTTGGCTTTCAACTCGGAAATGCTGGCGGCAATTTCAGTAAGCACTTGATGTGTCATGGTTTTACTCAAATAAGAACAAATGAGACCAAATTATAGGTCTTCAAACAGGTCTCGTAAAGGGCATAAAATGGCGCTCAAGCAGGACGGTCGCTATCGCGTCCGCCCCTTAGCGCCACATCGGGGACACCCACCATTGCGGCGTACTATCCCCATCCCAACGTTCAGGCTGGACTATCCCTGTCCAGCCCCCTCCGGGCGGCTGCGCCGTGCAAAATGGCTGTCCTGCCATTTTGTCCCCCTGCGAGAGGGAAGGGGGTTGATTTCCTTCGTCTTTCCGACTTGTGTAGATTCTTATGCTTCTAGGGTGGGAATTGTAATTCCGGTCAATGGGTAGCGATGACCTGGCGCATGCGCTCGACATAGGTGGGTGAAGTGGCCATGGTATCGTCCGGGCAAGCGCCGGACGAATTGCAGGCCACAGCAAAGAGGGTGTAGACACGAATTTTTTTCGCTGTACCCGGCGTCGACTCGCCTTCGTCATATTCCGTCGAATTGCAGTTCACCGTCACCTGGAAACCGGTGTCCGCGCTCAGGTCCAAGGTTTGCGTCGCGTTATTGCAACTGGTCCAGGTTCCCTTGAAAGCCTGATAAAGCCCCCATTCGCAACCCGTCTTCGCCGCTTGCCACGCCTTGGCAGACTGGATGTCCTGGGCCGATCCCAGTTGCTGGACCATGCCGAAGCGGATGATGGCCACCGCCAAGCTGGCGAGAATCACCAGGATGATGATCGCCATGATGGCGCCAAATCCGCTTTGCCGGTTCATGGCACGTTATCCACATGCTCACCGAAAACCAGCGAAACGCTCTCGTTGGCTTGGGTCAACACCAATTGCATCCAGACGAAGCCGTTTTGTTGGGTGGCCCCCTGGCTTGGGCTATAGACGAAGTTGCACGCCTGCACGTGGCTCGCCAAAACCGTGGCGGGAGAAGAAGGGCAAGCAGTCGGGTAGGCGGCGTTAAAACCGTAATGGGAGAGACGATAGAGCGTTCCCGTGCCGTTGCCATTGGCGTCGATGCCGACTCCGGAGCAGAAATAAAACACCGCCTGTTGACTATCCGCAACCGCGACGAAGCGGCCACCCTGGTAGGCACTGGGGAACTGGAATCCATCAGGATAGGCCGTTCCATCGAGACTTATCCTCGATGTACCGAGACTGGCATCCGGCGGCGAGCCGACCGTGCCGATCCTTGCCCGATTGCCGATCCAGTAATCCTTGCCACCCACGGTCTGCTTGATCGCAGCGGCATAAACGTCGTTGGCATTCTGGTTATCGATCACCAGCCAATCTCCGGTGGAGGGCATCGCCGACATCGGCGACAGCACGTCCAGACTTTTCACCGGCTGGGTTCCATCCATAGGCGCGCTCGGACTGCCGGGATGAGCCGAGTCCCATACGGTGTCGGGGGCCATGCGGTAACGTCCGCCGGTGCTGGTCGGAATCAATTCAAAACATTGGCTGTTGGGCGTGCGGATCGAATTCGGCACCGCCATCCGTATGTCGCGGCCCATGCGACGCAGGGCGGTATCGGCCAGGTCGGTCAGCCCCGCACGGCGCCAGGTGTCGAAATAACCGTCAATCGCCGGCTTGAGAAACAGACCGACCATGCCGGCCAAAATACCCGTGATGACGATCACGATGACCAGTTCGATCAGGGTGAAACCGCTTGTTCTCATGAGGCATATCCGGTTCGCCAGCCGATCAACTGCAGGTTTTCCGCACCATGGCTCACCGAGACGGTGATTTTCTTCGCCGAGCTTACCCCAGCCAGCGTTCCCGGCACCACCGACACCGCCACGGAATAGCCGCCCAAGACCACGGTCCCATCGATGTCACAGATGGAACTCGAACTGTAACCGTTGTAGTCGTCGATGTCGTTGTAGGTATTGCGGGCACAGCCGCTCGCCGGCGCGGACGCGATGGGCGTGTAGGATTTCAGGGTGATTTCCTCCATCATCTCCTCGGCAATCGCCAGCATCTGTTTGTGGATCAGCGGATCGCTGCTACTCTTCACCGCCGTCGTAAAAGCCATCAGCACACCCGCCAAGCCGACACCGATGATGACGATGGCCATCACCAGTTCGATCAGCGTCATGCCGGCTTGATGCTCACTCGACATAGCCGGTCTCCCCGCCCACTAGGATCGCCGGCTGCCCCGTCACCGTCAAAGAGAAGTTGCCAATGCTGTTGCCGGCGCCATCGGATGTCGCCATGCCGATGGGCTGGAAATAAATGACGCCGGTCGGAGACAGGGTAATATTCGCCGAATCGGGGTTCTGGGCGAAATCGCTGCTGCCATCCGGGCCGTTGAGCGGCGAGGTGCAGGCTGTGGCCGGATTGCCGGCGGCTATGCTCAGGCTCACGCTGTCTGTGGCGATAGTCGCACAAACCAGCCTGCGGTGGCTAACGGCGCTCTTTTGGGCAAAACGCAGCGCAGCCACCACCTCGTCATGGAAAGCCAGAGAGCGAAACGCACCGCTATCGTTGAAACGCGGTAGGGCGACCACCGCGAGTATCCCCAGAATCACGATCACCGACACCAATTCGATCACGGTGAAACCGGACTGCATTTGCCTTTTTGAAGTCTCCTTCTTCAGAAAAAGCACCGTCGTTCCGGCCCTTCGTCCCTGCTCAGGACGGGCAGGGATCGCCGGAACCCAGCTTGCTGGGACGTGACTTTGTAATTCATCCCGAACGTCGTCTGGGTTCCGGCTTCCTTGCTTGTCCTGAGCATTAGTACCTACACAAGTTTGAAAGTACGGAAAACAAACCCCTTCCCCCTTGCAGGGGGAAGGCTGGGATGGGGGTAGAAGCGTGCAGAACCCCAGAAGCGGCGCCGCATGATCGGCGTTCAACCCCCACCCTAACCCTCCCCCTGCCAGGGGGAGGGGACTTGTGTAGATCCCCCTGTTGTCCTGAGCCAAGTCGAAGGGCCGGAATGACGGCCTGGCGTTCATTGAAATAACTCGCGTACATGAATCTGCTTGGCCGTCTCGGGCGCATAGACGCCGAAGCTCGCCCTGGCCGAAGGATCACGGTCATAGGTGCTGGCGCAGGAGCCGTTTTGCGCACGCAGCCAAGCTTGATTGGAAGCCGTTCCGCCATGAGATGCCAGGCAGGACTGATCGGAACCGCTGGTTCCGAGGTTGGCCGCCACATCCACGCTGCCCGTGCTGCCGGCTGGCGAAGGCGCGGCAAAGACGATGTTCCCTTGGCCTGCGGACAGGGTCAGCCCGGTTGGGCTGGTACTCCAGCCGCTGCCCGAATAACTGAGCGCCAGGGAAGAAGCGGGAATCTGGGTACAGTTGTCGTCGGCGTTGATCACCCAAGACTTTTCGCTCCAGTACTGCGCCTGCACCGGCACGGAAAGGCTGGATTTTTCCGAACCGAAGGCATTGAACAGCCGTAGGCGACCGCGGCGGACCATCGTCCAGGCACTGGTTTCGTGCTCGCTCGAAGTCACGCCTCCATTGACCGAATCTGCCGCATGCAATTGGATCTTCGTCGGCAAAGTCGGCGGGCCGCTGTCATGGGTGGCGAACAGGTAGGACACCGGGCTGGCCGCAATCGCCATAACCGCGCCGATACCAGCCGCGAAAACACTGGCGGGAATGGTTGGATTGACCAGACTGCCGACGCCGCCGGCCAAAATTTCGCTCAAGTTCACATCATGGGCCTGATTCGGGGAAGTATCGGCCGAACCGTCGTAATTCAGCGTCGTTCCCCCCCCGTAGCGGTTGGCCGTGGCCTGCACCAGAAAAGGCTGGCCTGAATAAGCGAAAGATCCGCAAGTCGGCGTCATCACCAGGTCGAAATAAGCCGGAACGAAGGGGCCGATGCCCGTCAGAGAGCCGCTCGCCGTGAACCCGGAGCCCAGGTAACTTCCGCTGCTTAAAGCTACGCTTAGATCGATCGTGCCGACCTCGCTCCAAGTGGGGTTGTTCACCGGCGCGGTGCCGCTGGCAAAGGAACCTACCGTGCCGGTAAAGACCCCATCGTTTGCCCCCGAACCCGTAGGCTGGTTTTTGGCGAAGCTTAAAGCGGCCCCTTCGCTTGGGGATTCCAGGCCAAAATTGGGTGTGGCTACACCGGCGCTATTTTTCGCGGTGATGCTGGCGTTGTAATCCTGCCCCGCCACATAAGGTCCGCCGGTGGTAATGCCGAAACTGGCCGGCGCCGCGACAAATGAATCGCTGCCTGTCATCACCAAGCCGGCTTCGCTGCCCGAGCTAGGCGCATAGCGGGCATTGAGCAGCATCGATCCCGCATCGGCGTATTGCACCGAGGTGCTGGCTTCCCCGCTGGCGTTGAAATTGAGGCTGACGGCATTGCCGGATGCATCGCACGCGCCGCCCAGGTTGTTGCCCGCGTTGAGCGCCGTGCCCCCGACTCGCACCGGCAGGGTTCCTGATGCGGGGTTCTGGTAGCCGCAGGTGAAGGTGACCGTCTTGCTCACATTGGCGAAGGCCGGTGTGCAAGCCAGACCCGCGCTCACCGTGACCGTTTGGGCCACTTCGGAGACATGGCTGGGCACATCGAACACAAAGCCCGCATCGGTCGCCGTAAAGCTGCAACTGCTCGAGCCGCCGAAATCGCAGGTGGCGGCATAGCCAGGGCTCGGAGTCGCCGAGGCGATACCGAAAGTCACCGGAGAATTGGCCGTGGTCACTTGCACTGTTTTGGCCACTGAACTGCTCAGCGCGGGGATAGTAAAAGCCGGGCTGCCTCCCTCCCAGTTGACGGTCGCAGTGCCGGCAGCGCTCAGATTGCCGCTGACGCCGCCCAAATAGGGCACAGCGCAGGCGGTATCCTGGCAGGCGGTGATGGTCAGTGTCGTCGGCGCGCAGGTCACTCCGGTGGAACTGGCGGCCGAGATGTGGAGATGGTGAAGAAAAGGGATCTGCGGCCTCAGGGCCAATAACTGGCCGACGTTGTGCGCTGACGAAGCGCCGGTTGCCACCTTATCGCCAGAAGCACCGATGGTCGGCTTGATGACATAGGCCATCGAAACAGACACCCCACTATTCCCCCCACCGCTATTCACATCGTAGGATTCGCTCATGCCGTTCGGCGGGGTGAAGAAGGAACTTGCCGCGTCTGCCGAGCCAAAAAAGCCCACCAGCATGTCGTTTTCCGTTGCCGTCGTGACGGACGGTGCCGTGACCAACTTGGAGGGGAAAAGGAGACTGGTTGCATGCCCCGAATGATCCTCGATAGGCGATGAAGTATCCACCCCTCTATAAATGGAAATACCGCCGGCAGCATAATTTATTCCTAATCCCAGAAAAGGACCCCAGGTTTGGTCACTTCCTATATCGCCTGACGCGGCCACTTTCGCATATACCGCCTGCACTATGGCGAGGCCAAGAAGGCTCGGCTGACACTCAATTAAACTCCAGCCAGAAGGAATGGGATAGGTAAGAGCGCTACAAAGAAGGCTCAGGCCTCCAAAAGTCACCTGCGCCACCATCAAATCGCCGACGTGGGTAGAAGAATCGACATGCAGTTGAAGGTAACTCCATGCGCCACCCGTCGTGTTGGCGGCGATGAAGCTAATATCTGCGGTCGCCAGTGTCGGCAGCAGCATCAACCCGCAGAAAAACTTGGCCAGTTTCCGAATTTGCAAGTATTCCTGCGAAACTTCTTTGAGTTCCGTTCGGGCTGAGCCTGTCGAAGCCCGCCCTTCGACAGGCTCAGGGCGAACGGTGGTTAAAATTGGTTTCCATGATTTACTTATCATTGCCTTGGCCTGTTATTCCGTCAGTTTTTCTCCGCGTTGCCAAGCCAGCCACATCTTGCGGTACAGGCTTTCCAGGTCGCGGGTAAACTGCTCGGGCCGTCGAAGCGGGCTGTTGTCCATGCGTGGCCGCAATTCCTTACGCAAGTTGCCGAGCCGGCGGCCATCGCCCGCCAACTCGACAGCCCCCCGAATATAAGACGCGACATCTGGAAAAACCAGATCGGTCAGTCCCATGTTTTCCAGGGCGGAAAGCGTCTGCCTGGAAACCACGCCGCCGCCTGCCACCGTGACGACTGGAACCCCCATCCAAAGCGCTTCAAGAGTCGTCATGCCGCCGTTGAACGGAAAAGGGTCTAGGGCGATGTCGACCTCGCCATATTCTTGCAACATCTCCCTGTGGGGAGAGGGGCCGCGCAATTCCAGGCGCGTTTCATCCAATCCGCAGGCAACAAAGCGGCGGCGCAAGTCGTCACATACGCCCTGATTCTTAAGCGGCCCCGATTTCAGCAATAACCGACTGTTTGGAACCGCCTGAATAATTTCCGTCCACGCGGCGATGACGGGGTCGACCAGTTTTTCGATGCGATTGAACGATCCAAAAGTGATCCGCCCTTGGGTTGCTATAGGCGGCGGCGCAACCTCGGGCGCGTAATCCGGGGGCGAATAGCAAAATCGAGAATGCGGCAGGCGCACGGGTATTTCGGAAAACAACTGGCCGCAGCCCAAGGGCGTGGTGTAAGGGTCGGTGATGAAATAATCGATGCTTTTCAGCCCGGTCGAATGAAAATAACCGATCCATGTGGCTTGCACCGGCACCGGCCTGCGCACAAACACCGGCAAGCGGTTGTAGGCCGTATGGCCCGAGAGATCGACCAGGATATCGATGCGATCACGATAAATTTGTTCCGCCAGCTCCTCGTCACACATAAACAATGCGTCGGTCCACATATCGGCGCTTTCGCGAATGGCATTGGTAATGTCGTCACTTGAGCGCATCATCGAATAGCAATGGATGTAGTACTGTCGATGGTCGTGGCAGCGCACGATGTCTTTCAATAAGAAACCGACCGGATGAGTGCCGAAGTCTCCCGATACATAGCCTATCCTTAAAGGTTCATCGGTTTGCCGGCGTGGGTCATGAGAGAAAGCCTGTTGTCCATCCACTGTTTCAAAATGATCGGCCCATTCTTGGTGATAGCCGAACAGCGCCTCGGAGGAAAGTTCCGGCAGATAGGTGGCGTCGAAAGCAATGCTCGAGCGGATGCCCGGCATTTGCGGGTTCTCCGCCAAGGCTCTTTGATGGAGGCGTATCGCTCCTCGATGGTCGGCGCGGGTGCTCAAACAACTCGCCAAGGTAATGAGGGCGGAGACATTGTTGGCTTGCATCTCCAAGACTTTATCGCAAGTCGCCTCGGCAGCATGCCAGTCGCATTGAGCCCGCTGCGCCAGCGCGAGCGATGCGAGGCGCTGGGCATTTTCGCCTTTGACGGCGATCTCATCTTGAAAGAACGCCAGGGCTTCAGCGAGGCGATGGGATTCGCCCAGCAAGGTGGCCAAGCCGATCTGGGCGCCGGGGCAAGTGGGATCACACTCTAGGGATTTGCGAAAGGACTCGACGGCGAGGCGGGACTTGCCGGTATGTAGCAGCACATTGCCCAAATTGACATGCAGCGCGGCCTGGTTCGGATACAGTTCTATCGCCTTCCGCGCCGCCGTTTCGGCATCGTCAAACCGCGCCAACTCGTAGAGCGCGGCGACAGAGTTGTTCAAGGCTTCGAGTAAATGCGGATCGAGCCTGAGCGCTTGCTCGAACTGGGCCAGCGCGGTCGAATAATCACCCTTGACCAGCCACCATTCTCCCAGGTTGCTCCACGCCTGCGCGTAATCCGGCGCTAGCGAGACAGCCTTTTCATAGGCGTCTTTCGCGGCCTCCATCTGGGCGAGCCGCCGCCTAGCCGCGCCCAACGCGCACCAGGCTTTCGCGTGTTTTGGATCGCGGATAATTGCTTGCTCGCAGGCTTTTACCGCTTCGAGGTTTTGATTTTTGGCGAGTAGCTGCTGGCTAAGCAGGAAGCTGGCTTCCGCGGCTGTCTTCCCGTCTCCGGCCGCGCCGTTCCGGTAACAGGTTTCAGCCAAAGACGCCATCCCCTTGTTTGCCAGCCAACGCCCCTGGGCAATCCAAAACGAACCGACAAGCCAATCAACGGGTTTAATCTTCATCAAGGCACTTGCCACCTATCAATTTGCCGGAGCGGGCCATGCCCGCGACGAATCCGGCTGCGGATGAGGGATCGGTCGCGCCCATGGGGCGCTCCTACATACTTTTCGCCAATATTCAAATGTGACAGGTGGCAAGATCAAGGCAAATGGATATCCGCAAGCGCCTGCATTTCCTGCTCGCTTCTATGCGTTTTGGACGCGACTATCCACAGATCGAAGCTGGTTTCCCGCCGTTTTCCGGCGACGGATGGAAATCCAGCCGCGCGGACGGCATCAACCAAGGTGCGTAGCGTGAATCCGGTGTGGTGCGCCATAAACAGGTTTCCTTGAGCCAATTGCGGCCTATGTCCATAGAGAATATCCAAAGGCGCAATGGGGCCTGCGGGCGAGATATAGAGGGCTTGGTCCAACCGGCCTTCAGCAATAAAATGGCCTAGGGATTGCAAGTCGGGGCAGGCCAAGACCAATAAACCCTCAGGCTTAAGCACCCGCAAAAATTCCGCCAAGGCCACCGGCACTTCGTGTGGATAAAGATGTTCGATGTTATGGCTGGAATAGACTCCATCGACCGAAGCCGGCGGCACAGACCGCATATCCAGCATATTCGAGACGATATCCGGCAATACCGCAGGATCGATGTCTAGCCGCAGTTCGCGCCATTCGTCAGAGAGGAAACCCGGCCCTACATTCGGCTTGCGCGCCGGGCCACAACCCACATGCAGGAATTTCTGTCCGGGGCCGGTAAATAATTCGGCGGCAGCGGTGTTGTTCCCTGGCTTGGCAATGCTCAGTCCATGCCTAGCCATCCACGAAGACAAGGTGCGCCATAGGGCAGTTGTCAATGGTTTCATGGTTGGGCACAGTGGATGGATTAACGCGGATCGCCTACAAAAGCCGACATTAGCAGTGCGAAAAGGACTTGCTTGACGAGTTGGGACGGGTAGCCTGCCGCCAACAGGCGTTGCTGCAAGCCGAAAGCCACCCGCGCCCGCCCAATGACGCCAAGTCTATGGCGTTGCCTCTCGATGCGCGCCGTTTCGTAGAATTTCTGCAACGCGGCTTCGCTGGCCGATTGAATATCCTGGCCGGAAATGTTTTTTCCGTGTTTGGATGGCTGTAGCGGAAGGACTCGCTTGAACTCTACGCAAAGCCGTTCGCTGACATCGTTGATTCGCGCAGGCGCTTTTTCCATTGTTTTATCTGTTCAAAGGCGAGACGCATCGGAGTCAAGTCCGATACGCCTCGTATGGAGGAAGGTTAACCTGTGCAAATCAGCGTGGCACTGGCGGTGGCGGCCGTGCTATATACCGAGATAGCGGAAGCATCACCGGCGGCTGAACACGTTACACCTCCGCTAGCACTATAACCGGAAGGTAGGGCTCCTCCTGCCATAATACTGCCGACAACCACGCTGACAGTTACCGTGCCAGAAACGGCAACGCCCTTGGTGGGATTCGCCATACGAGCCCCATAATTGGTCACAAAAGCCGAACTGACAGCACCTGCAACTCCATAGGCAGCCGCAAGCTCTGCGTCAGACTTCAGATCTATATATCTTGGCACCGCTACTGCGGCCAAGATGCCTAGGATGACGATGACGATGACCAATTCGATCAGGGTAAAACCCATTTGTTGTTTAGCGTTCATGACAGTGCTCCTTATCGTTAAGAAGGTCTAGGCAACGTTGATTGAGCGCTTATTGGCAGGTGCTCAACGTGGCGTTGATGGCATAAATCGGTTGTTGATTTGCCTGCGCTTCAGTATAGACGATGGTGCAGGCGGGGTTGCCTCCTGCGCCATCATGGTTGGCGTCCGGCGCGAAAATCTGTATTCCGCCAAATGGGCTAGGAACGGTATAGTCGGGGGGCGCGATTCCGGCAAGTTCAGCAATCTGGGCGGCGGTGGGATAACCATTGACGAAGCCCACGGTCGTGCCTTCGACCACGATGGTGCTGGAGCCTACGGGAAGAGTCTGGCTGGGGCTGAAACCACGGGCGATCAATTGGGCATGCGCCATGACAGCGGCGGCCTTGACCGAGGCGAGCGCGCCGTTCATCTTGGCCAGGCGGGCATCCCCTTGCAGGGAGAAGAATTTGGGCAAGGCCACGGCGGCCAGAATCCCTAGAATGGTGATCACGATCACCAACTCGATCAGAGTAAAGCCCTTTCGATTCATAAGACTGCTCCATTTCCAAATCACTATGAGCCTGTGGAGATAGGCATGGATCTCTAAACAAGTCCTCACCCTCTGAAACGCCACAACCTTGCGCAAAGACTCTGCGTTGAATGGTCGTTGAAGGGTTCTACCCCCATCCCATCCTTCCCCCTGCAAGGCATAGGTATCTACACAAATCCCCTCCCCCTGGCAGGGGGAGGGTTAGGGTGGGGGTTGAACGCCGATCATGCGGCGCCGCTTCTGGGTTTCGGCAAGCTTCTACCACAATCCCACCCTTCCCCCTGCAATGGGGAAGGAGTTGATTTCCTTACACTTCATGCCTTGACAGGAAGTTTTTAGCCCCTTACAGAAGACCATTAGGGAAGGAGTTGATTTTTCTGTCTTATCAGACTTGTGTAGATACCTCTGGAGTATAGGACAATGGAATGATTCAAAACCATCGATAGGGCCGGACCCATTCCAGCACCACCGTTTCGGCCGGGTTCCGACTATCGATCTTTTCCCCTGAACCCGCATAAACCGCGCGCAGCCTCAACCTGATCATGTGGTCATCATCTCCCTGATCGAAATACCGCCCCAACTTGACGCGGTAGGCGATTTGCCGCTGTTTCCGGTCATAAACCCAGTAACCCGGCTCGATTTCGCAGGCTCCATCGCATTCCCCGGCATAATTACCCGGTTTTTTGTCCAGCCAGTCAAACGGGTTCTCGTCGGCGAGGTCGGCCCAGCGATGGGCTTTCGATTCCACCATCATCTGCCCCATCCGTATTCTCAAAGCCCCTTGCAACACCCGGATCATGGCCTCCACCCGGGTCTTCTCGACCTGTTCTTCATAATATAGCAGCCGATTCAGCAACAAGTCCGCCAACACGGCTACCAACAGGGTGGCGATGGCGAACTCCAGCGCGCTGAAACCCCGGGTTCTGAGCCCGACCATCAGCGCCTCATGGCTGCCCTGCCCAAATCCCAGATGGGCAGGAACACCCCCAAAGCGAGTATCAACACCATACCCCCGACGACCAGCAAAAGTATCGGCTCGATGGCGGTACTGAGGTTTTTCAAATCGAAATCCACTTCGCGGTCATAGTAATCCGCCACGGCATCCAACATCTCATCCAAACGACCGCTTTCCTCGCCCACCGCGATCATCTGCAACATCAAGGGAGGAAAAATCTCCAATTCGGCGGCGGTATGGCTGATGGAGTCTCCCCGCTCGATGGAACGGCGCAAGTCGATGATCAAACCCGCCACATAGGCATTGTCCAATGCCTCGGCCAGGATCGTCAGACTCTGGATGATCGGCACCCCCGATTTCATCATCATGGCGAAGGAACGGGCAAAACGCCCCAGGGTGCTATTGATGATGATAGGGCCAATCACCGGCAAACTCAGCTTGCGGCGATCCCACCACAAACGTCCTGCTTGGGTGCGAATGAAGCGCTGCCAAAGCCAAACCGAAAACGCCAAGCCCAACAGTACCCAAGGCCAATGATGCACGGCAAAATTGGAGGTAGCCAGCAGAATCTGGGTCGCCCAGGGTAATTCGGTGTTGAAGCCGGCAAAAACCTTGGCGAAGGCCGGAATCACGAACAGATTGATTACTCCCAAGGCGAGTGTAATCGCGACCAGCACCATAACCGGATATCGAATCGCGGTCTTGACCCGGTTGCGGGTATCGCTTTCCCGCTCCAGATAGCCCGAAAGGCGCAGGAAGGCTTCACCAATCCTGCCGCTGCTCTCCCCCACCTGGAGGATGCCGATGATCATAGGGGGGAAGATTTCGCCATGATGGCCGAAAGTTTGGCTGAGCCCGTAACCGGCTTCCAACTCACGGATGATCAAGCCCAGGGTTTTGGCCAACACCGAACTACGGGTGGTTTCCACTAACCCCGCCATTCCCTGGATCAAGGGAACGCCAGAGTGCACCAGGGTGTGCATTTGCCGGCAGAAAAAAATCAGATCATCCAGGTCCGGTTTTCCATGGCTTCTCCGTATCCTGCCGCCCAACACGCTGCCAGACTTGACCACGGATTTGGCCTGTTCGATGGAGATGGGAGTGATGCCTCGGCCCATGAGAATGCGCGCGCAGCCCGCCGGGGAATTCGAATCCAAAAGACCGGAAACCAATTCCCCGTGCGGGTCCCTGCCCTTGTAGGAATATTGGGTCATGCGGCCACCCTAAATGATTTCCCCGGCGATACGGATCACCTCGCTAGGGGTGGTAATGCCTTGTCTGGCATAATCCAACGCGCATAGGGTCAAGGAACGGAAACCCTCCTGACGAACGGCGGCCTCGGCGAAAGCCGCGGTGTCGCTATGGCGCACCGCATCCAGCATTTCGCGGTTGGTTTCCAGCAATTCATAAACACCGATGCGGCCTCGATAGCCGGTGTTATTGCAATGCTGGCAACCTTCGCCACGGCGAAAAGTCATGCCTTCCACGCTGACATCCAAGGCCGACTCCAGCGCGGCCCGTTCGCGACCCTCTGGCTCATAAACGATGGAACAGCTCTCACAAATTCGTCGCACCAGTCGTTGGGCGATGATGGCGCGCAGCGCCGCCGCCAACAGGAATCCTTCGGCGCCCATGTCGAGCAGGCGGCTGACGGTGGCGATCGCGCCATTGGTGTGCAGGGTGGACAACACCAAATGGCCGGTGAGAGCCGCGCGCAAGGCGATCTCGGCGGTTTCCTGGTCGCGCATCTCGCCCACCAGAATGATGTCGGGATCCTGCCGCAAAGCCGCCCTCAGGATGGCGGCAAAAGTCAAACCGATGGCCGGATGGACCTGAACCTGGTTGATGCGCGGCAAGGAGTATTCCACCGGATCTTCCGCGGTGATGATTTTCTTCTCCGGCGAATTCAACTCGCTGAGGGCGGCGTACAGGGTAGTGGTCTTGCCGCTTCCGGTCGGCCCCGTCACCAGCACCATGCCATGAGGCAGTTGGATGTTTTTCCGAAACCGTGCCAGCATTTCGTCGGGCATTCCCAACTGGCCCAGATCGAGCGCCCCCTCGGAACAATCCAAAAGACGCATCACCACGGACTCCCCATGTTGTACCGGCAGAGTGGAAAGACGCACATCGATATGTTTCTCGCGCACGCGAATGGAGAAACGCCCATCCTGGGGAACGCGGCGTTCGGAGATATTGAGGCCGGACATCAGTTTCAGCCGCGAAACCAGGGCGCCAATCGCCCGCTTCTCGGGGATGACATGCTCCAGCAGTAAGCCATCGACGCGCTGGCGGATACGCAGCACGCTCTCGTCGGGCTCGATGTGGATGTCGGATGCCCGCATTTGCACTGCGTCCTCGAACAGAGATTGAAGCAGCTTCACCACCGGCGCATCGGCGATGTCGGCGCCCCCCACCAAGGCCGACAAGTCGAAATCATCCTTCCCCTGTTCTTCGCCGATTTGCTCGGCCAGATCGGTGATTTGCTCCGTGCGTCGATAGAACTGATCCATCATCCGCAGCAACTCGCTTTCTTTCACCAGCGCCGGCTGCAACGGGAACTTCAAGATCCGGCCGATCTCGTCAAAAGCCATCAAATCGGTGGGATCAGCCATGCCCACGACGATCTCCCGATCGGACTTGCTCAAGGCCATCGCCCTGAAACGACGCGCCATGACTTCCGGAAGCAGCCGCACCACTTCGGGATCGATCTTGTATTGCCTGAGGTTGAGCAATGGAAGCTGAAGTTGGCGCGAGAGAAATTCGAACAGATTGATTTCCGAAATCAGGCCGAGCTCGATCAGCGTAAGGCCAAGCTTACGGCCGGATATTTTCTGCACGGCAAGAGCCTGTTCCAGATGAGCCTGGGTGATGATGCCGTTTTGCACCAGGATCTCGCCCAAGCGGCTATTTTTCAACACCGTCATGCGGACCCCCTCCTCTATTGACCGTCGCGCAAGGCGCGAATCCGCACCTCGATATAGTCTTGAACCTGGGGGGATGGCGCGCCGGCGGTGAGGGCGCGCCGATAACCATCCAGCGCCTCCTCGAAATGCTCCTGGGCTTCCAGGGAAATCGCCAATCCCAGCCACCATTTCGACTGATTCGGTTCGTCCCGTGCCAACTGACCATAGGTCTCGGCCGCCTCCTGATATCGCCCCTGGCGCTGGCGCAGGGCTCCCAGCAAGCCGCGCAACTCACGGTCATTGCCCACCGACGAATCTTCCAGCGCTTTCTGCGCTTGCTCGATGGCGCCCTGTTTCAGCAGCAGATGGACGCGCAACCGGGTCATCTCGATGTCGGACCCGGTGCTGGGAACCTCATCCAGCAATTCCTGAGCGCGCTCCCAATTCCCTGAAGCCGCATGACTCTTAGCCAGCAGTAAACGCGCCCGATGGTCGGACGGACCGAGAGCCAGGCTCCTTTCCAGCGTGTCCACCGCGCGGGCGGTCTGCCCGCTGGCATAAAACCTCGCACCCTGGAGGTAGAGTTGCTCGGCGGTCTCATCCGAAGCGGCCTCGGGTGTTGCCAACATCTTGCGCACCGTAGGCTTTTCCACCTTTGTACTGGAATCTGCCGGAAGCGGTTTGGGCCGGATGGACCGGGCTTTCACCTTCCTGGCTGCCGGGGAGGGCTGCTCGGCAGGAACAGGCGCCCGAATTTCGACCGGTGGCACGGCAGGCCTATCCCCCAATATGGTTGAATCAGGCTTCATCGTTCCGATAGGGATTGCCGGAACCCTGTCCTGAGCATTGTCGAAGGACCAGATTCCAGGGATGGGATTCGACGTCACATCCCTGTCGACTGGATACCGGCGTTCCATGCCGGTATGAGGGCTTGATTCAACCGAATTGGGCATCTCCCCCTGCGCGGTCGGAGCCTGTTCGTTAGCAGGCGGGGCAATGTTCTGAGTTTTCGCATTCACGGTTTGAACGGCTGGCTGCGGGGCGCTGTTCCTGACGGCTTGATGTGGGAAGAAGATCCATCCGCTCACCGCCAACGCGGCGATGAGCGCCCCCCGGAAGAGCATCCGTTGAGGTTTCGCATCTTCTTCGGCCAACCGGAGACTGCTGGGTAATACCGTCCGGATCGTCTCATCGCGCCGGCGTTTCTCCAAATCCTTCAACATTTGGTTGATCAGGCTCACGATCCTGCATCTCCTCGCCATTGAATCACCGCCCAAGCGGTGGCTGCGGCCAAGCCGGCCCACCAAAACCACGACCCCGATAAGGCCCATCGCCCCGTCCCTTTGCCATCCGCCGCCGCGGCCCGAACATGGCTGGCTCGCACTCGATGTCTTCCTTGCCCGTAAGCGGCCATCATCGCTTTGTGAGCGAGGATATTGATCAGACGCGGCGTGCCCTGGCTGTAGACGTGGATGAGCCAGTACGCGGGACGGGTGAAAAGATCGGGTTCGGTATAACCCGCCACCCGCAGCCGGTTGAACAGATAACGTCGGGTTTGCCCGCGGTCGAGCACCTCCAGCCGCTGGGAAAAGGTGATGCGTTGGCGGAGTTGGCGTAAATCGGGGCGGGCGAGCGAATCATCCAGTTCCGGCTGTCCGAACAGCACGATCTGCAGCAATTTGCTGCTTTCCGTCTCCAGGTTGGTCAGCAGCCGCAATAACTCCAGGCTGTCATGCGGCATCGCCTGGGCTTCATCCAGTACCAGCACCACCCGCTTTCCCTCGGCCGCCACGTCCAGCAAATGACGATAAATCTGTTTCAAAAGCAGGCCTGGCCTCAAGATTCCTTCGACGGCGATGCCCAATTCTTCGACCACCGCCAACAGCAACTCGGATTGGGTCAAAGCCGGATTCGGAATATAGGCGGCGACGAAGGTCGTATCGAGTTCGTTGAGCAGCTTGCGGCACAACAGGGTCTTGCCGGTTCCCACTTCACCGGTGATCTTGATGAATCCCTCACCGCTGTTCAGCGCCACCAGCAGCACATTCAGGGCATCCTGGTGCGATGGCAGCGCGCAAAAAAATCGCGTATTGGGTGTGAGGCCGAAGGGATATTCCGTCAAGCCGAAATGTTCGAGGTACATATCATCCCGTCCTCAGGGCAATGGATCCTGCCGCGACTCGCCCTCCAGGCGTTTATACCGATCCCTCGGCTCGCGGCCCGAGCTTTTCCAATCCTCCTCATCGTAGAGGATCATGGGTTTGAGCAGGATCACCAACTCACTCTTGCGGAAATCGCCCTTGCCGCGCCGAAATAAACTGCCCAACAAGGGAATACGGCTCAGCCAGGAAACGCCTTCACGGCTGGTTTCCTCCTGATTCTGCATCAATCCGCCGATCACCACGATTTGGCCATTTTCGGCATGGACGATGCTGTCGGACTCCCGCACCGTGTTGAAAGCCAAAGGCAGACTCTGGTTCTGCCCGTCGAGATTGAAATTCTTCTCCCTATCCTCCACTTGAGTCACGGAAGGATGGACGTGCAAGGTCACACTGCCGGAATCGTCGATTTGCGGCGTGACATCCAGCGCGATGCCGGAAAAAAATGTCGCGAAGATGGGAGTGGAAGAGTAAGTGACCGACCCGATGATGGTTCCGGTGCTGCCCGGGTTGATGCCGGCGATATGGATCTCATCCGAACCGACTTTGATGATGGCTTTCTGGTTATTCAGCGTGGCGATGCGCGGGCTGGACAGGGTATGCACCTCGCCCTGGGTTTCCAAAAGCTCGATATAGGCGGTGAAATCTCCCTTGCCGACACCGATGGTGAAAACGTCGCCTATCGCCGTTGCCCCCGAAAGACTGGTCAGCATCGACTTCTGCCCAGCCCGGATCACACTCGACCAGTTGATGCCGGACTGATAAGCATCGCTGAGCACCACTTCCAGGATTTTGGCTTCCATCACGACCTGCCGCCGCGATTCCTTGCGTATGGCTTCGAGAAATTGCTCCACTTCGCGCAATTGTTTGGCCATCGCCCGCACGACCAGCACCCCGCTTTGCTGGTTGACCGCGAAGTTTGCGGACAGCCCTGCCGGTTTCCCTTCCGGGGCTTTCGAAGCTTCCCCATTACAAACGATCATGCTCAGCGCCTGCTTCATTTCTTTCCAGAAATTCGAACCCGAGGTGGTGGCGATCACGGTGCCGGGAATGGCTGACACGGAAGGAGAAGGTACGCCGGCTTGCTGGCTGCCGGCTGACTTCTGTAGATTGCGGCAATCGATCAACTCATCCCCTCCCCCGCTTGCTCCGCCGGAAGCGGCGGTGGTTCCGGGCTGGCCATACTGGCCGATCTGCCCGCCATATCCACCCTGCCCATAGCCGCCGATTCCGCCGCCATAGGGACTGGAGAAGTTGGTTTGCAAGCCACCGCCCTGCTGGGCCGCACTCACCCGGGTTTCCGAACGGCCGTTGCGGATGACATTGAGGTAATCGATGTGATAGATCCGTGACATCAATTCGGCGGGATAGATGATGTAGCCGGCTGCGGTTTTTTTATAATCGTAGCCATAAACTTCCCGCACGGCTTCCAGCACTTCCGCCAAGGTGACATTCCTCAGGCTGACGCTGATCGTCCCGCTCACCCCCGGGTCCACGATCACGTTGTAATCGCTATCCGCCACCAGGCCCATGAAAAATTCGCGGGCGTCGACTTGCATGACCGAAATATCGAAGCGCGATTCGCGGACGCTCTGGCGCTTGGTCGAGTCGAGATTGGGCAGCAGGGCATCGCTCACCACCGGAGGCGGCGGCTGGAAACGATTGGGCGCATGGGCAGGCGGAAGCCCGGTCGGTTTCAATGCGCGGCGGAATTCCCCCGGAGCACTGCGATCCGGCCGCAAATCCAGGAATTCGCACCCGGCGGCGGATAGGCCCAGCAGGCAGGCCATGACCGCCTTCAGTCTACGTTTGCGAATCGTCATCAAACCTCATTTTCCAGTCTTTTTCAGGCGAGGCAGTAGTTGCACATCACTGTCCACTCCGGCTCGCCGTAATCTCACTCCACCATGATCGATCGCAACCACCTCGAAACCGTTCACGGCGTCGCCAATTTTGACCTCAACCCCATTGATGACGGCGTGGCGTCCCTTAGGCCCGATCACGATCATGGAAATCCGCAACGGCGCCTCCACGACAGTTTCTTGCCGGGCGCTCGAACCGACGGGTGGGCGGGTGGGATCGACCAGAGGCATATCCGCCGCCTCGATCCGCTCCACCAGCAACAATAGGGCTATCCTGCAAAGCGTTCTAAACACCCAGTCTACTCGCGTTCGAAAGTAAGGCTATAAACCTTCAGGCGAATACTCGCAAGCGGGTAAGCTTTGACGCGGTAATCGACAGCCTCCCAAAACAAAGGTTGCCGCTCCAGCGCACGAAGATATTCCAGCAATTCGAAATAAGCGCCTTCCAACTCGATCACCCAGTCATGCCGATATAGCACCGGCGTTTCGGTGTCCTTGATATCGCGCTTGAATAAGGGCCGTGGGGTTTGGGTTTCCAGGGAAATCAGCCTCAAGCCACCGCTTTTGAGTAGGCCTCGCAATAACTCCACCATTCGTTCGGGAAGAATGAACGAGCGGGACAGCTCATCCTTGCGCGCTTCCAGCGTCTGCACCGTGGCTTTCAATCCGTCCAGCCGTTTGCGCAAATCCGCATTGGGGTCGATCTTTCCTCGCGTCAAAATCTCCGCCATCGTCTGCTGCAATTGCGCCTGCCTCAGCTCATCGTCCGCCAAGGTTTTCGCCAAGGTCAAGCGATCCTTCCGGTCAGTGCTGTTCACGAATAGTTCCCAGGTTGCATAGATGATACCGAGCATACCCAGGAACAAGAGCGCCCGCTCCCTGAGGCTCAATGCGTCGATCTTGGCCAGGAGCATCTGCCATTGCATTTTAATGTCTATCAATCTTCTCCGGTTCCAGCCCGTGCGTGCTCAACACGAATTCGAGTTGACAGGATTCCAGGACAGGTGGTTTGATGCGAAAATGAGAAAACGGCTTCGATTTGAAAGCGTTTTCCAGTTTCAGGTTTTGCACCAATTCGGAAATACCGGCCCCCTTGTTCAGGGCGCAGCCATCCAGTTTGATTCCCCCCCCGCCCCCATCGAGGCGAATGCCGGTCAGCCAGACATCCGGCGGGATCCGACGGGCCAAGCCCTCGAAATAAACCGCGAAACCTTCACGGCGAATCTGCTCTTCGCCGTAGACCGCCTGCAACAGCCGGTTTAAGCCGTCGATTCGCCCTTGCACTTTATTGATCTCGGCGAGCAAGGATTGATCCGGCTTATCCGGGTGCGAAAGCTGCATTTGCCGCACGCGCTCGGCGAGCAGTGATATTTGCTTCTGGGAAACCGAGATGCGGGATATCGTGCGCTGGTTTATCGCCAATTGCACTATGCTGACGAGGATGAAAACCAGCAACGCCAGCAATAGCCACCCAGCCATGCGCTCCGCGCTCAATGCGGACTTGACCGGGCACACATCGCCGCGATAAAAATTGATTTCCTGCCTCATGCCTTTGCTTCCTGGCGCAACGCCGCGCCTATCGCCGTCAAGCAACGTTGCTGACTGACGTCATCGAGCCGCTCGCTTGAGGGTATGAGGGCGGCGGTATCCAAGACCCGGGTCGTCAGTCTAAGCCCCAAAGCCTGACGCAGGCGACTCACCAACACCGGAGTACCAACGGCGATGGGCGCCACCACCAGGGTGGAGGCGGGCGGCACGTCGAAGTAACTTTCGTAGTAATCGAGCGAGCGCTGTATCTCCAGCGTCAGACGTCCGAACACTCCATCGGTTTCATTTTTTTCGTCACTGATCAAAACGGCCGCCAGTTCACGCGAGCCGAATTCCACCATCCGGGTCACATAGACCATGTCTCCTTTCTGCAACTGGACTCTGCCTCGGTTCTCGTCCAGATAGAGCAAGGCCACCCCATTTTCACTTTCGGGAAACTGGCTGGCAATATTGCGCAAAGCCAGCTCAGGAATATCGATCACCTCAAGCGCCAGCTTGGCTTTCTTGCCCAGCTCGCAATAGGCCTGGATCACGGACCTGCGGCAAGCCACGGCGGTCACCATGACACCTCCTTCCGGTAGTTGAGAGGAGGGCATTGGAAAGTATTCGATCTCGGCTTCCTCGGCAGGAAAGTCGATCAGTTCCTGCACACGCCAGCGCAAAGCCTCGCGCATTTCCTCGGCCGACACTTCCGGGGCGTTGATTTGCAGCAAACGGTAATCGCCAGAGTCGAGTACAAATCGACAGGCGCATCCAGCCAGTCCTTGACTCTCCACCACCTGAGCCAACTTCTGTTCTCTTCGTTCATCGGCACAGGGATAAAAACCGCATTGCAAAAGCTTCGGTCCGCCCGTCTGGACATGCGCGATGCAGATGCCGCCATGAACCAAGGACACGGCTACGATCTCGCCCTGGCGAGGCTTGCTTCTGCGGAAGAAACGCATCCAGTTGTCTTTATCCATTTCCAGAAACTACAGCATTTTGGTTCCGCCTTCAACTTGAAAGCTAGGCCCTTGGAGAAATGGCTGGATCCAGTCAGACTGGCAAAAGACGCTGAAAATTCAAGGAGCTATATCAAGCCGAAATGCGGGAAGGAAAACGGGACGATCCTGGCGAACAAACCGGCCAAAGCATCATCGAGCATGATGCCCAAGCCGCCATGGACATACCGGTCGAACCAGGCGATTGGCCAGGACTTGACCACATCGAACAGGCGGAACAGGAGAAACCCGGCGATGATGGAGATTGGTATGACCGGCACGGCGGTCAGGGCGATGAACAGGCCGACGAATCCGTCGAAGAGGATGCCGATTTCGAGAACAGGATTTCGCCCCACCGCTCGTCGAAGCGAAGCAAGCAATTCAGAAAACCCTGATGTTTGCCCTTCAAGCAGCACTCCTTGTCACCTATCGCTTATATTCCATCCCTCGGTTTATGGACAGGATTCACAATATTAATCAAAGGTATAACCAGGATTTCATCCTGCAATCCCTGTTCACCCTGTAAAAGTGATAGATGATAAGAGCCTCACTCCTTTCCGATTGACAACCCATCAATCGAACTTCAGTCTGATGCCGCCCCAGCCGGAGAGGGGGGCGCCGGGGCCGACGAAACGTTCGCCCTGACCGGTGAAGAAGTTTCGGTTCATCACGGCGAAAGTCTCGTATTTCGTATCGAAGACATTGCGCGCCATGGCGAAGACTTCCACATGCTTGTTGATGGCATAGCGGGTATTCAGATTGACGACGGCATATTCCTTGATCTTGGCATGCTGATTGTGATCGTCGCCGCGCGCATATTGGTCGGAGGCATATTGCAGGTCGCCGCCGAAGAACCAGCCCGACAAGATCTCGTATTCCGCGCCCAGTTTCAAAGTCTGCTGCGGGATGCCGGGGATGCGGTCGCCCGGTTGCACGGCCACCGGACCCAGTGCGCTGTTGAGAATGGCGGCGGTGCGATAGGTGGCGTCGACGAAGCTGTAATTGAGGAACCAATTCAGTTGATCCCATCGTCCACCCAGCCCCAATTCGCCGCCCTGACGCTGGGTGATGCCCACATTCTGGAAATAGCCGGTTTGATTGGAGCCGGTGCTGTTGATGAACAGGATGTCATTGTTCAGCCGTGAATGGTAAAGCGCCAGGTTCCAGTGCAGGGCTTCGCTGAATTTGCCGCGTAACCCGGTCTCGAAGGTTTGCGAAACCACCGGCTTGAGCGCCGGATCGGCGACGAAGCTATTGGGCAGGGAACAGGGGGCCGTGGGGTCTGCGCAGGTGAGTTCGATCGGGGAAGGCGCGCGGAAACCTTCGTTATAGTTGCCGTAGATGGTGAGTTCCTGCAGCGGGGTTTTCAGTTCCAGCGCCTGCAACGGGTTGAGGGTCAACCCGGCGGAAGGATTCCAACGCTCGAAACCATGATCGCCGTTGAGCGCCGTGCCCAATTTATCCCGTAGACGGACCTCGGCCCGATTCCAGCCGACTGCGCCATTGATATGCATCCAGGGCAATAGGGAGAAGGTGTCGGTCAAAAAAGCACTGTAGTAATCATTTTCGCCATTCATATTAGTGCCGATCGTGAAAGGCGTCACACCGACGACGACCCGACGGGAATCGAAAACGCCTTCCTGGGACGACTGGGTAAAACGGGTGTGCCCCGCGTTATAACCGCCGCCCACTGTGAACTGATTTTCGTGGTCGATGACAGGCTGGGTCGAAGTGAACTGGAGATTGACGCCGGCGCCATCCTGCACGCTGCGAGCGGCGACATTGGCGGCCGGATTGCCCGAGCATTCCGCCAGCGACTCGCATTTTTCATTGGTGTTGCTGTTCAGGCTGTCGACGGTATTGCCGCGATAATAGGCGTTGCCGGCCAGTGTCAGGTGCTCGCCGAGGCGGTGGGCCCCTTTCAGGTTGAAGAAATACAAGCTGTTCTGGGTGGTGTCCTTGGCGGTGTAAATCGATCGTTGATCGTTGGCGTAGAAACTGTCCGGAGTCGGGCCCACGCCGTTGAGGTTGTTGTCGGCGAAAGTGAAGCTCAGATCCAGGACGGTATGTTCGTCCTCCCAACCGACTTTGCCGAAAGCCTGACGCACGGCGCTATGGGAGAAGGGGCGCCAGCCATCGTCTTCGAAGACATTGCCGGCGAAAAACCAGTCGAACCGACCCTTGGAGCCGCCATA